>JAYEJT010000029.1:0-23173 GCA_034660675.1 Elusimicrobiota bacterium
AAGCTGGGTCGCCCCCCATGCGGGGGCGTGGATTGAAACGTAAGATAGTCTATATTAGGATATTTCGCTTGAAGTCGCCCCCCATGCGGGGGCGTGGATTGAAACATTAAGCGAATCGTGAGGTCGTGACAATTTGTCATGGAATGAAATGCTTAAAAAGATTTCTTCAGGCGTCGAAATGACAAATTCCGTCAGGATTACAAATTTGTCTCCCTTCTGAAATCAGTCGAGGGAGATGGCTTTGTCGAGGGCGGAGACCATGGCGGTTGAGCCGGTTTTGAAGCCGGCTTTCTTCAGGCCCATCCACAGACAGTTGAGAGCCATGAGAATGTCCGGAACCGTCACATAGCCCATGTGCGCTATGCGTATCAGTTTGCCCTTGTATTCTCTCTGTCCGTTGGCGAATCGCACACCGTAATTTTCGCAAATGTATTCAATGAGCTTTGTTCCGTCTATTCCGTCGGGCACTTTGACAGCCGTTATTCCGTTTGAGGGCGAAGACGAAAAGAGTTCAAGCCCCATGTCCGTGACGGTTTTCCGGGCGATTGCCGCCATATCCCGGTGTCGTTTTATGACGTTGTCAAAACCTTCTTCTTCCAGCAGTTCCAGTGCTTTGTTGAGCTGGTAAATAATATTTATGGCCGGAGTCCAGGGGGTTTGACCTTTTTTCAGATATGCTTCCGCATGAGTTAGGGAAAAATAAAAACAGGGAAGATCTCCTTTCCCTATTTTGTTTTCAATACCTTTTCGTACGGCTATGGAAGAGATTCCCGGGGGTACCATAAAACCTTTCTGCGACCCGGCAACCGCCACATCCACATTCCATTTGTCCATGTGAAATTCTTCTGCCATAAGGCCGCTGACGGCGTCAACGATAAGGAGTGTTTCCTTCGGTACTATGTTCCCGAGCGACTTTATGTCGTTTACGGCTCCCGTTGAAGTTTCCCCGAGCTGGCAGAGAACAGCTTTGTAGTTTTTCTTTTTAATTTTTGTTTCCACATCGGAAATTTTAAAAGAGTCGCCCCACGGGTATTCCAGAACATCGGGGACGAGGCCGTAGGCCTTTACAATATTTACCCACCTCCTGCCGAAAGCTCCCGTGTTGAGTATGAGAACATCGTCATTGCGGGAGAGGAAATTGACGACTGCTGTTTCCATTGCTCCGGAGCCGGAAGATGTGAGAATGAAAACTTCGCCTTTCGTGTCAAAAGCTTTGCCGAGGCCTTTTGTTGCAGAGGACAGCATCGCCGAGAATTCTTTTGTGCGGTGATGAATGGTTCTTTTGGCGCCCTCAAGCAGTATTTCGCCCGGCACATTGGTGGGCCCGGGTGAAAACAGAATCTCTTTTTTCATTTTGTGTCTCCTTTTCAAGCTCTGGCTGGAATGTAATTTTTAATTTTTCCAGTTTTGCCTCTTTTTGCCGCGCCTGTTTTTTTCTTTTCTTTTTTTGCGCTTACCACGGCAATCTTTATAACTTCGTCTATTGTTTTTACAGGAATGATTGTCAGGCCATTTTTTACGTTTTCCGAAAATTCGCTCACCTCGGCTTTGTTTTTGTCCGGGATGATAATTGTTTTTATTTTTTCTCTGAAAGCCGCGAGAGATTTTTCCTTAAGGCCGCCTATGGGCAACACTCTTCCCGAAAGCGTTATTTCGCCGGTCATGGCAAGATCTTTTTTGACCGGTTTTTTTAGAATCGCGGACACAAGTGATATCGTTATCGTTATGCCGGCCGACGGCCCGTCTTTGGGTATTGCTCCTTCCGGGACATGTATGTGGACATCGTTGTTTTTCATGAAATTTTCCGGAATCCCCAGTTTTTTCGCGTTTGCGCGGAGATATGAAACGGCCGCCTGCGCGGATTCCTTCATAACGTCTCCGAGCTGTCCCGTCAGGATGAGGCCGCCTTTGCCTTTCATCAGAACCGTTTCAACGGTGAGAACCTCGCCTCCGATCTCCGTCCACGCCAGCCCGCAGACAACGCCGATGCTGTTTTTTTTGCCTTCATCGTGCATGTGTTTTTCATAACCGAGAAGTTTGCGCACGGTTTTTTTGTCTATTTCTATAGGTTTTTTGAGTTTTTCCTGTACGACTTTTTTAGCTGTTTTTCTAAGCACTGTGGCAATCTGCCTTTCCAGATTTCTGACGCCGGCTTCCTGTGTGTATGAGTCTATGATGGATTCAACAGAGTCTTTTTTGAAAGTTATTTTTTGCTGTGTGAGACCGTTTTCCTTTATCTGTTTAGGAATCAGAAAATTTGAGGCAATACCCATTTTTTCCGGCTGGGTGTAGCTTGGGAATTCAATGATTTCCATGCGGTCTTTCAGAGCCGGGATGACGGTGTAAGTCGTGTTGGCTGTTGTGATGAACATTATATCGGAGAGATCAACGGGGGTGTCGAGGTAATGATCGGAAAAGGTGTTGTTCTGTTCCGGATCCAGCACTTCCAGCAGGGCTGACGAAGGGTCTCCTCTGAAATCCTGCCCGATTTTATCAATTTCGTCTATAAGAAAAATAGGATTTATGGAACCCGCTTTCCTGAGTGACTGGATTATTTTCCCGGGCATGGATCCAATATAGGTTCTGCGGTGGCCGCGTATTTCCGCCTCGTCCCTGACGCCGCCGAGAGAGATTCTTACAAATTTTCTGCCCATGGCTTTTGCGATAGAGCGCGCGAAAGAAGTTTTCCCGGTTCCCGGAGGGCCCGCGAAACATAAAATGGGACCTTTGATTTTTTTGTTCAGCTGACACACGGCCAGATATTCAAGAACTCTTTCCTTGGATTTTTTAAGGCCCCAGTGTTCGTCTTCAAGAACCTTTTGTACATTGTCAATATCCATGCGGTCTGTTGTTTTTTTGTTCCAGGGCACGGAAATCATCCAGTCTATATAAGTTCTTACCACAGTGGCTTCAGGAGAAAAGGGCATCATTTTTGAAAGTCTTTCCAGTTCATCTATTGCCTGTTTTTTGGCCTGTTTGGGCATTTTGGCCGCTGTTATCTTTTTTAAATATTCCGAGTGTTCTTTGTTGGGGCTGTTTTTGTTGAGTTCTTTTTCAATTGTCTTCATTTCTTCCGAAAGAAAATATTCGCGCTGGTTTTTCTGTATTTTACCGTGCACTTTTTCATGAATATCTTTTTTAACAAGCATGAATTCCCGTTCCGACGCAAGCATTTTTATGAGTTTCATCATCATGTCACTGCCGTTGCTGTTTTCAAAGAGTTTTTGTTTTTCGGTAACACGCCCCGGCATATAACCTATGATCAGATAAATTATTTTTGCCGGTTCGTTGAGTGAGAGTATGTCGTTTATTATTTCTTTCGGTATTTTTCCTGCGGTTTCGCTGTATTTTCTGAATTCGTCAACCAGCGCGTCAAAAAGGGCGTCTGTGGACGGAGCGGCAGTTAATTTCAGCGGAAGCGGACGGATATTCCCCGTCCATATGCCCCCGGTGTCGGAAAGAGAGTTCAGTTTCGCGCGTTCAATCCCTTCTATGAGAATTTTATAGCCTCCGGAATCGTCTCTTATGGACTGCAGGATTTTTCCGACGCATCCCACGGGGTAAATATCCCCGAAGTTGGGATTATCCGTTTTCGGGTTTTTCTGGGCCGTGAAAAAAACGTGTTTTTCGCCGGATAAGGCTTCTTCAAGGGCCTTTTTGGATTTTTCCCTCCCCACAAAAATGGGTATTCTGTTAAAGGGAAGAACAACGGTGTCTTTCACCGCTATAACTGGTATATTTGTATAAGTCACTTTGAAACCTCCGTCAATTTCTGTCTTTTATCACTTCATCAACAATGCCGTAGGCGCACGCCTCGTTCGCGGTCATGAAATAGTCTCTTTCGGTATCTTTTTCTATTTTGTTAAGAGGGTGTCCCGTAGACAGGGAGAGTATTTCGTTGAGTTTCTTTTTCATCCTCATTATTTCTTTTGCCTGAATCCCTATATCAGTTGCCTGTCCCTGTATGCCGCCCAGTGGTTGGTGTATCATTATTCTGGCGTTGGGGAGAGCTCTTCGTTTTCCTTTCATTCCGCAGGAGAGGATTACCGCTGCCATGGAGGCCGCCTGCCCGAGGCAGTATGTGGCGATGGGGTTGTGTATAAAATTCATGGTGTCAAGAATAGCAAGGCCGCTTGTAACGATGCCGCCGGGGTTGTTGATGTATATGGAAATTTCTTTTTCTTTGTTCTGGGATTCAAGAAAAAGAAGCTGGGCAATGATGGTGTTGGCTACATTGTCGTCTATGGGAGAACCGAGAAATATGATTCTTTCTTTCAAAAGCCGCGAGAAGATATCATACGCTCTTTCGCCGCGGCTGGTTTGATCCACCACCATCGGAATCAGCATTGATTGAAGTGTCATTTTATATTTCCCTCCTTCATTATAAAATCAAAAATTTTATCGGTCAACATAGCGTCTCTCATTCTTCCGCGGTTTTTGGAATAAGTTTTTCCGAGTTTTGCTTTAATTTCGTCTTCCGTTACCGTGATGTTTTCCTTTGAGGCTATTTTCCCGAGGATAAGGGATATCCTCAAATTTTCACTGGCCGTTTTTTCTATCTGTGTCTGGAAAGTTGTCAGGTCCTGACCGGGGTACTGCTTGCTAAGATGTTCTCTCAATGATTTTTTTTCTTCTTCAATGAGGGATTCGGGGAGTTCAAACTTGTTTTTTTTCAGAAGAGCGGATGATATCTGTTCTCTGACACTCCTGCGTTTTTCCGTTTCTTTTTCCATGGCCATGCGCTTTTTGAGAGAATCTTTCAGCTGTTCAAGGTCTTTCGCTCCGAAAAGCGACGCAAAGCTGTTATCAAGAGGAGGCAGCTTTTTTTCAAAAATTTCGGTTATGGTGATGATATATTCAAGTTTTTTTCCGGATAGTTCCGCGGGCTTGAAATCCTTATCCGCGGTAAATTTTATCTTACCGGCTTCGCCTTTTTTCAGTTTTAAAATGTCCGGCCAGAGGGGGGGGAATATCTTTTTTTCGTCAATCTCAGCGGTGAGGTTTTTTCTGTCCATTTTTTCCTGCATTTTTCCGTCATGTGCCACTTCAAGATCGTATTTGATGAACAAACCTTTTTCGGGTTTCGTTCTTTCGGTTTTTTCCAGAGAAAAAGCTTTTTCCCGCAGATTCTGCAGCGTTTTTTCCGTGTCATCTTTGCTCACGGAAGTGTCGGGTTCCCTGATGTTTATTTTTTTATAGCCGGATACTTCAAATTCGGGAATAATTTCCACTTCCACGGAAAATTTTACGGGCTTGTCTCCGTCCCATTTGAATTCCGTGAGCTTAGCCGGCGCGACAGGAGTGATTTTGTTCTCGTCGCAGGCCGGATAGATTTTTTTTGACAGGATATAGTGTTCCCTGGCACTTTTTATGTCGTCGCCAAAATTTTTTTCTATGAGAGACGCGGGGGCTTTGCCGGCGCGAAAGCCCTCTATCCGTACTGTTTTTCTGATTTGAGAAACGGCGTGTTTGTGTGAATCGGCGGCGCTTTCCCCGTCAACAACAAAATTCAACTGTTTCACCGTTTTGCTTTTTTCCGAAATTTTTACACCTTCCACTCGATAACCCCCTGATCAATTCTTACTAAAAAAAACTGCCAAAATGCCGGAGAGAGGACTCGAACCTCCAAGCCGTTAGGCACATGGTTCTAAGCCATGCGTGTCTGCCAGTTTCACCACTCCGGCTGGTGCAACGGGAACCGTTCCCATTGACTCCATTCTGCTTTGGGCAATTTTTAACAAATAAGTTGCAAAAAGTAAAATAGTTTCGTAAAATAAACGAATATTATGGTAACTGAAACGCATTCTACAAATCCCGGCGAGAGAATAATGAGTTATGTTTTTATTTTCCTGCTGCTGGCAAGTGTCGCGGGAGTTTTTTCTTTGCGCAGCCGCGGTTCCAAAGACGGTTCGCATTTTGCCGGAAAAGACAAGATAGGCCTGGTAAAAATATACGGCATGATATCTGTTGTCTCGCCCGGCAGCGGAAATATTTTCGGCCTCCGCGGCAGCGACAGGTGGGTGGAGCAGCTGGTGTCTCTCAGGAAAGAAAAGGTAAAGGCGATTGTTATGAGAATAAATTCTCCCGGCGGCACGATAGGGGCATGTCAGGAGATTGTTGAAGAAATCAAAAAGTGCAGAGAGGACGGGATACCTGTTGTCGCGTCTCTGGGAGATGTCGCCGCGTCAGGAGGTTATTATATTGCTTCCGTGTGCGACGTCATATACCTTAATCCGGGGACGATTACAGGGTCCATAGGCGTGATCATGGGTTCCTCAAACTGGGAGGAGCTGCTTGAAAAGCTGGGTATAAAGCCGTCTGTTGTTAAAAGCGGAAAATACAAAGACATGGGTGCCTATTACAGGGAAATGACGGATGATGAGAGGGAGCTCTTGCAGGCAATGATAGACGACGCTTACGGCCAGTTTTTAAAAACGGTGTCGGAGGGGAGAGGTATTCCGGTGGAAAAGCTCAAGATTCTGGCTCAGGGTCAGGTGTTCACGGGCGCGCAGGCCATAAAGAACGGCCTTGCCGACAGCCCCGGGAATCTTAATGCCGCTCTTGAGGCCGCCAAGGAACTGGCCGGAATAAAAGGGCCTGTCAAAATTATTGAGGGAAGGAATCCTGTGGAAAAGTTATTCGGTATTGTGCCGGAAGTGCCGCAGAGTTCTATATCCGCTCTGGAATCATTTTTGCTGAAAATCCGGCGTGGCGCGGAGTTGCTGTCGCTGTGACGGCCGGAAATTTTTATTCGCTGATGTTCCGCCCGCGCGTTTCGTGGGAAGTAAACGATTGCCGTTATTCTCTGCCCGCCTCGGTTGTTTTTTTTACTCTCTGCCGCTTTGCCCAGTTTGCCGCCTTTGGTTTTGCCGCTGCTGATTTTGTTTTATTTGTGCCGGTTCTTTTCTTTGAGTGGATAACAACCGCCGCAATACTCCATTTTTTTGCGCACTCGGCCGGAGGGCGCGGTTCTGTCACGGATTTTTTTCATCTGCTGCCGTTTGCAGAGGTTCCTTTTCTTTTTCTTCCCGGGGCAAAAATACTCTCGGGCACTTTTTTTTCTTCTTTCGGAGGCGCGTTTGCCGTGATGGCCGTTATGGTCTATGTGTGGAGTTTTGTTTTGAAAATCAAGGCAGTGATGTTTAATTACAGGATTTCCGCCCCGTCAGCTTTCGCGGTTTTTGCCGCTCCGGTTTTTATAGTGTTTGTACTCACCGCTGCAGCGCTTTTTCTGCGGGCCTCCGCGATGTTCTTATGATAAGGGTTTCCATCGCCGGTGTTACGGGTTTTACCGGGGCAGAGCTTCTTAAAATACTTTTGAGGCATCCCCGTATAAAGCTGGCGCATCTTCTTTCCCGTACCCCCGGTGTGAAAATGTCCGATATACAGCCCTCTGTCCGCTGCGGTCTTCTCACCGAAAAATTGACAGCCGCGGTTATAAAAGACACCGATGTGGTTTTCCTTTGTCTTCCTCACACCGAAGCCGCTCCGACTGCCGTGAAATTTTACGAAAAAGGAAAAACGGTTATAGATTTGAGCGCGGATTTCAGGCTCAAAAACGCGGGGGTTTACAAAAAGACATATGAGTCGGTGCATCCGGCGCCCGGAATGCTTTCAAAGGCGGTTTACGGTTTGTGCGAATTTAACAGGGAAAAGATAAAGGGTGCCCGCCTGATAGCCAACCCCGGTTGTTATCCCACGGCGGCCTTATCGGCCGTGCTCCCCGCTTTAACAGAAAGGATAGCCGATGAGCGGGGGATAATAATTGACGCCAAAAGCGGGATTTCCGGAGCGGGGAAAAAACTGGCCGCGGAGTATCTTTATTACAACGCGAATGCTTCCACCCGGGCTTACAAAGTCGCGTGTCACCGTCATCACAGCGAAATAGAAGAGGAAATACTTTTGCTTTCCGGGAAAAAACCGTCACTGACCTTTGTGCCGCATCTTGTGCCTCAGGACAGGGGTATGCTAATCACATCTTATATGAAAATGAAGATTCCTCTCCGCGCCGAAGCGGTTGTCTCCGTTTACAGGAAATTTTACAGGGGCGAAAAATTCGTTACGGTCCTTCCTGCCGGCTGTCAGCCCGCCACTAAGGATGTGACGGGTACGAACAATGTCCGCATAGGCGTAGCCGTTGACGCGAAAGCGGGGGTTCTTGTTGTCACCTCCGTGATTGACAATCTGGTTAAGGGGGCGTCGGGACAGGCTGTTCAGAACATGAATATATCATTCGGCTTTGAGGAGGAGACAGCTCTGTGAAAAAAAAGCGAACGTATTTCCCTGAGGGGTTTCTTCTCGGCGGAACCGCTTGCGGTATGAAAAAACAGGGCAGGGATCTTGGCGTGATTTTTTGCCCGGAGGGTTTTAGGGCCGCCGGTGTTTTTACGAAAAACCGTTTCCCCGCCCCGCCGGTCGTAATAAGCAGGAAACATCTTCCGTCGGGCCGGGTGCTTGTGGCTAATTCAAAAGTTGCCAACGCCGCCACGGGCAAAAGGGGTTTTGGCGATGCTCTGGAAATTTGTTCTTTCGCGGCGAAGCGTTTCGGCGTGAAAGAGGATGAGGTTCTCACGGCATCCACGGGGGTCATAGGCGCTTATCTGCCGTTGGAAAAGATGAAAAAAGGCATAGCCCGGATGGAAAAATCATTTATGAAAAAATCTTTGTCTCCCGAAGATTTTGCCGACAGTATTATGACGACGGACACGGTGAGAAAAATATCTTCGGCGGGAAATTTTTGGGCATGTGCAAAGGGTTCGGGAATGATAAACCCTGACATGGCCACTTTTTTGTGTTTTGTCCTCACTGATGCCGGGCTGTCTTCGTATTCGCGCATGAAAAAAATCTTCAGGGAAGAGGCCGGGGTTTTCAACAGAATGTCGGTGGACGGGGAAATGTCCACAAATGATTCTGTCTTTTTACTGTCGTCAATGAAAAAAACAATTCCGGAATCAAAATTCAGGAAAGATCTTTCCTCTGTTTGTGCCGACATAGCCGCGAAGATAATAAGTGACGGTGAGGGGAGAAAGAAAATTATAGAGGTTCGTGTTACGGGAGCCCGCAATAATGCCCAAGCGCGGAAGTTGGCGGATTTTCTTGCCGCGTCTCCGCTGATAAAAACGGCTTTTAACGGAGAGAGTCCTAACTGGGGCAGAATACTCTCCCGGACGGGGGCGTCAAATGTTTCTATGAATCCGGAGAAGGTGTCGGTGTATATATGCGGGGTGCCTGTTTACCGGGGCTTTCCCCTGCGTTTTGACGCGGGAAAATTGCGGAAACTTTTACACAGAAAAGAAGTTTCTTTCAGGGTTGATCTTGCCTCCGGATGCGGTAAATGTGTTTTTGCCACGACGGATTTGAGCGAAGAGTATGTGAGGATAAATGCGGGGTACTTATCATGAAAAAAATATCAAAAAAGACAAGCAGTATTAAGCGGCCCGATGCCGTTAAAAAAGAACCGGTTAAATCTGATATTCTGAAAGTGTCAGAGGCTCTTGCGGGGCCGCAGTTTGACAGAATAGTGGATATAGTGAGAACGGGGGGAATTGTGATTTTTCCGACCGACACGGTTTACGGAATCGGTGCGTCCGTAAAATTCAAAGACAGTATTGAGAAAATATACCGCCTTAAAAAGAGGTCGAAGAAAAAAGAAATAGGGTTGCTTATATCTTCATGGAGGGAATCTTCTCATCTTGTCGGCCGGGTTACCCAGAGGGCGCGTATGCTGATGAAAGAGTACTGGCCGGGCCCTGTCACTCTTGTTCTCGCTTCAAGGGCAGGCACGAAAGCTTTGCGGGTGCCGAATCACAAATTTGCGTTAAAACTTTTAAGCGCTGTCGGGCCCATGGCTGTCACTTCGGCTAATCTGTCGGGCAAGAAGGCTCCGGGCTCTTTCAGCGCTGTGGATAAGAATCTCCTTAAAGGGGTGGATATAGCGGTCAGGGAAAGCAAGCCTCTTAACGGGATCCCGTCGGCAATTCTGGATCTCACCGGCGGTGAGACAGAGGTTATAAGAGAGAGGGAGTGATTTCTGTCCTGTTTGTGTGTACCGGCAATACCTGCCGTTCTGTCATGGCTGAAGGTATTTTCAAAAAACTGGCGCCGGATTCAAAAGCCGCTTCTGCCGGGATTGCGGCGCATCACTCCTACCGCATTTTCGGGGTTCTGTCCGAAATTTTTGATGAAGAAGGTATTTCCTGCCGGAACCATGTTTCAACGCAGATAACGAAAGAAATGGTTGATAGAACGGATGCCGTTCTCTGCATGGAAGAGCGGCACGTGGAATACATAAAAGAAAAATTTCCTTATGCGTCGGCGAAGGTTTTTCTTCTGTCAGAATACGCGGGTGAAAAGGGAGAGATTCCCGATCCCATAGGTCAGGGAAAAGAGTTTTACAGAAAAACCTTTGATATAATAAGCAGGCTGGTTGTGAAAATAATGAGGAGGGGGAGAAACGATGTTTGAGCATCTGAAGAACACAGATCAAAAAGTGCATGAGATAATAGAAAAAGAACACCTGCGGCAGGAGGATAATCTCGAGATGATAGCCTCGGAAAATTTTGCGTCTTATTCGGTGCTTGAGGCGGCGTCCTCTTTCTTCACCAACAAATACGCGGAGGGATATCCGGAAAAAAGATATTACGGCGGCTGTCAATACTGTGACGAAATAGAGGTTCTGGCCATGGAAAGATGTAAGCGTATTTTTGGCGCCGAACACGCCAATGTTCAGCCCCTCTCAGGCACATCCGCGAATATGGCCGTTTATTTTGCCATGCTTGAACCGGGTGACACCATTATGAGTATGGACCTTGGCCACGGCGGACATCTTTCACACGGTCATCCTATGTCTTTTTCGGGACGATTGTTTCATATTATACCAACGCATAATGATTTGAAAACAGGGTTCATGGATTATGATGAGATTGAAAAATTGGCTCTGCTGCACAAACCCAAACTGATTATTTGCGGAGCTTCCGCTTATCCCCGGTTGATAGATTTTAAAAAATACAGGGAAATTGCCGATAAGAACGGGGCGTATCTTATGGCGGACATAGCGCACATCGCCGGACTTGTCGCCGCCGGAGAACACCCCTCTCCTTTTCCTTACTGCGATTTTGTTACCACGACCACCCACAAAACACTCAGGGGACCGCGGGGAGGCGTTATAATGTGTAAAAAAGAACACGCTGCCATAATTGACAGGCAGGTTTTCCCCGGTATTCAGGGAGGTCCGCATATGCACATCATAGCCGCCAAGGCTGCCGCTTTCGGCGAGGCTCTGAAGCCGGAATTCCGTCTTTACCAGAAGCAGATTGTGAAAAACAGCAAAGCGCTGGCGGAAGGCCTTTTGAAAAGAAATTTTTCGCTGGTTACCGGAGGCACTGACAATCACATGGTGCTTGTGGATTTAAGAAATAAAAATATGACAGGTAAGGATGCTCAGAATATTCTTGAGGATGCGGGAATAACAGCCAACAAAAATTCCATTCCGGATGATCCCGAAAAGCCTTTTGTTACATCGGGAATAAGGCTCGGCACTCCGGCCGTGACGACCCGGGGAATGAAAGAGACCGAAATGAGCCGTATAGCGGAATTTATAAATCAGGCGGTGGAAGCCGGTCCTGATCAAAAGGCGCTTGCTTCTATCAGAGAGAAAGTGAAAATCATGACCTCGGATTTTCCCATATACCAAAGCGAATGATTTTTCTTGCCGCTTTCTTTATTCCGATGCTGCTGCTTCTTATTTTTGAACCGGCCTTTATCAATTTAGCCGAAAAAAAACGTATTTACGATAAACCGTCAAGCAGAAAAATTCACACCCGCCTGGTGCCCCTTTGGGGCGGGGTGGGAATATGGCTCAGTATTTGGGTGGGTTTGGCTATTCTCTACGTTGTATCGGGGGAAGTAAAACTTTATGCTTCCGAAAATTTATCGGCGGTTAACGGGATTTTCCTGGGAAGCCTGATTATACTCATAACCGGGATGGCCGATGATCGCAAAGCCGTCAGTCCGACGGTAAAACTGCTTGCTCAGACAATAGCGGTTATGATGGTACTTATATACGGAGTTGAGATAACAGGATTTAAGATACCTTTTATGGGTTCGGTGACGTTTCCGCGGCTGGGATCAATAATCATTACCGCCTGCTGGATGCTCGCTTTTACCAATGTTATAAATCTGGTTGACGGGGTTGACGGCCTTGCATGCGGCATTTCGGCCATCGCAGCCTTTACATTTTCGGTTGTTATTATTATCGAGGCGAAATTCGGATTGCTGCCCGGGGGAAATTTTTTCGCATTATTTTCTCTTCTTCTTTCCGGCGCCTGTCTGGGTTTTTTGTATTTTAATTTTCCTCCCGCGGGAGTTTTTCTCGGTGATTCAGGCAGTCTTCTTCTCGGTTTTTTTCTCGGAATAATAGCCATTCAGGGAATGCTGAAGATGACAGCCGCCATTGCGCTGGTGATACCGGTCATGGTTGTTGCTTTGCCGGTGTTTGATGTGGTGTCGGCCATAATAAGGCGCCGTCGCGCGCATGTGCCGATAATGAAGGCGGATTCGGAACACATACACCACAAGTTGCTGATGGGGGGGTGGTCGTCCAGAGAAATCTCTCTGCTCATGTACAACCTGACGCTCATTCTCTCAATCGTGGCTATCATGGCCACAATTTTCTCAATCAAACAGTAAATGAGGAAAAAAATAATTCTGACTTTCGGCACCAGGCCGGAAGCGATAAAAATGGCGCCTGTTTACCGCGCGTTAAAAAAAGACGGGTGTTTTCCGGTGAAGCTGGCTCTCACGGGTCAGCACAGCGATATGCTGGACGAGGCGCTGGACATATTCGGCATGAAACCGGAATACAATCTTAACATAATGACTTCCGCACAGAGTCTTGCTGATATTACGTCTACGGCTGTGAGGCAGCTGGACATTATTTACAAAAAAGAAAAACCGGATATGGTGCTTGTTCACGGTGATACATCCACGACTTTTGCCTCGGCTCTGGCGGCTTTTTATAACGGCATTCCAGTTTCTCATGTTGAGGCGGGTTTGAGGACAGGCGACAAAAACGAACCGTTTCCCGAGGAAATGAACAGGGTGCTCACTGACAGCATTTCGGATATTTTGTTTCCCCCGACGGCCACTGCCGCAGGAAACATAAAAAAAGAGGGATTGCGTCCGAAACTTGTTTCCGTGACGGGAAACACCATTGTTGACGCGGCGCTGATGATATCCCGGAGTAAAAAAGGTGTTTCAAAAACGGCGCGAATCCTCGCGGAAAAACCGTTTATACTTTTTACCATGCACAGAAGGGAGTCGTGGGGTAAACCCATGGAGGGCGTTTTTACTTTTTTCAAAAATTATTTCGACAGAGAGAAGGAGGTGAGGGTTATTTATCCCGTGCACCCCAATCCTGTTGTTAAAAAAGCGGCCGAAAACATCATGGGGGGGGCGGATAATATTCTTTTGACGGAACCCGTTAATTACCGCGAGCTTATATATCTTCTGAAAAACTGTCTTTTTGCTGTGACAGATTCCGGCGGGATACAGGAGGAGGCTCTGGTCTTCGGAAAGAAAGTTGTGTTGTTAAGGAACCGCACAGAGCGCCCGGAGGGTGTTGAGGCGGGTTTTGTGGAAGTGGCGGGCACGAATCCCTCAAAAATTCGCACGTGTGTGAAGAGACTGCTGAAAAACAGATCTGGCGCGGTCAAACCTTTTAAAAATCCCTATGGCGACGGCAGAGCTTCCGAAAGAATAGTTTGCGCAATAAGAAAATATTTTGGCCTTCGCGCCTTGTCAAAAATAAAAGATTTTGAATAAAGGAGAAAGCGTCTGCTATGCTTGCTTTATTTTATGCGTTCTGATAAAAATTGACATAGGGGGATAATAAAATGAAATTGCTGAAAGTTTTTCCGGTTTTTTTGCTTTTGGGCTTAGCGCGTCTTGACGCGTCGGTGAATGCGCTCAAAAGCGTATCGGAAGATCAGACAGCCGTTGAGGTCACCGTTTACAACAGCAATCTCGGTCTGGTCAAGGACACCCGCAGGATAAAGCTTCTTAAGGGCGTCGGAGAACTGAGATTTATGGATGTTGCCGCGAGTATCATGCCCGTGACCGTCACAGTGAGATCTCTCACTCACAAAAATGATTTCAGCGTGCTTGAGCAGAATTATGAATACGATCTGATGAGCGACAAAAAACTCCTGGACAAATACGTGGGGAAGAAAATAAAAATAATAGACTGGAACAAATTCAAGGACAGGAAGGAAAAAGTCAATGCCCTGCTTTTGAGCAATAACCGGGGCCAGATTTACAGAATAGACGACGAGATTTATCTCGGCCATCCGGGATATAAGGTGCTGCCCGAAATACCGGAGAATCTTATTTCAAAGCCCACACTGATGTGGCTGTACGAAAATTCGGTGGAAGACGCCCATGAGATAGAGGTGTCGTATTTGACGGGCGGCATCTCGTGGAAAGCCGACTACATCGTTAAACTTAACAAGGACGACACATTTGCTGATATCTCCGGATGGGTGACATTGGATAACAAGAGCGGTGCGGCGTATAAGGACGCGAAACTGAAACTTGTCGCCGGAAAAGTGAACAGAGCCGAAGGCGGGCAGATGTATAATAAGAAAAGAATGCCCGGCTTGATGTCCGCGGATAAAGGCGGTTCCGGTTTTGAGGAAAAAGTTTTTTTTGAATATCACATATACGACCTCCAGAGGAAAACAACGATAAAAAACAACCAGACAAAACAGATCAGTCTTCTTTCCGCGGATTCCGTCGGGGTAAAAAAAGAATTTATTGTTTACGGGGCAAGGGGTTATTTTACCAGAATGCAGAGAGGCGGCGGGAAAAAACAGCCGGTGGGCGTCTTTGTAAAATTTAAAAACACGGAAAAGAACAATCTCGGTATGCCTTTGCCCGGAGGTATAATGAGGATGTATAAGAAAGACCCCGACAGCAGTCTGCAGTTTGTCGGGGAGGACAGGGTAGGGCACACCCCGAAAGACGAGGAAATAAAACTGAAAATCGGCGAGGCTTTTGATGTCATTGCCGAGAGGACGCAGACGGATTACAGGCGCATAACAAGTTCTCTTCACGAATCGGAATGGGAGATAGCGCTTAGAAATCACAAAGAGGAAGAAATTGAAGTATCTCTGGTGGAGCCCCTTTACGGAAACTGGAAGGTGATAAGCAAAAGCCATCCCTATAAAAAAGTGGATGCTTTTACTGTAAGGTTTAATGTGAAAGTGCCGAAAGGCGGCGTTGTGAAAGTGAGGTACAGGGTGCGCGTGGGGCTGGAATAAAATAAGAATACCATGAATCGTCCCCAATATGGAGGAAAGATGAAAAAGATTAAATTGGGAAAAAGCGTTTTAATGGCCGCTGCGGCGGTTATGTTTCTGCCTCTTGTTTTAAACGCTCAGGAAGTGAGGGAGCTTATGAGAGAGAAAAAATGGACAGCTGCGCGCGAAAAGGCCGAGACGCTGCTTAAAGAAAATCCTGCGGACACGGGGCTTCTCATAAGCGCCGGGATATGCGCGGTTAATCAGAGAAATTACGACGCGGCCATAGGGCATCTTTCACGGGCCGCGGATATTAAGCCGAAGAAGTTTTTGCCGGCGTATCTTCTGGGTGTAATATACGAGGAAACGGGCAATCTTTACAAGGCCCGCGCCTATTTTGACAAAGCCGTGAAAAACGCGAAAGACAAAAAAAAGAAAGAGCGCGCGGAGAAACATCTGGCCAATGTTTCTGAAGCCATAACGGAGGGAAAATGAAATTGTCAGCTTTAATTAAAATTTCTTCGTTCTTTGCGCTTATTCTTTCCGCGGGATGTTTCCCGCGCGCCAACTGGCAGAAGAATTATAATTATAAAAATTTGCGCACTATTGCTGTTGCCGGTTTGGACAGCCCTGAAAATTACGCTTCCGCCGGCGGTGCTGCCAGAGATATAATATCGGGGTATCTTCTGGAAAGCGGGTTCAGGGTTGTGGATTCCGCGGTTTTTGACAAGATGCTTCAAAACACCGGAATGAGAAGCGACAAGATGTTTGCGCAAATAGGCGCGCTGGCCGGCGCGGACGCGATAATTGACGGCAGCGTCTTCCGCTGCCAGGAAGAGAAGGCAGAAAGAGTTTATTACACCGGTTCCGACGGGGAAATGGATTATGAAACGGTTTTTTATAACGCCAAAGTTGATATTACTCTCAGGCTGATAGATGCTGAAACGGGGGAAGTTGTGTGGGCCAACAGTGATTCTTATGAATCGTTTGACATAAGGCACACCATGGAGAGCGCCGTGTTTACAACTCTCCGTCCGCTGAAAAAACTTTTAGCCAATTGAATTTTTTGAGGAGGTTCTGCGGATGAAGAATAAAAAAGCGCTGGTTACGGGTGGAAACAGGGGTATAGGCAGGGCGATAGCTCTCAGGCTGGCTGAAAGCGGCGCGAGTGTTTGTATAACGGGCAGGAATAAAGAAGCTTTGTCCTCAACTCTGGATGAACTCAAAAAATATCAAGCGGATTGTATGGCGTTGGCTTGCGATGTCAGGAACGAGGAAGAGCAGAAAAAAGTTTTCAGTGTGATACAGGATAAATATAAGAACCTGGATATTTGTGTTCCGAATGCCGGAAGAGCGACTCTCGCCCCGGCGACAGAAACAACATTGGAACAATGGAACCATGACATAGACACCAATCTTACGGGGCTTTTTATTACGGCAAAAGAAGCCATGAAAATAATGATGAAGCAGAAATCAGGCAATATAATAGGCATGGTTTCCAAGTCGGGAAAAGGCGCCGCCTATTTAAGGGCGGCCTACGGCGCGTCAAAATGGGGGGCTCTTGGATTTCTGAAAAGTCTGGCCATTGAAGGCCGGAACAACAATGTTAAGGTGACGGCTGTGTGCCCAGGCTGTGTGGCGACAGATTTTCAGAAAGGAAATCCTTCGGGCATGGAATGGATGATGTCAGCGGATGCCGTGGCCAAAGCCGTTCTGTATATTCTGTCGCTGGAAGATAACGCGTATATAGATGAGCTGGTGCTGTCGACCTGGAAAAGGCCCGGTGATAAGAGTTGATCGCCGTTTGAGAAAGTTGTTGATTTTTTAGTTTATTTTTTATACTTTAACAGGGGAGATGATTCGGACGGCCGCCCGTTAAGGGAGGAAAGTCCGGACTTCACAGAGCGCGGTACTTCGCTGTTAAAGCGGAGGGCTTCGTTTCGGCGTTTTAGAGCGTCGCGGCGGGGTACGGAAAGTGGCACAGAAACTATGTACGGGCCGGCGTAAAGCCGGTGCCGTAGTGAAAAGGCTAAACCCTGCCGGAAGCAAGGCCAAGCAGTCCCGCTGTTTTTCCCTCGCGGAAAAACGCAAGCTGCTCGTTTGAAAATGCGGGACGGGTAGGCCGCAAAGATGAATGGCCGTTAGAACAGAATCCGGCTTATGGAGTCATCTCCCCCGAAAAAAAGGAGAAAATTATGGGAAAAGATATGACAAATCTGATTTTGATAAGTGTCATACTTCTTTTGTCTTTCTGGGAAACCGCGGGAATATATTTTGCCAGAGCCAGAGGGCTGACAAAAAATGTTTCAAGGCTCCTGACGCATTCTCTCATCCTCACCTTTTCGGTTGTGGCTCTGATTCAGCTTATTTTTTGGGAAGACGCCCTATCTTCTCTTTTTAGAAAGAATGTTGCCGCGCCTGTCGCGGCGGTTTTGTTTTTTATGTTCGTTTTGTCTTTTGCAGAATCCCTTTCCGCCGCAAAAGCGAGAATTAAGGGTTTTACAAAAAATATTTCAAGAACATTGACACACGGGATAATATGTCTTTGTACGGCCGCTCTTCTTTTCAGGATTATATAAAGTCCTGCTCAAAATATTTTTTTGGTTCTTGCACAATCTCTGAAATTATGTTAGCATCTTTCAGTTTTTAAGGAGGTTCAGAATGAACATTTATGTTGGAAATTTGGCATGGGGAATGACGGATGATGATTTGAAGAACTCTTTTGAAGAGTTCGGCGAAGTCACTTCCGCGGTAATCATTAAAGATAAATTTACGGGCCGCTCAAGGGGTTTCGGATTTGTTGAAATGAGTTCAGAAGAAGCTGGCGAGAAAGCTGTCGCCGCGCTTAACGGAAAAGACCTTAAGGGAAGAGAAGTTAAGGTAAACAAAGCAAGACCCCGCGAAGATAGATAAATTTTTTCGCGCGACACATATTTCATAACACAAGGTTTACGCCATTCGTTTGAAATTCCGCGGAGATGAAGGTTTTCTTTAATTAAAAGTCCGCCTTGGCGGGAGGATTTCCATCTTCTCCGCGGGCGTGTCATTTTTGATTCAATAAATATCGTTTAAAGAGCAGATTTTTTCATGTGTCCGCAACGGACACTGTTTTCAGGATTACAGCAAGTTTTTGCTGATCATCAGGCGATGTCTTTTTTTGAAATCTTGCCCGTGGCTGTTCGCGGAAAATCTTCCACAAAAGTGATGTGGTGCGGCACCTTATAATTGGCCAGCTGCTTGCGGCAGAAAGCTGTTATTTCCGTTTCGCTTATCTCGCTTCGTTTTTTTATGTAGGCGACGGGTACCATCGTATCCGCTTTTAACTTCTGTCCCTTAACGGCGACTTCCTCTATCTGAGGCAAATCGCGCAGGACGTTTTCTATCTCGCGGGGATAAACATTCAGACCCCGGCAGACAAACATGTCTGTTTTTCTGTCCATTATTTTTATGTATTCGTCTTCGTCTTTGAATCCGAGATCACCGGTGTAGAGCCAAGCTCCGCGCAAAGCTTTTTTCGTGGCTTCGGGGTACTGAAAATAACCTTTCATCACATTGCCGCCTTTGATTATGATTTCTCCTATTTCGTTTACGGGCATTTCTTTGTCTTCAGAATTGACGATTTTTATCTCTATCCCCGGCAGAGCTTTTCCTATGTATCCGGGTTTTCGCAGTTCCGGCGGATTGAATGTCACAACAGGCGCCGCTTCGGTGAGGCCGTAGCCCTCAAGAATATTTTTGTGGAATTTTTTTTCAAAAGTGGCGAGAACACTCACGGGAAGGGCGTCGGCGCCGCTGACAAAATAATTTACCGACCACAGAGCTATTCTTCCGATGAGAGCCGGTACTTTTACAAAAAGGGAATAGACCTGCGGTATGCTGACGAAAAGAGTGATTCTTCTTTTGAAAATCAGTTTTAGGAATTTTGGTCCTTTAAGAATTCGCGGAAGAAGCACGACGCTTCCCCCCTGGAGTATGGGCAGCAGCAGGCAGACGGTCAGAGCGAAAGAGTGAAATAAAGGTAGAAAGCATATCGCTCTGTCTTTGTGATTTACCGCCACAACCCCCCTGCAGCTTTCAACGTCGCTCAAAAAATTTTTGTGGGTGAGGATGGCGCCTTTGGGGTGTCCCGTTGTTCCCGATGTGTAAAGAATTGCAGCTGTGTCATCCGGCAGAATTTTTTCCCCTTCATCAGGGGGGCTTTCGGGAAGCGTTAACCGGTCCCATGAAATAATTTTTTTTATGTTGTTTACTTCGTCTGTCACTCTGGAAAAGTGCTTCTTGAAAGATTCGTTGCTCACAAGGATGAGTGCCCGGGAATCGTTGAGAATATAAATCAATTCGTCAGTGGTATAAAAAAAATTAAGAGGTACCATTGCCGCGCCGATTTTCCAGCAGGCGAAAAAAGAATAAATCAATTCAGGGGAATTTCGCAGAAGCACGGCCACATTGTCCCCTTTTTTTATACCGTGTTCTTTCAGCAATTTGGCGAAACGGTCTATTTTATCAAGGACTTCCGAAAATTTGAATTTTTTGTCTTCGTAAAAGACAGCCGTTTTCTTAGGGAATTTCTCCGCCGCCTTTTTCAAAGTTGTGTGTAAATTCATATCCATAACAGTATTATAGTAACTTTTTTTGAAATGCTTGTAAACATTAATTTTTAAATCAAGCGCTGATTTGGATTTTTCATTTTTTTAAAAATTATGTAGAATCATTTTATTGGTTTTTGTGAGAAGGAGGGAATGTTATGAAAAAACTTTTTGCTGTCTGTCTTTTTTTCGCGGTCGCGGGCCATTTGGACGCCAAGGGAATTTTTACCAATCCCGGCACACGAGCTGCCTCTCTCGGCGGCGCCTACACCGGCATTGCCGATGATCTCACGGCCATATACTGGAATCCCGCGGGTTTGGCTCAACTTGAAGGTTCGGGCTCGGAAGTGTCGCTTGTTTATTCGGCATCGCCCGCAAAAGCCAACACAGCGCCCACAAATGATGGTTCGCCGGACTCAACCAATGGTTCATTCCCTATACCCGAATCCGCTTTTTCCGGCGGCGAACCGGATTTTAATGAGAGGGAGCTTGACATAAAAGCGGTTCTTCCTTTTGCGGGAATTTATGAAAACAGGAACGGTTTTGTCAGGGCTTTCGGCGTTTACGCCTCGGGCGGTGGCGGAGGCATTTGGGAGGATGGCAGTGTGCCGAATCTTTACGCTTCGCTGTCTTCCAAATATGCGTATATTGTGACAAATTTTACGGTCGCAAAAAAAATCAGTAATCGTCTTTCGGTTGGCGGCGGTTTAAACATAGTTAACATGTTTGACAAACTCTTTGTCGAGAAAAAATGGTCGGGGGGGGCACCGTATACGGCAACAATTGATAAAAATTCCTATGGCTATGGTTTTGAAATTACGGCCGGGGCAATGTACGAATTAAACAGCCGGCTTCAGCTCGGAGCTGTTATAAGAAGCGGGGCCAAAATAAAACTTGACGGTTCAGCGACCGTGACGCATTCCATACCGGCATATGCGGCGGCGCTTGGCGGTGTTTCCGAATACACGCAGGAATATCATTATCCCATGACAGCGGGTGTGGGAGCTTCGTACAATGTTAATAAAAAAATGCTTGTCACCGGCGGAATTGATTTTAACCGTTACAGCCGTATGAAAGATGATACCACATATGACACGCCCTCCGGAATATTAACAAGCGGAAGTAATAACGATGGCTGGGTGAACACATATCAGATTCGTGGCGGTGTTGAATACGCCGCAAGTGGCCGGCTCGCTTACCGTTTCGGTTTTTACACGGACCCCGCCCCCAATGACAGGAGCAAACTCACGCTGTTTAACACGAATCAGTATGACTGGATACCCGTGACGCTGGGCGTGGGTTATGATTTCGGAAGAACAAAAATTGATTTTTGTTATGCTCACACATTTTCGGATCAGCCCTCTTCCGGCACAAGAGAATACGAATACGCTGTTGACAGCGTAAGGTTTTCCACTGCTTATAAGTTTTAAATCAACGGCTCTTTTTCAACACACGGGGGAAACTGCTATAATGACGTCTTATGAAATGTTTAGCGGCGCTCCACAGAAGATGCAAAACCCCTGTCTGCGAAAATGTAAAAGATGGCGGTAAATTTTTGCAGACACGGGGCGTGAATAACAAAAAAGATTTTGGACAAACGGCTGAAAGGCGGGGCAGCCGGGTGTGCGCGGATTTTCCGGGGAAAATAAGTTGTGAATAATAAGTTAATAGAAGGTTCTATATTAAAAGCCATTTTTTCTCTGTCCTGGCCCGTTGTTGCGGCCAACATGCTGCAGACGGTTTATAATCTGACCGACGCTTTCTGGGTGGGGCGTCTTGGTGAGGCGGCTGTGGCGGCGGTTTCATTCAGTTTTCCGATTCTTTTTCTTTTGATATCAATAGGCGCGGGGCTTTCAATAGCGGGAACGGTTCTTGTGGCTCAGTACAAGGGCAAGGGGGATGAGGCGAGCGCCGGATATATATCCGCGCAGACGCTCCTTATGATAACGGCGGCCGCGGTATTGATATCTATTCTCGGATATATATTTACTCCGTCGCTTATTGCGCTGACGGGAGCAGAGGCCGAAGTTATTCCGGGAGCTGTTTCCTATTTGCGGGTTTCTTTCGCGGGCTTGATATTCCTGTTCGCTTTTTTTGTTTTCCAGTCGCTTCTCCGCGGTGCCGGAGAGGTGAGATTGCCAATGCTCATTGTGTCGGTAACGGTGATCTTGAATTTTGCAGCGGATCCTGTTTTTGTAATGGGCTGGGGCCCTGTTCCGTCTTACGGTGTTGCCGGTGCCGCGATGGCCACGATATTCACACAGGCCATTGCCGCTTTCATGGCTCTTGGCATGATATTGGGCGGCAGATACGGAATAAAAATCAAAGCCGCTTATTTTAAACCGGCCGTGAGCGCTATGAAAAAAATATTTATTCTGGGTTTTCCTTCGTCCATGGAACACTCTGTGAGGGCGTTTAGTTTTACGCTCATGGTGTTTCTTGTCGGGGCTTTCGGCACGACGGCCGTGGCTTCTTACGGAATAGTCACGAGGCTTATAAGTTTTGTAATCATGGCGGCTGTCGGGGTTGCTATGGCGACAACAACACTTGTCGGACAGAACATAGGCGCCGGAAATCCGCGCAGGGCGGAGAAGACGGCGGTGACGGCTTCTCTTTTTACATTTGCCGTGATGACTTTGGCCGGTTTTTTCTTGTATGTTTTTTCGTCGCCCTTAACGGCTTTTTTTATTTCAGACAGTCCCGCCGTCATTAAAGCGGGATCGGATTTCATAAGGATTGTTTCTCTCACTTTCGGTTTTGCCGGCCTTCAGATAGTTTTGGGAGGCGCTTTCAGGGGAGCGGGACACACTGTAACGGCCATGGTTCTGACGGCGCTGACTTTCATCGTTCTGCGTTTTGCGAGCGCTTACGGCCTTTCGTTCTTCTGGGCGGAAAAGGGTATATGGTGGTCTTTTCCCGTGAGCAATGTTGTGGGGGGGCTCGCGGCGGCGGCGTTGTTTATGAGAGGCGGCTGGATGAAAAAAAATCTCACAGATGATTCTGTTTTTTCCCGCGAAGTTTTTGAAGAATCGCTGCCGCAGGATTAAAAAGTATTAAGGACGTCCCCATTTACCATTTACTCATAAAATCTCCCCCGGCCATCTTGCGGCTCTTGCCTGTCGGCAGAGAAGGTGCTACAATAATATTCGGGGGACAATGCGGCGCCCGAAAATATTTTACATAATCAAGATAATTTAGTATATGTAAAAAAGGAACATAATATGGTTATGAAAAAAAATAATATAATTGCAGGACTTTTTACAATATTTCTTATGGTTTCAGCCTCAAATG
>JAYEJT010000030.1:0-22736 GCA_034660675.1 Elusimicrobiota bacterium
GGCTTAACCCAGCTCTTCCCTGAACTGCCGCGCTTTGCCGGTCTTCTCCACGGCGAATTGGTGGGTGTCGGGATTCTTGCCTGTCTTTTTGCCCTTAGACGCATAGACGAACTTGTGATGTTAAGAAAGCTCTTTTCAGACATAGATATTTTTGAACAATTCAGGGCGTGCGGAAAATTAACCGCTGAAAATTTTAAAACAGCTTCAGAATTTGCGGTAAAAAATGAAAAACAATTCCGAAAATTGAAAATAAAAGCTTCTGATTTAACATCGGCTCTCTGTTCTCTTGAAATAAACACCTGCGCATCCGAACGCATGTTTCCGGGAATGTAACAAAAGCGCTTTATAGAACGTCTAATAACATGGAAGAAAAAAGATTTATAGAAAAATTAAAAGAGGGGGATGAGGATGCGTACAGGGAATTTATGTCAAAGCACAAGGACTCCGTCTACCGCATTATATATTCGTTTTCGGGAATGGCTTCGGAGATTGATGATATCGCGCAGGAAGTGTTTATCACTGTTTTTAGAAAAATTCATAAGTTTCGCGGAAATTCTTCCCTCTCCACATGGCTGTACCGTGTCACCATTAACAAGTGCAAGGATTATCTCAGGAAGAGGAGGACAGACATTGTGGAACTGACAGACACTATCGTTTCTCCCGTCGCGGATGTTTCGGAAACGCTTTTGAACGCGGTCCGGGCAAAAGCGCTGCTTTCGTCTCTCCCCGAAAAATTAAGAAGTGTGGTTGTGCTCAGGGAAACAGAGGCTTTGTCATATGATGAAATTGCGAAAACGCTTAAAATACCGATCGGAAGGGTGAAGATAATGTTATTTCGTGCGAGAAAAAAAATGAAGGAGGCTGTTCTAAATGGAATGTAAAAAATGCTTTTCGCTTTTGTGCGAATATAAAGACGGCGAACTTGACGCAACGGCCGCGACCGCAGTGAAACGCCATCTCGACGGATGTTCCGCCTGCTCCGCGGAACTGGACTCAATGAAAAATATAGCGGGTATAATCGCATCCGTTAAAGCGCCGAAGGCCCCTGATGATTTCGAGGATCATGTGATAGGGGAGGTGATGAGGAAACGCAGGCAAAAAAGTTCCTTCCGTTTTTTGTTACAGGACGCATGGTTTCCCGTCTTTTCTTTTATCCGGCTTCCCCGGCTGCGTTTGGCCGCCCTCGCGCTGCTTGTGGCCGGCGGAGTTTTTTTCGCGGTTAAAAACAGTTCCACAAAGAACTATTATTCCGATCTGCTGATCAGTGACGCTGAATTGAGCGATTTGGACAGCGAGATAATGAACATTTTTTACGGCGAAATATAATATCCCGATGAAACAGAAAGCGCTTGTGCTTTTTTCGGGAGGGCTTGATTCGGCTCTCGCGGTAAAACTCACGGAAGATATTTTTGAATTGTCGGGCATTGTTTTTTCCACGCCTTTTTCGCGGGCGAAGAAAGAGGTGTTTGAACTGGCGGAAAAGTTAGATCTTCCGCTGAAGCACATTTTTTTCGGCGAGGAATATTTTGAGATAATAATAAAACCCGAATTCGGCACAGGGAAGGGTCTTAACCCCTGTCTGGACTGTCACATAATGATGCTCAAAAAAGCAAAACTTTACGCGGATGAGATAGGCGCGGAATTTTTAATAACCGGAGATGTCCTGTCTCAGCGGATGATGTCCCAGAAGAGCGGAGATCTCAAAAAAGTGGAAAAAGAAACAGGCCTGGAGGGCAGAATAATCAGGCCGCTTTCGGGGGCGCTTCTTCCGCCTTCCGACGCCGAAAAAAAAGGTTTTATCCAAAGGTCTCAGCTTTTGGCTGTTTCCGGAAAAAGCCGCGGAAGGCAGTTTGCGCTGGCTGAAAAATATGCTCTTGAGGGTTTTGCCGCTCCGGCCGGAGGTTGTGTTCTCACTGATAAAATATTTTCAAAGAGAATAAAAGATGCCGTTGAGCACGGTGAGCTGGATTTGCTGCACAGCCGCCATCTTATGGCGGGCAGGCATTTCCGTCTTGAAAAGGGCTCAAAACTTGTGATAGCCCGTACGGCCGGTGAGGATAAATTTCTATATGCGAATAGAGGGGGTCTGATAATTATTCGTTCGGCGGGAGCCCCCGGCCCGGGCGCGCTCCTTTCGGATATGCGTGACATTGATCTCGCTCTTTCCATTATGGCGCGTTACAGCAAAAAGACCGATGAGTTTATGGTGTCCGCGAACGGCGTTGAAAAAAAAGTCAAAGCCCGTCCCGCGTCCGAAGAAACTGTCAGGAAATATCTGATCTAATAAAAAGTGGCAGGGTATTCCAAAAACGAAGAATATGCTGAGAAGAAAAAGGGGCTTTTGATATAAGCTCATAAATTTTGTAAAATCGCAAAAGGAAATGAAATATAAAAGAGAGCAAAAAAATCCGTTTATTTATGGAGAAGAAGTAAAGGGTAAATACTTCTGCAACAGGAAAAGTGAAATAAAAGAATTGCTCAGGGATATTAAAAATTCTCAGAATATTACAATATTCTCGCCGCGCCGTTTTGGTAAAACTTCTTTAATTAAGGAGGTTTTGCGAAAGACAGAGGGGCTTTTAACATTTTAGATTGACCTTTATCCGGCAATAACCAAACAAAAATTTATTGAACAATACGCCGCCGGAATCGCCGACGGCCTGAGCGCGAAAACAGAAAATGTACTGAATATAATAAAAAAAATGCTGCCGGGGATTATCCCTAAAATTGTTATTGCGGGCGCAGGGGAATGGAAGTTTGAATTTGAGTTTGACAGAATAAAAAAAATTACACCGATCTTAGACGATTTACTGACAGCGGTAAGCAGCAAAGCGGACAGGGAAAAGAAAAAGGCGGTTGTCGTGTTTGATGAATTTCAGGAAATTACGAATTATGGAGATGATGAAATAGAGAGAAAAATGCGTTCGGTTTTTCAGTCGCACAACAATGTGAGTTACATTTTTATGGGAAGCAAAAGGCATATGATGAACGAGTTATTTAATAATTCAAATCGTCCGTTTTATAGAAGCGGAAAGCATTTTCCGCTCGGAAAAATAGAAAAAACAGAATTTAAAACCTTTATTGAGAAATGGCTGAAATCAGGAAAATATCAGTGTGAAGAAGGGGTAATTGAACACATCCTTGATGTAACTGAAAGTCACCCGTATTATACACAAATGCTGTGCCATATTATATGGGAAGAGGCGCGGAATTATAAAATAGACAAAAAGACGGTTGAATTATCTGTGGAAAAACTTTTTGCGCGGGAAGCGGACGCTTTTTTCAGCGTATGGGAATCACTTTCAAACGGACAAAGTAAACTGCTGCTTGCCTTAGCCCGTGATGAAACTTCCGAGATTTACGGATCTAAATTCATAAAGCGATATAACATATCATCGCCTTCGTCAGTTCAGAAAGCTGTAAAGGCCCTAACGGAGAAAGAGATAATCATAAAAGAAGACGGCATCTATAAAATAAGCGATATATTTCTGAAAGAATGGTTAAGGATAAAATTCTAACAAATTGCGATTATCCAAAAGGCATAACGCTAAATGGATAATTTGCTATGATGTTTGAGCGGGGTTAGAGGCTTTCGGGGGAGATGAGGCCTCGTTCTATAAGCTCGTTTGTGTCTTTGGCTTCTCTGCCGGTTTCCGCATAGAAAACTTCACGGGCTTTTTTGATGAGCCGTTCTTTGAGCAATCTTTCTTTCGTTTCTATTTCTGCAAGAGACGGCCTGTGGGTTACGGTTTTAGGCAAAAATTTCACAACAGGTTTTTTGCGTTTTGTGTAAAAATTGAGCCACCACAGAAGAGCAATGAGTACGAAAAGGAGCCAAGCTCTTTTTTTCATGACCGCATCAGTTTTTTCATGTCTCTGACAGCTTTTTCAAGTCCGGCGAAAACAGAGTATGCTATTATGCTGTGGCCTATGTTTAGTTCGTTCATCCCTTTTATGCGCGCTATCGGCGGCGTGTTTTCGTAGTCAAGGCCGTGCCCCGCGTTAAGCAGAAGCCCGGTTTTTAAAGCGAAAGCCGCCGCCTTTTTTATACGGAACAGTTCTTTTTTCTGTGCGGATCCCCGCAGGTTGGCGTATGCCCCCGTGTGAAGTTCAACGGCGTTGGCGCCGAGTTCTTTTGAAAGCGCGATCGTTTTTTCGGAAGGTTCGATGAAAAGGCTGACCCTGATACCTCTTTTTTTGAAAAGGGGTATGGTTTGTAAGAGCCTCTTTTTGTTTTTGAAAATATCAAGGCCCCCTTCGGTCGTGAGCTCCTGCCTTTTTTCGGGCACTATACACACATCGTCAGGTTTAAGTTTCAGGGCAAAATTTGTTATTTCGGGACTTAACGCCATTTCAAGATTGAGTTTTGTTTTTATGTTTTTCTTTATACGCACGCAGTCTTTTTCCTGTATGTGCCGTCTGTCTTCGCGAAGATGTATTGTTATGCCGCAGGCGCCGGCTTTTTCGCATATAAGGGCGGCCTTTAAAGGGTCCGGATAAACAGTAAAACGGGATTGCCTTATCGCGGCGACATGGTCGACATTAACACCTAAAGACGGCATCAGTTTATCCCGAGAATGTGCCGGACATAAACCCACAGAAGTATGGCAATAAGTAAGGCGATGAGTTTCAGGTACGATTTTTTGTTCATGAGGCCGATTCAGATTCCTTGAACTTGTAAAGAGCAACGAGTTCTTTTCTCAATTCCTCGTTTGAGATGTTCCTTGTGAGTTTCCCTGCCCGCGCCAGCGATATGGACGATGTCTCTTCGGATAAAACAATGGCCCAGGCGTCGGACACCTCGCTTATTCCTATCGCGGCTCTGTGCCGGGTGCCGAGTATCCGGGAAGCTATCTCCTCCATTGTCAGAGGCATGATGCACGAGGCCGCGAGTATTTTGTTTCCTTTCAAAACCACAGCGCCGTCGTGGAGAGGGCTTGAGGGGTTGAATATGGAAAGCATGAGTTCAGAGGACACATTCCCGTCCACTTTTATCCCGGTTTCCGTGTAATTTTTCATACCCATGGTGAGCTGTATGACGATGAGAGCGCCCCAGCCTTTTTTTTGAGCGGTTTCCATGGTTTCAATGATTGCGTTTATCCAGTCGGGTTTTATATGGAATAGAAATCCGGCGATTTTTCCAGAGCCCAGTTTTGCCAGCAAAAAACGCAGCTCCGGCTGAAAAACTATTACAATGGCGACCATGCCCATGACCCATGCTCCTGACAGGAGCCACGATAGAGTGGTGAGTTTCAGAAGCTTTGAGAACACCGTCAGAAAAACAAGAATGACGATGCCCTTGAAAATGGCTATTGCCCGGGTGCCTCTCAAAAGAGAAAGGATATAGTATATGATCACCGCTGTCAGGAGTATGTCAACAGGCTGGCTCAAATAGCGCAGCCATAAGTCAGACGTAAGATTCAGGTAGTTACCCATTTTTAAGCAAGGTCAACGCTTCAGCGCGGACTTTTGCGTCTGTCATGAAACTTCCGCGCAGGGCGGAAGTGGTCATTCTTGTGCCCGGTTTTTTAATGCCGCGCATTGTCATACAGAGGTGCTGAGCTTCTATCATCACCAGGACGCCTATGGGTTTCAGGGTTTTGTTGATTGTGTCGGCAACCTGCTGTGTGAGCCGTTCCTGAATCTGAAGCCGCCGCGCGAAAGCGTCCACCAGTCGCGGTATTTTGCTCAGGCCCAAAAGAGCCCTGTCTTTGGGGATGTAGGCCACGTGGGCCGTGCCGAAGAAGGGCAGGATGTGATGTTCGCAGAGCGAGTAGAAGGGAATGTCTTTAACAAGAATTATTTCGCTGTATTTTTCATTTTTGTAAACCGCGCTGAGAATTTTTTCCGGAGATTTTACGGAATAACCGCTCAGCAGTTCTTCATACATTTTGGCCACTCTTTCGGGAGTTTTTTTCAGGCCCTCTCTTGCGGGGTCTTCACCGGCGGCTTCCAGTATAAGCCTTACGGCTTCACGCAGTTTTTTTTGGTTCATTATCGTCCTTTTTTTCTTTTTCTCCGGTACGCGCGCCGCTGTTTTCTTCCGGCTCAGCCGCGCCCGTTTCCGTCGTTTTCTTAGCAGCATCGTCCGCGGGAGGGTTGGGAACTTTTGCGTCCTGCTCCGGCGTATCTCCGGCGGATGAAATTTTTTCAGTCCGCATCGGTTTGGGTTTTAAGGGAGCGAGCTTTTCCCCCGTCATGATTTTATCAAGATCCTCCGCGTTGAGGTTTTCTCTTTTTTCGAGTTCTGCGGCAAGAATGTCCAGATATTTTTTGTTTTTGATGAGCAAGGTCTCGGTTTCCCTCTCAGCTTTTACTATTATGCTTCTGATTTCCTCGTCTATAAGCTGTTTCATTTTTTCACTCACCCGCGAATTTTTGGAAATGTTCATTCCCAGGAAAACCGAGTTTTGAGAATCTTTAAACACCGCCGGCCCGACCCGGGAACTCATTCCAAACTGCGTCACCATGCTGTGTGCGATTTCGGTGGCCTTTTCAAGGTCGTTACTCGCGCCGGTGGAAAGTTTTTTAAAGACAATTTTTTCCGCTGTCCGGCCGCCCATCAGAGTTTTTATTTTGTTGATGAGTTCATCTTCTGACGCTATGAATCTGTCTTCAAGAGGCAGCTGAAGGGTGTAGCCCAGCGCGGGGCCGCGGGGTATTATTGACACTTTGTGCACGATGTCTCCATTGGGAAGAAGCTTTGCCGCAAGGGCGTGTCCGGATTCATGGTAGCAGATAATCTTTTTTTCGCTGTCTCTCATCACACGGCTTTTTTTCTCCGGGCCGGATAACACCCTGTCTATGGCTTCCTCAAGCTCAATTAATTCAACGGCTTCTTTGTCTTTTCGCGCCGCCAGCAGGGCGGATTCGTTGATTATGTTGGCGAGGTCGCTGCCGACAAATCCGGGGGTGCGCCGCGCAATCATGTCAAGGTTGATATTTTCTACCGTTTTTATTTTTTTCGCGTGTACTTTCAGTATTTCTTCTCTTTCTTTTATGTTCGGTTTGGGGATGTGGATGTGACGGTCAAAACGTCCCGGACGGAGCAGTGCGGGGTCGAGAATATCCGGTCTGTTAGTGGCGGCTATGACAATAACGTTTGTGTTGGGGTCAAAGCCGTCCATTCCCACAAGAAGCTGATTCAGTGTCTGTTCTCTTTCATCGTGGCCGCCTCCCAGCCCCGCTCCTCTGTGCCTGCCGACGGCGTCTATCTCATCAACAAAAATAACGGCGGGTGCGGCGGCTTTGGCCATCTGAAAAAGATCCCTGACGCGGCTGGCGCCCACACCGACGAACATTTCCACGAATTCACTGCCGGATGCGGAAAAGAAAGGAACTTTTGCCTCTCCCGCGATGGCTCTGGCCAGGAGCGTTTTCCCCGTACCGGGGTCACCATAGAGGATAACGCCTTTGGGTATCCGGCCGCCGAGTTTTTGAAATTTCGCGGGATTTTTGAGGAAGGATATTATTTCCACCAGTTCGTCTTTTACCTCGTCACAGCCGGCCACATCGGCAAAAGTTGTTTCAACCTTGACGGCGTTTTGAGCCCGGCTTTTTCCGAAAGAAAATATCTGTTTTGATCCGCCGCTCATTTTTGTGGCGAAAATAAACCAGGCGAGGATGAAAAGAAGTATGGGCCCGAAGCTGAAGAGAAGATTACTCAGCCATTTTCCGCCGGTTTTCCCCGCATAGTCCACGCCGTTTTTCTGCATATCTTTTATGAGTTCGGGGTCGTCAAGATATGGCGTTTTGAACTTGACGTTTTTTCCTTCCGCGCGGTAAGAGCCTTTTATTGTTTCGTCTTTGACTATTTCAACGGACACAATTTTTCCCGCATCCAGAAGCGTGCGGAATTTGTTGTAACTTATCTGTTCGTCAGACACCTTTGACGACTGGCTGTAGTTGAGGTAAAGGACGACGGCGATCATCAGTATCCAGAAGGAAAGGCCCACGTTTTTTTTCTTCATTGTTTTGTCCTGTATATTTCCGGTTTCAGTACGCCTATATAAGGAAGCTGTCTGTATAACTGAGCGTAGTCAAGGCCGTATCCCACACAGTATTTGTTGGGAATGACAAAGCCCGTGTAATTAACGTCAATTTTTCTAAGGCGGCATTCCTTTTTATCCAGGAGCACGCAAATTTTCAGAGATTTCGGTTTCCTTGTAAGAAGGTTTCTTTTGAGATAAGAGAGGGTGAGGCCAGTATCAACGATATCCTCGACGATGAGGACGTCTTTGCCCACGATTGATTCCCGCATGTCCATCAAAAGCCGCACCACACCGGATGATTCGGTGGCGTCCGCATAGGACGACACGCTTATGAAGTCAAGGACGGGCGAGAATTCAAGTTCTCTTATGAGATCGCAAAGGAACACAACGCTTCCTTTCAGCACGGAAACAAGGATAGGTTTTTTGCCCTTATAATCCCTGTTGAGTGTTTTTCCGAGCTGCTTCACTTTTTTCTTTATGGCTGTTTCGGAAATCAAAATTTTCTTTATATCAGGATGTTTCATTTTTTCTCCGCTTATACATCACGCCTTTTTTTATCGTTAAATCCGTATTCTTCAGCTTAAACGCGCCGCCTTTCCCGGAACTTATAAACCTGTCAATCTTATCTATGTAACGGGAATTTGCTTGTTTGCCTACAAACTCCGATAAAAAACACTTCCTTAAAAATTTATTATAGCTCAAATAGACGCTATTATCAAGTTTTCCTTTCGCAGCCTTTTTTCTGAGCTCTGTTGCCGTCTCATAAACAAGTTTTTCCAGATCTTCCGCCTGGCCCCTGAGGGCGCTGATGTGTTTTAGCGCGCTTTTGCCGAAAAGTTTTTCTAAAAAAGGGATCAGGTCCAGCCGTATTTTATTGCGGAGAAATTTTCTGTTTTTGTTGGATTTGTCCGTCATGAAGGGCAGGTGTACGGCGGCGAGGTATTTTTTGAGTTCGTCTCTCTCAAAGTCAAGCAATGGTCTGCCGACGGGGACACCGAATATGCTTGTCTGCCGGGCTATACCGTAAAAGGAAGATATCCCTCCTCCACGCAAGAGCTTCAGAAAAAAAGTTTCCGTGTTGTCGTTTAGCGTGTGCCCTGTGAAAATTGTGTCCATCCCGTGTTTTTTGCAGATCCCGGCAAGCAGTCTGTAACGCGCATCCCGGGCGCAGTCCTCAACCGATTTTCCGCTGACGCGAGCGGTGCGGGCCACATCAAAACTTTTTGTGTAAAAAGGCATTTTGAATCTTGAGGCAAGTTTTCTTACAAACTCTTTTTCATTTTTTGAGTCACTTCTGAGTTTGTGGTCTATGTAGGCTACCGCGGTTTTGTTTTTGAGTTTTGAGGCGAGGGCCGCCATGGCCGCTGAATCGCTGCCGCCGGACACGGCGATAAGAATTTTTTTACCGTTCCGGGCAAGGCCGCCGGCTTTGCAGGCGGCAAGGAATTTGAGCACTGTTTGTTTTTCGAATTTTCCCCGCCCCGGCGGTTGAAGTGATGCGGTGCCGGTTTTGAACCGGCTGTTTTTATTTTTCATTAATTTTTTCGGCAAATTTATGGTAGCGGTGCAGGGTGATCCCGCCGGCAAAGATGCCGCGTCGAGGGGACGCTCACGTGTGCGGTTCGCTCTCTATTCGCTGCGGGTGCCATGCAAAACCCCTTGCTCATATGAGCCCCGACGGACATCATTCGCCGTCGAGTCCTAAATCACTATGCAATAATTCATGGTAGCGGTGCAGGGATTCGAACCCCGGACACGTGGATTATGATTCCACTGCTCTAACCAACTGAGCTACACCGCCAATGGAAATTATTCTAATAAAAATTTACAATGAAATCAACTTTATGCTATTATAATGAATGATGGGAAGGTTTGCATGCAGTAAACCGGAGAAAAATATGATTAAACGCACTGATTTGTTTGAAAGAAAAAAAAGCACCCGCGGCTTCGGGGTCTATACGGCGCTTTTGGCCGGAGCAGCTTTTTTTTCCGTGTTTGTCGCTCGCGGGCTTTGCGGCGGCATTAGCATAAATTTCAGCGCCGCTGATGAGAGCGTGTATTACGATGCCGCGTCTTCATCGCTGACCTGGGACAGCTCCCGGGGATATATTCATCTGCCCTATGGGGTACAAAAAAATATTTTTTCAACCAAATACCCGGCTATGTCGCCGGTGAATCCGCCAAAAATTACCGCTCAAATGGGGTGTTCTCTGGTTGTTCAGGAAGATTGTTATGTCGGCGGATTCGCCCGCTGGGCCGGCACAAACGGCGGCAATCCTATAGTGAGATTGTGGACCAACGACGCGGCGGAGAATGCAGGGGGGATAACCTATACCTGGGTTGATATGTCTGTGGGCAACACCGCGGGATGGGCCGAAAGATCCGTTGATTTTTCGGTCGCTCTTTACCCGCTTACCGCAGGCAACACCTACTGGCTTGCTAATGTTGATGACAATGTCGCCGGGCATCAGGTGGGGGATGCAGGGTCGGCCACATCGGGATGTTCTTATGTGAGCATAGCCAATGTATCGGGTCTGGACCAGCGCTGGTATATCAATAATGATGAGACGCCTCCGGGCGACGATCTTAATCCTTCCGAGAATTTACAGGTTATTCCGGCTCATTTGTACGGCGTTGCTGATTTGAGGCTCAACCGCTTTAACAGTTCAGGTGCGCTTATCACCAAAACGATAGATTTTGGCGCGACAAAAGTGGATATAAATGATTTTCAGGTTGTTTTTCAGACTGCAAACGCCCAAATAGGTTTTGATGATATACCAAAAACCGGGGTGATGGCTTACAGTATTGACTATGACATGATTTCGGCTTTGAACAGAACGCCCCGGTGCGCGGCGGCTTTTAGCATTTCTCAATCATCGGATGGGGTTAATTTCGGGGATTACGAGACGAGTTTCGCGGGAACGATATATCAGCGTTATATAAAAATCCGTTCGGAACTGACGACGGAACACAGGGGAATAAGCCCTATCGTGGATTCCGTAAGTATATCATATAATTGTTATCCCGAGGCTGTAGACGCGTCAGGCGTGGAGCCCGCCGACGGGGCTCTCGTTACGGAAGATTCCCCCGTTTTCAGGTGGGAACCTTCTTATGACAATGACGGGGACAGTGTCACCTACACACTGTCATTTTCGGACAGTCCTTCTTTTGTTCCCCTGATTTTTTCCTCGGAAACGGTATCCGTGCCCTCTTCAACCGCTGTTGTTTTTAACTGTCCGGTGCAGCTTTCTGATAAAACGACTTATTATTTCAGGATAGACGTCCGCGATTCCCATGACGCTGTCACGGGATATGACCGTACATATTCCTTTACAACGGAGCTCACTCCGCTTTCTCTCACCGATTCGGACATAATCTCTGGTTCGCGTGTTGTGGCGTCTTATGTGCAGGACGGTTTTACTCTGCAGTTTTCCAAAGATATAAATTTCGCCACTTTTCCGGGAGCTTTTAGTATGACGGATTATTTATCGGCGGCCGTCTCATGTGATTTTTCGCAGCCGGCGCCGTCAAGCGTTAAGGTTGTGCCGTCTGATACCATAGTACCATGCAGGAGTTATAATTTTTCGGTGGGTGATTCGCTTAAAGACACGATCGGTTTGTTTATAACCGATAGCGTGAGCGTGTATTTCGGGACTCTCAACAGCAAAGATGATTCTTACACGGCTTCCGTAGCCGGCTCGTCCGCGACAATAAGCAGTGGCGGCAGCCCGTCGGATTTTTACATAATTTCCGATAATCTTCCCATAAGCCTGACCGAAAACCCTGATTTGCAGGTGGCCAATAATTCTGCGAATTCCACGGCTTTTGTCATAGCGCTGAGTTCGGAAGCTTTTTCTTACAGTATCACTGATGCCGCGGGAGCGAACATCAGCAATCTTAGCGGCCTGACCGTTAAGGTGCCGTATGAGACAGATTCTCTCACCGTTCCTTTGTCGGCGGCATCCGCGCTTTTAGGGCGCCGCTCTAACCTTGCTTCTTCGCTTGACAACGTAATTGTGCCGCCGGAGCTCCTGCGTGTTTTCGTGTTCAACGAAAGTTCGTTTCAGTGGAGCCTTGTACCCGGTCAGCAAACCGTTGATACGGTGTCCAAAACGGTGACGGCTCATCCTGCATCCGGCGGGAAGTTTTCTCTTCTGGCCTATCCGTCAAATTCCGCCGCGCACGTGCGTGTGAGAAATACCCCCAACCCTTTTTTCAGAGGAGACGTCACGGCTATAACATATTATCTTTCGGCCGCCGCGAATGTAAAAGCAAAAATATACACGAAAATAGGACATCTGATATATGAGAAAGAATATTCATCCGGCGGAACAGGCGGCAGCGCGGACGTCAATGTAATAACGTGGGACGGAAAAAATAAAGACGGCGCTTATGTGGCTTCGGGGATTTATTTCCTGCGGCTTGAAATAGACGGGGAAGATGCCAGAACGAGAAAAATAGGTTTTGTGAGATGAGAGGAACAAACAAGGCTGCCGTTTGGTTTTCAGGCGTTGTTCTCTGGGCGGCTTTTGGTTCTGCCGGTCTTTCGGCTTCTGTTATCGGAGGCGGTTATCCGGGAGAATACCTGCTTCTTTATTCGCCTACGGCGGTGTCCCTTTCCATGGGCGGTACGCCGTCAGACGGGGCGTCTTCCGCTTTTTTTAATCCGGCTCTTCTTTCCGGCCTGCGGTCAAAGGAGCTCACTTTTATGCGATCATCTCTGCTTTCGGGAGGGGTGTACACAGCTTCGTTTCTTGCTTTTCCGCTGTCGGAAAGAAGAGTCATGTCAGTCGGGTTTGTCTCCTGCGGCGTTGAAGGTGCCGAATGGGTGGACGGGTTCGGTATAGGCAACCGCGGCACATTTTCAGATAAGAACAGCGCTTATTCGGCCGCGTATTCCTTTCCCGCATTCAGAGATCTGGATATGGGCGCGGCTTTTAAGGTTGTAACACAGGACATTCACACTTATTCTGCTCAGGGTTTCGGGCTGGACGCCGGCATGAGATATATAAAAAGGAAAAAATTTGTGCCGTCATTATCTTTTCAGAATATTATTGCGCCGTCCATGACTTTGCGCGAGAACGGTGAGCCGGATGATTTTCCGCTGAACGCCAGACTTTCTCTGGATTTGAAACCCATGAAGAAACTTGGCTTTAAAATAGACGCTGTTTATGAGAATCTCACGCCGGCGGAAGGAGAGAAAAGCTGTTCTTTTTTTGCCGCCGGGGCTGAGTATCTCGTCGGGGAAGTGTTCCGTGTCAGGGCAGGTTATAATCCTTCGTCTTTTTCGGCGGGCTTCGGCGTTTCTATGGGAAGAACCGATTTCGACTGGGCGATGCAGATTCGGGACGAGGGCAATTTTTTTACGGCCGGGCTTTCCGTGAGATGGGGCATGATGCCGCAGTTGTGGCAGAAAAATCTCAGGGACAGGGAAAAATTTCTCAATGATTTTTCCAAAAATCTGAAAATAGAAAAATCGTACACGATTGAAAAGGGAAAGAAAGCTGACGAGGCAATGGAGGAGGCGGTCAAAATGCGTTATATTGCCGCGAAGCGTTATGTGAAAAATTATGAATACAGCAGCGCAATGAACGAAATCAATCTTCTTCTTAAACTGAATCCCGAGCACGAAAAAGCGATAAAGCTCAAAAAAGATATTTCTTCCGGACGCCTGAAAGCCGATCTTCTCTATGCCCTCTCTTACCAGTATTACAAGAACGAGGATTATAAAACGGCTCTGAAAAAAGTGAAAAAGGCCATGCGTCTCAACAGGGATCACCCCGACGCAAAATTTCTTTATCACATGATACAGGCGAGGATTTTTATAGACGCCGGCGATTATTACCAGGCGAAAGAGCATCTGCTGACGTCTTTTAAGATGTACCCGGATGATTCGGAGTGTCTTATGCTTTTAAACGGCATTAACGATTTGCTCAAGGCCGGTAAAAAGGGAATTGCGCGCTGATGAAACAGGACGGCAACGGAAAGCAAACGGTTCAGGATGAAAGCGGGATAATATTCTCAAAAGAGCCTTTTTCTTTTCTCAGCGGTCCGCAGCGTGGCGCTTTTATGGACAATGTGCGGTTTTTCACTTTTTCGGGAGGGGAAACTCTCATAAGAGGCGGTGAGATGGGGAGTATGGTTTATTTTATTGTTTCCGGCGAATGCGGGGTTTTTCTGCCGCCGCCGGATGAAAAAACCGCTGTGGGAAAACTCGTTCCGGGGGATTTTTTCGGAGAAATGGCCATTCTGGCCAATGTCAAAAGGACGGCCACCGTGAAAACTTTGAGCGAGGTGAGGGTTGCCGCGATGGATTCGCAGAAATTCAAAAAACTTTTTATGACAGATCCCCGCGTTGTCAACGGGCTGGATGAGCATTACAAAAAGCGTCAGGGATCGCTGAATTTGGTCAAAAAAAGGTTGGCGCGCGCGCAAACAGCGGAAAAACAGGATTTATGGCACAAAATGAAAAAAATGTTCACGGGATGAGAGCAAACGGCGGCCCGGAAAGAGGGGGGGTGATAATTAAGAATTTTAGAATTGCAGGAAAGGCTGTTTCCGCCGTTCTCTTTTTGTGTTTTGCGGGAATCATATCCGGAAACGATATGGAAACGCTGAACAAACTTCAATTTGCTAACGGTCTTTTCAGTGACGGAATGTATGAGATGGCCAGAAAACAGTTTCTGGAAATATCGGCTTCGTCATATCCCGGCATCGGTCCGGAAGCGGATTTTATGCAGGCCGAGTGTCTTTTCCGGATGAAAAACTATCCGCTGGCTTACAGGGGATTTGAGAAAGTGATGTCTTCTTCCCTTGAGGGGGGAGTGAAAAGGAAGTCTCTTTTGCGTATGGCTGATTCCGTTTACCGCATGGAAAAATACGCGGAATCCGCAAAATTTTATACTCAATTTATAAATTTGTACGGGGATAATGAGGACGCTCTTTTTTATCTGGCGCAATCTCTTTCGGAGCTCAAGAAATATGACGAGAGTATAAAACTGTATAAAAAACTTCTTGAAAAATATAGCTCTTCGGATTACAGAGATTACGCTATGTATTCGTCGGGATATGCGTGCTTTAAAACAGGGCAGTACAACCGGGCCGCAGCTTTTTTTTCAGGGGTTACCGCGAAAAAAATGAAGGCCGAGAGTTTGTTTTACGAAGGGCTTTCCTGTATAAGGTCATCCGAATCCGCTGCCGCGTTAAGGTGTTTTAACGCTCTCGGCGCGGAATTTCCGCATAGCGTGTGGGCGGTTAAAGCGGATCTAAAAAAAGCCGAGATGTTTATAAGGGACAAAAAATTTGAGGAAGCGGAAAAAATTCTGAGTTCTGTGCGGGATAATGACGGAGAAACAGCCGCGCAGGCATTTTATCTGACCGGACAGGCGCATTATGCGAAAAAAAGTTTTGCCCAGGCCGCTGTTTATTACAGAACCTGCGTTTCGAACTATCCAAAAAGCGAATGGTCTGAAAAAGCGCTTTTTTCAACGGGGTGGAGTTATATGCATCTTAAAGATTACCGGCGCGGGAGGAAAGCTTTCGCCGAACTCATTCTCAAATATTCCAAAACTCCGTATTTTCCGAAAGCGCAGTTCCTTATAGGTCACTGTTATTTTTTTGAGAAGGATTACGAAAGCGCCGCCGAGGCGTATTCACGTGTTTTTTCCGCGTTTCCCGGTGACGCTCTTGCCGGAGAAGCCCTTTACTGGAAGGCTTTTTCGCTTTTTAAAGCCGGCCGTTTTGGAGAAGCTGTCCCCGTTTTTCAAAAAGTGATAGAGCGGGGGGAAGATACGAAATTTTTATCCAGAGCTTATCTCGGGCTGGGGAAAAGCCTGTCTTTGTCGGGGAATTTAACGGGCGCGGCGGCTGAACTCAGGAAGGGGCTCTCTCTCGCGCGGAAGTCAGGCGGCAAAGACGAGTTGGCTTTTGAATTAGGCAATGTTTGCGTGAAGCTGGGGCGGTTCGCCGCTGCGGTGAATAATTACGGGAAGGTGTCCTCTCCGGCGCTTATTCCGGATGCCTTGACCGCTTCGGGACATGCTTATCTCAACTGGAAAAAATTTGAAAAGGCCCGTGAATTTTACAGGAAAACAATGACATTGTATCCTAATTCGTCCGCGGCGGAGGACGCCGCTTTTTCCGTGGGTTTAAGTTTTTACAAGGAAAAAGATTGGGCTTCGGCGCGGGCGCATCTGATAGATTTTTCTGCCAAATACAGCGGAAGTTCTAAAACAGCCGATGCATATCTCTATGCGGGCTGGGCGGCTTTCAGCGTCAGTGACTGGGCCGCCGCCGTGTCATTATGGAAGAAGCATTATGAACTGCAGCCTTCCGAGGAAGGGCTTTTACGCATAGGCGACGCATATTATAATGAGGGGAGCGTTGCGGAAGCCAAAGCGTCCTATCGGCTGCTTTTGGAGAAATATCCATCCTCATCCAAGATGCCGCAGGCTCTTTACAGCCTGGCTCTTCTGGAAAAAAAAGAGGGGGATCCCGGCAGAGCCGGAGAATACATCAGGCGTATTGACAGGGAATATCCCTCCTCCGCTATAGCCGCCGACGCGCTTTTTACCCTTGCCGGGATAAATGATGAACGCGGCGATTACGTCTCGTCCGGCGGGCTGTATGGCAGGATTTACAAGGAGTATCCTCAGTCAAAAATAGCGGTGGATGCACTTTACCGCGCCGCGCGGAGCGCCGCCCGTGCTGAAAATTACGCTCTTGCAAGAAAATTTTACGGAGAACTTTTAAAAAAAGACAGCCCTTACGGAGATGAGGCAGGATTCAGGATCTGTGAAGCTTATTTTAAAGAAAAAAATTATTCTTCCGCGGCGGAAGAGTCTTTGAAATTCAAAAATGATTTTCCCTCCTCAAGTTTTGCGTCTGCCGCTCTTGAAATGGCGCGGAGCGCCATGTCCGAGCAGGGGTTGATTCTGCGCGCCGAAGAATTGAAGGATCTTTTGAAAAAAGATTATCCTGATTCCGCCTCGTCAGCCCGGATATATTTTAGCGAGGGTAAAAAACTTTTTGATCAGGGGGATTATAAAGAGGCGGTGGAAGTGCTCCGGAAAGTGACATCTAAGCTCCATGACAGCGATGCCACCGCCGCGCAGATGCTCATAGCTTCATCCTTTTTTAAAATGAAGTATTACGAAGACGCCCACACGGAGTATCTGAAAGCCGTGTATGTGTATCCGGAATTTCCGGAAATCGTCGCGGAAAGCTATTACAACATAGGTTTGATCAAGATAAAGCTGGGCGAAAAAAGCGCCGCGAAGGACGCTTTCGGCAAGATTCTGAAAAAATGGCCGGAGTCCGTCTGGTCGAAAAAGGCCGCCGCAGAACTTGAAAAACTGAAATGAAGTTTTGGGGACGGTTCCTGGTAGCGTTGACGGGAGTAATGGGGACGGTTCCTATTACCGTAATAGGAACCGTCCCCATTAGCGCCGCCGGTGAGGTGCGGATTCCCGATATGAATGTTCTCGGTAAGGATCTTTCTCTTTACGGGGTCGGCGCCGTCACTGCCTCGGGGCTGCCGGGGCGGGACAAAGAACGGTTTCTTTCAGACCTTTATTTCAAAAGCGGTTTTTACAAAGCGCCGCGTTCAGGAAAATCTTTTGTTTGTCTTCTTGACGGAGGCAGCGCCGCGTCTGCCTCCGGAAAAGCCGCCTTTTTGAACCGTTCCCGGAAAAGGGACAGCGGTTTCCGCGCCGCGGCAGACGCGGGTTTTTCGGGTAAAGAAGGCAGGGGACGGCTTTTGTGGGAAGTGGATTTGCTCTATAAACAGAACGGCGCGTGGAATCTTTTTTCTGATCCGCGTTTTTCGGGAAGAAATTACGAATTGCCGGCTTCCGCGGGCGCCCACATCAGGGAAACTCTTTCCATCCTGCCTGTCTCATTTTATTCACAGACGGCAAATTCCTTCATTTCTTTTTCCGCGGAAAAACTTTTGATGTCGGGAAGCTATCCCGCGGGCTTTTATCTTTCCGGAGGCGAAACGTCTTTCTCATCCGGCCGTTTTTCCGCTTCCATAGACAGCTCTGGAAGGGATATTTCCGTTAACGCAAAAACATCTTTGTCGCGGGAAAACTGGGATTGGGCCGACGGTGAAAAAAGATTCTCTTCTTTTTCGGCAGATTGTTCTTTCGTTAAAAAGTTTAACAGGTTTGACCTTGACGCCGGCTTTAAATTTGTAAAATGGGCGGGTGACGCTCACACTGCGGGCAAAGCGCTTGTTTCTTTTCCCGTTTTCGGAGGTTCTCTGACGGCCGGAATTGATGCCGGTATCAAAGCGCCGCGAATTGAAGATATTTTTTCGCGCCGGGGATCTATTCTGGAATCTTTCCCCGGAGCCGCTCACGGGGGTTTGAACAATTTGAAGGCGGAATATATTTTGTCCCTGTTTCCCGCCGGCGTGAAGGTTTCGGTCGCGCGGAGCGATACGCACAATTTTTTGTACGCTGATGAGGGGGCGTCTTCGCCCGGCTCTTTTAGAAGTTCACGCTATAAACGTTATGAGGCTGTCGCTTTTTTGTCGCTTTTGTCAGGCCCGTTCACATCGGGGCTCAGGTTTTGCTACACAGGCGCGGAGAATTTTTTGCCGGTTCCCAGGAGCGGCGTTTCTGTTTTTTCAGGATATGAAAAGGGCGCTCTCGCGCTGAATGTTCTTGTGGGCAGCGTTTCAAAGGGCCCGTGGACAGACAGTTTTGTGAACGGCCTGGTTAAAATATGTTATAATCTGCCGTCGGAAACGGTCTTGTTTCTCGGCGCGGAGAATGTTTTTGGAGAAAAAGTGTTTATTGCGCCCGGGAATTTGCCCGTTTCGCCGTATGAATGGCGTGACACGGCTTTTTTTTCGGCCGGGGTTGAAATTAAATTGGGAGGTTGATATGAGTTATTTGATAAAAGGCGGTCCGGTGATGTTCCTGTTGGCGGTTCTTTCTGTTGTGGCGATAGCAATCATAATAAACAGACTGAGGTTTTATAAGACCTGCGGGATTGACGCGCAACCGCTTATAAACGGCGTTTTGAAATACATCCGTGCCGGTTCGCCGGAAAGCGCCGTGTCTCTGTGTGAAGAGAAGAGCGGCCCGCTTGCGGCTGTTATAAAATCAGGGCTTTCGTATTATTCTGACGGCCCGGAAATTATGGAAGAGGCTTTTCAGTCCCAGGAACTCAGGGAAATGCCGCTTTTGGAGAATCATCTTTCCACACTTTCCACAATCGCGTCTGTTTCCACGCTTGTGGGGTTTACGGGAACAGTGACGGGAATGATAACAGCTTTTAACAACATTGCGCAGAAGGGAGCTTCGTCTCCCGCAATAGTGGCCAGCGGTATTTCACAGGCGCTTTTGACCACGGCGGCCGGGTTGCTCATAGCCGTTCCCACAGTAATATTTGTGAGGTATTTTGAAAACAGGGTGGACGGCTTTGTCAATGAGATAGATTTTGCCACACACGAACTCGTCAGAGTGTCAAAAAGAAAAACTCTTTCGGGGGGCGCCCAATGAGGCGGCGCAGAAAATTTCAGATGCCCGACACCACGCCCATAGCGGATATTGTATTTCTGCTGCTTATTTTTTTTATGCTTTCCAGCGCTTTTATCGTGCAGCCGGGAATAAGGCTGCGTCTTCCGAAGGCCGTTTCGTCTGAAATAGATCTCGGCCGTTCGGTGATAATAGATATTTCTGTTTCGGGCGCGCTTTTTGTCAATGACGCCAGGGTTACGAGGGAGGAACTGCCGCAGGCCTTGAATATAGCTCTGGCTTCCGCGAAGGAAAAAATGGCTATAATAAAAGCGGACAGAAAAGTGCCCCACGGTATGGTTGTGGAAGTTATGGATATGGCGAAACTTTCAGGCGCCGAACGGCTTGTCATAGCCACGGAACCTAAAACAGGGTTCTGAAGATGTTATGACGGCGGGATTTATCGCAGGCGGAGACGGTTTGAAAAGTGACCTTGTATATTCTGTCCTTATTCATGTTATTTTCCTTCTGGCTTTGCCTTATATGACAGTCAGCCGTCCGGCGCGTTTTATGGAAGTTTCTCTTGCCGCTGAAATATCCACCGTGCCCCAGAATTTAAAGGCCCTGAGGCGGTCCGGGAAGAAAACAGAAAAAAGGGTGAGGACATGGACCCCCGGCGCGGGTGAGCCGGTACCGGCGGCGGACATTTCTCCCGAAAAAGAATTCAGCGCCCCGGCTCCGGAAATTAAAGATGATTTTAAACCCGACATATCTGCTTTTGAGGAAGAACCCGGTATTGAAGCGCCTTTACCGGATAAAATAATTCCGTCTTTTACGGGCAAGGAAGGAAAAAGTTTTCAGATATCCGGTCCCATTTCAAAAAGGGCTGTTCTGAGAAGGATCTATCCCGAATATCCCCGTTCCGCGCAGATGGCAGGCATATCAGGAGAGACGACAGTGAAGTTCTGGGTGTCGGCCGACGGTATAATAGAGAGCGTGGTGATTGAGAAAACGAGCGGTTCGGATGAACTGGACCGTTCGGCGGTGGACACCGTCAAGAAATGGCTGTTTGCGCCGCTTGGCGGCGACGAAAAGCAGATTGACCAGTGGGGTGTTCTCAACGTCAGGTTTGAATTGAAATAGCAAAAAGTGCTACAATAACCGGATTGTTATGGGAAAAAATACGGAGGGGAAATAAATATGAAAGTAGCTGTTGTGGGTCTTGGTTATGTGGGGCTGCCTTTGGCATGCGCTTTTGCCGAAAAAGGCGCTGAGGTCAGGGGTGTCGATATATCAACGGAAAAAGTTTCAATGCTTAAAAAAGGCAAGAGCTATGTGGGGGACATCAAATCAGCTCAGATAAAAAGTCTGGTTAAAAAGGGTTTGCTGAAGGTTTCAACGGACTTCAGCATTGTAAAGGACTGCGGATGCATAGCGATATGTGTGCCCACACCTTTGAGAAAAACGCAGGATCCCGACATTTCCTATATCATCGCGTCCTGCGAAAAGATAAGGAAGCACATAAAAAAGGGCGCTGTCGTTGTGCTTGAATCCACGACATATCCCGGCACGACAAGAGAAGTTGTCTGCGAAATTCTTGAAAGAGAAAACTTTAAGGCGGGGAAGGATTTTTATCTGGCTTTTTCGCCGGAAAGAATAGACCCTTCCAACAAAAAGTGGGATGTGAAAAACACCCCCAAGGTCATAGGCGGAATAAACAAAGCGTCTCTTGAAAAAGCCGTTTTTTATTACAGCCGCGCCATAGAGAACATTGTGCCGGCCTCATCTCTTGAGGCCGCTGAAATGGTCAAGCTGCTGGAAAACACTTTTAGATCTGTCAACATCGGGCTCATTAACGAGATGGCGCAGATATCCGACCGTCTCGGTTTGGATGTGTGGGAAATTGTTAATCTGGCCAAGACCAAGCCCTATGGTTTTATGCCTTTCTACCCGGGCCCGGGTCTCGGCGGGCACTGTATACCGATAGACCCTCTTTATCTTTCGTGGAAGATGAAGTCTCTGAATTTCTACACGAGGTTTATTGATCTCGCTTCGGAAATCAATGGCGCCATGCCGCATTTTGCCGTGACGAAACTTGCCGGGATACTTAACGGTTTTGCCAAATCAGTAAAAGGCAGCAAAATAACCGTGCTGGGGGTTGCATACAAAAAGGACGTCTCAGACACGAGAGAATCCCCGTCTCTGGAAATAATAAGCGAGCTTAACGGGATGGGCGCCGAGGTGAGATGGTACGATGATCTTATCACCTACGGCGAAGTGCCGGGAAAGAGAATAAAAAAACTTTCCGCAGGTATTCTCAAAAAAACGGATCTGGTTGTCATTGCCTGCGACCACAGCCATTTTGATTATGATTTTATTGTCAAAAATTCAAAGAGGATTTTTGATTTACGCAACACTCTTTCCGGCAGAAAGAGCAAAAAAATATTTAAATTATAGCCCCTGTAGCTCAGTGGATAGAGCAGTAGTTTCCTAAACTACGTGCCGGGTGTTCGATTCGCCCCAGGGGCAAGTATAGAGGAATCAGGGAGGCAGAGATGCAGGATAATGATTTACAGAAACACTTGAAAGCGCTTGATGAGATGTGTTCCCGCATAAGTTTTGCTCTCAAGGAAAAAGAGGTTTTTTCGCAGATTCTGAAAAGGTCCTGCGAAATAATAGGCGCGGAAGGGATGTCGGTGCTCTTACGCTCGGCGGATCCTGATTATCTGAAGTTCTATGCGGTTGAAAGCGTCGCGAAAGAACTGTTGCTGAAACTCAAAGTCATACCCGTTAAGGAAGGAATAGCCGGCTGGGTGTTTTCCACGGGCAAGGCTGTTTTGCTGAATGACCCTTATTCTCATCCGAAGTTTTTGCCGGCAGTGGATACGAAAACCGGTTATCACACGAGAAATATTATTTGCGTGCCTCTGATATCGCGGATGAGGGCAATGGGCGTCCTTGAAATTATCAATAAAAAAACAGGAAATTTTACGCAGGATGATATGTATTTTACCCAGGCTCTGGCCGGCATAATATCCGTGGTGATCAGAAACGCGGCTCTTTTTGCTGAACTCACCAATAAGAACAACATGATAAAAAGTGTGCTCAACGGGATTCCCGGAGGTTTCATTGCCCTGGATCCGTCCGGCAAAATAATAGAATTCAACACCTCGGCGGGGGCAATACTGGGATTGGGAATGAGCGTGCAGAATTTGAAAGCCGAAAATGTATTCAAGATGCAGCCGGAACTGGCGGCGGTGCTGAAAGAGGTGATGACGAC
>JAYEJT010000031.1:0-22682 GCA_034660675.1 Elusimicrobiota bacterium
GCGCTTGTTCCGGTGCAGTCAAGCCAGAGAGGATTGGTGGAAGTGGTCCATTCCTCGTTATCTTCATCCCATCGATAATTATTTACGTTGTTCTTTATGTCAATCTTCACATAATCAAGTTCGTTTTCATCACCCGCAACACCTGAAATAGTTGAAACAGAATCCTGCGACGAACCGTCCCCGGGAGTTGTGACAGTTGAAGACGGCGCTGTGAAATCACCTATAAATGAAACCGTTGAATAAAGAATCTGCCAGTTGCCGGCCTTGTCTTTGCATTTTGTGTAAGCTTCATAGTTTGTCGTTTCCCACGAGGGATTGTCCGTCAACTGCCACCAAGTTCCGCCGGGTGACAGATAAGCGTCGTTCCATGTTTCCGCCGCCGTCCATGAAGACGAACCCTGCCAGTATTTGGAATTATCCTGCCTCTGAAGTTTCACATAAACATTCCCCGTCTGGCCGGGCCATGAATCTTCCGATGTACCGGTTATTTTCCCGACGGCCGACACATAGCCGCTGTTTACCGGATATGTTACCGCGGCAGTCGGAATAAGCAAATCATAAACAACGGTTATGGTGGTGAAATCAATTTCCCAGTTCAGCGCCTTGTCTTCAGCCCTTGAAATAATTTTATAGAGGCGGTTTTCTGTCCAAAAAGAGGAATCACCCGGAATTGTTCTGCCCCAGCCGCTCAATGTTCCCTGATTGTAATTCAGCCATTTTTCTGTGCCCGCCCATGTGGCGCCCTGCCAGTAATCGGTGGCCCCCGCCTGAGTTAAACGCATAATCCTCACATACACCCAGTTCAAAGAAACATTATCCGCTGCCGAACCTGTAATGGTATCAGTCGTTACCATTGTATTCCAGTTATTAGAGGGGTACGAGACAGAAGAATCCGGATACTCGGGAGGACCTTGCACATAAACGTCATAATAAAAAGACACCGTTGAAACTGTCACTTCCTTATTAGTGGCGCTGTCTTCCGCTTTTGTTATAAGCCTGTATTCATTCCCCGGTGTCCACGTGGGAAAACTTTCAACGCCTGAATTATAAAGCCATGTTCCCGAAGAACCGCCTGTTTGATAAGCCGTATAAGAAGCTGTTCTGTATTGCGCGTCTGACGGAACAGCGCCGCCCGTCTGCCAGCCGGCAGCCCCGCCCCAGTATTCCCCCGCATCCGCGTCATAGATATGCATCTTAACACTGCTGATCTGACCTATGGAATCGGCAGGTGTCAGCTGGCCGTTCAAATCAAGGGCTGTTCCGGTTATCTCAGTCAGACTTTTTATATATGAACTATCCGCCACATTGTCTATTTTTGATTCCGGTGCGCTTCTGTCAAAGGTGAAATACGAACTGGTACCGTTGCTCAACGCGTCTTCGGTGTTCCCCACCCAGTCACCGCTGATATTTTTTACCGATTCATCCACAGCTTTTGTGTAAATTATGTATTTGTGGTTATTTGTCCAGTAAGCCGTTGAATGAGGCATATTATATGACCATGACGGCGCCGGTTCAGAGCCGTCCCATGCGACATTCCACTTTTCAGCTCCCCACTGATTCGTTCCGTCCCACCATTTTAAATTCACGGTGTCTTTTATGCCAACATATATCTTGTCTATGAGACCGGTGGCGTCAGCGCCCGTGCCCTGAATTGTCAGCAGACTGTTCAAAAAAGCCGCGTTTGACGGTGTTGTCACGGCTGATGTCGGAATTTTAACATCCCATGTAAAATCCCGGGATGTTCCGTCACCTGAATTATCCGGAAAATCAAAAGCATAAGGTATCAGACTGTATTCGGTGCCGTCTGCCCATGCCACGCCTTCGGTATCTGAATCGTAACTCCAGTTCGGCGCTGAATACGAAGCGGCGCAGACCGTTGAATAAGCCACCCAGTTATTCAAATTTTCAGACCAATACACATCAGCCGATTTCTCCTTGATTTTAAGATACACTTTGGCAACCGTTGAGGACACATCGACCGCGGTCCCCTGAATCATTGTGGGAAAACCCCTGCGGTAGAGCTGCCCCGACTCCGGATTTGTCAAAGCGGAATCCGGCGCCGACAAATCGCACTTAAATGTTTTATCCGGAAAAGTTGTCTGCTGGTTCTGGGCATTGTCTTCAGCTCTGACCTCCACCTTATAATCAACCGCGTCCGACCAGGCAACCGCGGAAGAGTTATAAGACCATGTGTGCGAACCGGAACACACGAGCCAATGGGAAATATTGGGAACACTGTCCCACAGGTTGGATGACAAAAGATAATAGGTATTGGTCCCTTCGGTGTAACTGACCCTTATGTTAACACCCCCCGTTTCCTTAACATCGGACAAACTGTCCGCAGACGTTCCCGATATAGTATTTATGTCCTGATAATGGGACAAAGACGGCTCCTGAATGACGGAGGACGGCTCGCCCTTATCCATAATAAATGTGGATGTCTCATACACTATTTCATAATTCGGCCCTCCATAAGCGCTTTCGGTTATATCCCTGCATATGCTTATAACATCATAGGAAACGCCATTGTCAAATTCCGTTGCAGAAAGAGTCCTCACCCAATCCGCTGTCAAAGTTTCGCTCCAGTCAGTTGCTGAAGTTTCTGTCATATTAGCGGCGTTCACGGCATTCCAGCAAGGGGCATTCCCTGTGTCCTTAAAACCCGGTATTCCTATGTCATACCAATAATTATCCGACTGCCTGCGTATGGCATACTGTATTCCCCAATCATTGCCGATATCAAGGCCGCCCCGGGTGTTGTCAGAAGCTGTTCCATGAATACCCGTGTTTTCCAGCCATTGTGAACCGCGGTATTCACCATCAACAGGATCCGTCACTTTTGAATCCGGTTTTTCGGGCGAAGCCGCATACAGGTCATATGTAAAATTAGTGGTTGACCAGACCGTTGAAAAATTACCCCCCTGATCCTCAGCTCTGACGATTGTCTGATAATGCTGGTTTTCATTCCACGAAGACGCGGCAATGGAATAATTCCACGATGTGGAACCCGTCGCCACGCACCAGTATTCACCTTCAACCCACTGATTGACATCATCATGCCATTCTTTAGAGACATTGACCGCGTAAATTCTCAGGGTGATACCACCCGCAGTTTTAACGCCGTAGCCGTAAGAAGAAGAATTATCCGAACATGTGCCTGAAAAATTAAAAGCCTTAGCGGAATAAAGATTGTTAACCGGCACCGTTGAAGTGATGACGGGCGGCTCGCCGTCAAAACGGAATTGGATACCGCTTCCCACACTTTCTATACCCCCATATGAATTTTTGGCTTTTGACTTGAGCCGATAAAGGGAGTTGTCAGAATCCCACACAACAGAGGACGAATCATAAGACCACGAAGTGTTCGGTGTGACAGCCAGCCACTGATTCGCCCCGGGGGATGTTGTCCACTGCGAACCATCCCAAAATTCGTTATCTCCCGCCATTATTTTTTCTATGGATACCCATATATTGGCCACAGTCCCTCCCCTTGCATCAGCCGTACCGCCTATAGAGGCAACGGAATTTTTCAGAGAAGAATCTGCGGGAGAAGTCACGGCAGAAAGAGGATATGAACTTATAGTAAAAGCCTGTTCGCTAAAAAGATTTGAGTTGGAAAGTCTCGCAATTCTCATGGCAACGCTTCCGCCGGCGGCGCTCGTGGCGACAGTATCAGGAATTGATATTTTAACAGTGCCGCTGGTCGTCCATATTGTTTTCGCAGATTGACCTATTGTGTCTATAACTCCCACCCCCACCCTCATAAAAGACAGAACATCATCACTCTGAAGATCGGTTCCCGTAAAATCAATCTGCTCGGCCAAACAGCCCTGGCCTTTTGTGCCGGGACTTACCGACGTAAGATTCGGCGCCGTAAAAATCTCCAAATCCTGAGGAGCCGTGAGGTAACTATCCGTCGTGTCTCTTCCCACATAAATGGCGTCGGGCCCCTGACCGGCAGGAGTGTTGTCATCTGTTCGGGCGAGAACCTCAACAACAATATAATCGTTATCCGATATGCTGCAGCCGGCCCCCGAAAGGCCCGTGAAACTTATTGTTTTCAAAACGGTGCCGTCAAGATCCGTTGTTGTCTGTGTATAAGAGGACACTATCACCGCCGCCATAGAGTTGTTTCTCCACACATAAACACAAATTCTCGCGTAATTGTCATTCTGGCCGTCGCCGGAGGCATACATCCTGAACTGAGCCGACCATGTTCCCGAATTCAGCGTCTGAGCTTTCAAAGCCGGAGAAACGAAAATATCCCCGCCCATATTAATAAGTGACGTCCCGTTGTGAGCTGTTGCCGAATCATGTGTCCAGGACAACTCTGTACCTCCTGGGCCGCTTCCCATTGTCCTCACATTTGTGCCGTAACCAGCATAAGTGTAACCTGATTCCGCGGCTGTACAGTAAACGCTTGACGGGGCATCTGACGGAGCCGTTCCATCTTTAAAATAAAAAGTGGAAATAGCAAAAACTTTCACCACCATCAGAAACAAAAAGGGAACGGAGGTAATTAATTTTCTAAATATTCTAATTTTTACGGAAATCATTTTCCCACCCTCATCAGAATATTTTCCGCCGCGCGCCGCACTCCTTCATCTTCATCGCCTGTCATCTTTTTAACCGCGTTTAATGCCTTCACGCTGCCTATTTTACCAAGGGAAACAACAGCCTGGAGCCGTATTGCGAAATCGCCGTCTTCTAGAGCATTTCCCAAAACAGCGACAGCCGCGGCTGTCTTTATCCCGCCCAAAGATCTGATAGCAAAAGATCTGCGCCCCCGGGACTCATTCGCGTTTGAAACAACACTTCTCAATTCGTCAATTCCCGAATCGTCGCCAAGCTTGGCCAGAGCACAAGCGGCATAAAGCCGGACGCCGCTGTCTTCTGAATCCAAATGCTCTTTCACATCAGGTATAGCTTCAACGTCGCCGGAATTGCCCAAAACGTTGAGCATATTTTTCTTTACGCCGCTGTCTTTCTCTTTTTTTAGAGCTGTTTTGATTTCGCGCACGCCTCTTTTTTTGTCAAGCCTAATCAGATCATCTGCGGCTTTTCCTCTTTCGGCAGAATTCGGGCCCTTGAGTTTTTTTACCACCTTATCCGCTTTCATCTCCCGCGAGGTTTTATCTTTTCCGAAAAACAAAAACCTCGCTTCGCCACGGGGAACAACCAGCCCCGCAAAAAGCGTTATAAGCGCAAATAATTTTATAAACGGAACGCGCCGGGATTTTTTAAGAAAACCTTCCGCCGTCAAAAGAGCTCCGCTTACAGCGGCGGAAATCATTCCATGACTTACGCCGGCAAACAGCGCCTTTCGCGCGCATTCAGTTTTTGTTTTATGTTTCTTCATATTATAAACCACACAGGAAAACATTTACGCAATCAGCAGGATGTTTTGCTGTAAGGTTTAAATTCCCCGTCTACGGGGGTGAGTTTGTTTTACTCTCTCTGAATAAAAAGTCTGAATTTTATCTTGTGTATTGCTAAAATTGAAATCGCGAAAAAAAGTATTGCGGATGCAAATCCGCCCAAAACCGAATTCCCGGAATGCCCCGCGTCAAAACCCAATTCGTTGACGGCGGATATAATATTCCCCGCAAAATTCTTATAACCGGACGTGATTTTCGCCGGCAAAGCGGCGCCCGGATCCGGGCTATAAACGGCTTTAAAAACCAGCGCCGTCCAGCCCTTCATCTTCGGCTGAAAACTTATTTTAGCAGAGGATATTTTTCTTGTTTTTTCGGCGAACACCGTCGAAAAAAAACCGTTGACGGCCACAGCTTCAGCGAATCCCATATCCCTGCCGGTGTTGTATGAATCCCTGGCCTCAAGTATCGTTGAAGCATATATTTTTCTCACCTGTCCGGGGGTGAGGCCCGCATGTGCCGAACTCGCGGCAAAAGCGCACAGCAACCCTGTTGCGCAGATTGTTAATATATGTCTTTTCATCTCACTAATATCATATACTGAAATCCGTCAATCGTCAAGAGCCTAATTTTATTGTATCCCGTAATCCGCGGCAAATTTCAGACACTCTCCTATTTCCGAGGCTCCGCCCCGCATAATCTCAAAAACATTCAGTGGTGCCAGGGGTTGACTTTCGTGACTTATTGTTATCAAAGCAAATAAATCTTTCCAATCAATACGCCCCCGGCCGGGAACAAAGTGGCTATCTTTTGAGCCGTCATTATCATGTATATGAAGCTCCGTTATATCTTTCGCCATTTCAGAGAGCAGTTTGCTCTGATCCCCGGCGAGATTATAATGCCCCGTGTCCAGACAGAATTTTATCCCGGGAAACCCTGATTTTTCCCGGACTTCCAGCAGTTCGTCAAGAAAACAGCCCAAATGCCCGGGTAGCGTGTTCTCAAGACATATTTCTGTATTATATTCAGCCGCAAATTCGCAGATCTCCGCCAGTGATTCCGATGCCGCCCTGATATGCTCTTTACGATTCTCATTTTCCACCGCCCGGCCTGCGTGAATAACCGTTGTCCCGCCGGATCCTGTCATAAGAGAAAAAGCCAGTATGCTTTTTTGTGTTTCTCTCACGGCAAATTTCCTCTTCCATCTGTCGGGTGAGGATATATCCACATCCTTTCCGTTAGCCGTGTGAAGGGGGGCGTGTGCCGAAACCAGTTTTATCCCGGCCTTTTTAAGTTCAGCCGCGGCTTTTAAAAAAGATTCCCTGTCGTCTATGTCCACTCCGGCACTCCAGGTCAGTTCTAAATTTTTAAGACCTTCTTTCTTCAGAGGCAAAATCTCACGGTATCCGCCGGCACGCTCAACCATCAAAGTTGAAAAAGCAATCATGAGCCCACCCCAAAAAAACCTGTCATTTCGGGCATATTAGTCAAAGATTTTCCTCCATTGTGCCGGACAAATTGTCAAACAGATTATCAATTTGTCCAATTATTTTCCCGCCCTGAACGACAGCGAAAGCGCCTTTTGAGGGCAGGCGTCAACGCACTTGCCGCATCTTATGCAATTTATCGAGCTGAGATCCCGGGGCATATCAACATCCACGGGACAAACTTTTTTGCAGACCCCGCAATTATCGCATTTATCATTTACGCGAAGCTGAAGAAAGCTGACTTTGTTAAAAAAACCCAGCAAAAGCCCCATCGGACAAATTCTGCAGAAAAACCGCCGGATACGAAGCGAAAAAAATATCACAGCTGCCAATATTATAATTTTCCCGAATAAAACAAAGGAAAACCGGCCAACACCCGAAGCCAACCCCCAAAAACCGGCTTCTGCCGTTCCCGCCGGACAGATATATTTGCAGAATGTCGGCGTGCCTATTCCCAAATTGTTCTTAAAAAGTAACGGGAACAACAGAACAAATCCAAAAAACAGAATGTGTTTAAGGTATTTCAGAAAAGCAGGAAATTTTAATTTAAACTTTTTAACAAAGATCAGCTCCTGCAAAAAACCGAAAGGGCAAATCCATCCGCAGAAAAAGCGACCCAAAAACATTGACGGAATCCCTATCAGACCGAAGATATAAAGAAATCCCGAATAACCGTTCTTCACCCCCAGCGCGAGAAACTGCTGAATCATTCCCACCGGGCAGGCGGTGAGAGCGAGCGGGCAGGAATGGCAGTTTAAAACAGGAATACAGATATTTTTCAGCTTTCCTCCGTAAAGAGAACCCGTCAAAAAAGTTTTGAAATGACCGTTAAGCAGAAAAAGCGAAACAACATGGACGATTCTCCTGAAGAGAAACAGACTATTTTTTTTCACCGGAAACCCATGCACGCCAGACAAATAAGAGAAGATATTCCGCCCGTCGCCGCGGAACTGCCCTTCCTCACCCCTTCAGCGACAAACAGCGCAAACAGCACAATTAAAACAATCCGCAGAAACACGTTATTTTTCATTTTCATTACTTTTCCTTATTTATGCTCCGCTGTTCAATCTGCCGTTTTGCCAACTCAACTGCCTTGTGCAGTTTCTCCTGTAATAATTTTTTAGGGGGCAGCGCCGTTAAATACTCGGCAACATGTATGCCGGATTTATCCAGTTGCAAAAGCTCCACTTGTCCGTTATTTCCTTCCGCGCAGAGAATAAGTCCTAATGGCGGCTGCTCGCCTGGTTCCGTTTCATATTTTCCGAGCCATCTCAGATAAAGCTCCATCTGTCCTTTATAAGATGCCTTAAATTTTCCCAGCTTAAGATCAATAACAACAAGCCTTTTAAGTTTGCGGTGATAAAAGAGCAAGTCAATATAAAAATCATCGTTATCAATCGTAATACGTTTCTGGCGGGCGACAAATGAAAACCCTACTCCCAATTCCATTATAAACGCTTCTACTTCACGCAGAATAGCAGACTCAATATCTTTTTCCTGATAGTTTCCTTTAAGACCTAAGAAATCCAGAAAATACGGATCCCTGAATACAAGATCGGGCGTAAGTTTATCCTCTTCTCTCAATTTAGAAAGTTCCGTGCGCACCAGTTTTTCCGGCTTTTTAGACAGAGCTGTCCGCTCAAATAGCATGGAATCTATTTTTTTCCGCAAAGTTCTCACACTCCACCTTTCAATCCTGCACATCTCTGCATAAAATTCACGGGCAAGCGGTTCTTTGACCGGAATAATTTCAACGAAATGACTCCAACTCAATTGTCGCGACAGTGTCACGACAATCTTCTCATCCGAAAAAACTTCGGAAAATTGAACCATTCTCCTAAGATTTTTCTCGGAAAAACTGTTTCCATGCTCAATAACCAATTGTGCCGACAGTGTCGGCACAATCTCCTTTCCGTATTCTGCCCTCTTACCTTTAAGTATTTCCGTATTTATTCGTTTGCCTATTTTCCAGTAAAGCATTGTAAGTCCGATATTTACAGCAACAGCAACAGATGAACGTGTTTCATCTATCATTTTATGAATGTCCGAAACAAGATTCCCGGTCATTGTAATAATCTTTATTTTTACAGGATGCTTTTCAGTTGTTTTTTTATTTTTTTTCATTTTTCTCTCTCGCGGGCACGCCTGACATCCTGCCCGACTGGCCGGGCTTTCAGTCCCAGCTCGGTTTTGAGGCCATCAAGAAAAGTCAGCGCGTCAACCGGCCTCATTTTATCTGTGTCAGCGTTTTTTATTTTTTTTATAACTTCACCGTATTTTCCCGCGCCTTCATCAAAAATAGGAAGCTGAGCGGAGCTGAAAGCGCGCCCGCCACGACGGACATTCTGCCGCGGCGCGCGAAGTCCGTCCGCGATAGGCTGATCGGAATCCTCTCTGTTCCCCTCTCTGATATGCTGGCTCTCAAGTTCTTTCATTATCCGCCTCGCCCTCTTTATGGCGGGCTTCGGAATTCCGGCAAGCTCAGCAACATGAATCCCGTAAGAGCGGTCAGCCGGGCCATTTTCTATCTTGTGAAGAAAATGAAGCTTTCCCTGCCATTCTTTCACAGCGGCATTATAATTTTTTATGTTGTCAAACTTTTCTTCAAGCTCCACAAGCTCAAAAAAATGAGTGGCGAAAAGACAACGGCAGTGACGGGGGTCTTCCGCGATATACTCCAAACACGACCATGCTATGGAAATGCCGTCATAGGTGGAAGTCCCTCTGCCCAGTTCATCTATTATTATGAGCGATTTTTCAGTTGAGTTATTCAGTATGTTAGCAGCCTCGTTCATCTCAACCATGAACGTGGATGCTCCCTGCGCAAGATTATCCCCCGCGCCTATTCTGGTAAAAATCCTGTCGGCAACGCCTATTTTTGCCGATGAGGCCGGAATGGCCCCGCCTGTCTGAGCCATAATCACGCAAAGCGCTGTCTGTCTGATATATGTGGACTTCCCGGCCATGTTGGGGCCTGTTATGAGCATAACCTGATTGGTTTTCCTGTCAAGCTTTATGTCATTGGGCGTGAAAGTTTCGGCATGAATTTTCTCAACAACAGAATGACGCGAATCCCTTATGTCTATCTCATCACCATCATTCACTTCCGGCATAATATGATTGCCCGCGATAGCCGTTTCCGCAAAAGACCTTGCCACATCTATCTCCGCTATCTTTGAGGAAAGCTCTTTCAGCGGGGAAAGATCGGCCTTGACACCATCGGCAAGCGTTTTCCATGCCTCTTTTTCTATACGCTTTTTTTCATCTTTTAAAATAAGTATTTCGGTTTCCTTTTCCTTGAGCTCATGCGTGATAAAACGCTCCGAATTCACAAGAGTCTGTTTTCTTATATAATTTTCCGGCACCTTTTCCGCGTTAACTTTTGTTACCTCTATGTAATAGCCGAAAACCGAATTAAAAGAAACTTTTAGCTTGGGTATTCCCAGCTTTTCCCGTTCGGCAGACTCAAAATCAGCAATCCATTTTTCCAGGACAGAAAGCTTTTCGCAGCACTCTTTCATTCGCCCGTCAAAAGAAGAATTGATAACAGCCTGACCGTTCTCATCCCTCGCCACGGCTTTCTCAAGAATTTCCATTAAGTCCGGGAGAAAATTCAGATCCCCGAAAACCGCGCCCTTAAGTTTTTTGTCAAGAATTTCCGCGGCTTTCAGGGTGCTCAGTATATTCATAAAATCCCTGCTTTTCCCTCCCGTCACGGCTATGCGGCCGGAAGATCTCTCTATGTCTTTTGCCGACGAAAGAACCGCTCCGGCGGCTTCCCTGAGTTTCCCGTCTTCCATAAAACAGAGAGACTCTTTCTGGCGTAGCCTGATGACATCAATTCTCGCGGAAGGGTTAAGAATCCTTTTTTTCAAAAGCCTTGCCCCCGGCGGCGTGAGTGTTCTGTTCAGCACACCGAAAAGAGTGGCGGAGGAAGATGCCCCCGACATATTCTCCACAAGTTCAAGATTGCGTATTGTGGAAGCGTCCATAAACAGATTGTCACCGGCACGAACACGGGATATATTTTTTATTGACGGTAAAATATCAAGTTTTGTTCCCTCAAGATAATTCAAAAGACCGGCGGCGGCGGAAAGAAGAATATCCTCATCCATATCAAAACCTATCACCGAATTGACATTAAACAGCTCCTTCAGTTTCTGTCTGCCTTCATAATCACTGAAAAAATTCTTGTCAACGCCGGCCCTGAACATGTCTTCTGCGAAATATTTTTCGCAGCCGTCACCCTCGGGATAGACGACTTCTGTTATTTTATCGGCGCTTTTGAGAAAGCCCGGAAAATCTTTTTCCGGCACCTTCCGCGCGAGCATCTCCCCGGTGCTGATATCGGCCATAACGCAACCGAAAAATTCCTTATGAGGATAAACCCCGAGTATAAAATTGTTTTTTTCGGGCGACAGGTTGTCCTCTGTGAGAGTGCCGGGCGTGACAACCCTGACAACCCCTCTGTCCACTATTTTTTTTCCTTTTGACGGGGCCTCAAGCTGTTCCGCGATAGCAACTTTTCTGCCTGAAGCGACGATTTTGAGAAGATAATTATCAGCGGCGTGATACGGGATTCCGCACATGGGACGGCCACCCCGCGAGGTGAGGACTATCTGCAGGATCTTTGAGGCCTCTCTGGCATCTTCTCCGAACATCTCGTAAAAATCCCCGAGCCTGAAAAAAATTATACAGTCGGGATAATCACTCTTTATTTTTTCATACTGCCCCATGACGGGGGTAGTGCCGGGCATAAAAGTGCTTTTCAGATTTCCTGTTCGTCTTCAGATTTATCAGACGGTTCTTCTTCTGTTTTTTCCTCCAGTTCTCTGATCTTGAGCTGAAGATTTGTTATTTTTTCCGAAAGATCTGCTGTCTCTTTATTTTTTTTCTTTATCTCGCTCCTGAGCTTCAGATTTTCCGCTATCCCCGGCACAGCGGAAACCACCGCTCCTATAAAAAGAGCCGAAACAAGAATAACCATAGGGGACACGCTTGAAAGATCTTTCGGTAAATAAACCGTAAATACTGTCAGAGCAACAAGCACGGCCATAGCAACAATCATTTTTATCTGCGACATTTTCCCTCCAAAAAGGGGACGTCCTTAATAAAAGGGCACGTCCTTAATTTTCTCATTTTGCCTCACGCTCCAGCCCAACCGCCCGCCCGGCAGGAACTTTCCCGCCGTCAGGAAAAACAGATAACTCCCGTCTATTCCGCGATGAGGCGAAAACCGGAAACCGACTGTATGACAAGCTTGCGGAACTCGCCCGCCTTCGCGCCTTTTTTGAATATTAAATAATTTTGCGGAGAATGTCCAACCTCGTCATTCTCAAAAAGTACTTCCATTTTTTTGCCTAAGCAGGCCTTTCTTTTTTGTAGTGACTGCGTCTTGGCCAGCGCCAGCAAATGCGCAAGCCTTTGCTTTTTTACGTCATCCGGCACATCGTCTTTCATCTTATACGAAGCGGTACCCTCCCGGGGACTGTATTTGAAAACATACACACCGTCATAAACCACCTTTTTTATAAGCTCCACAGTTTTAGCAAAATCATCTTCCGTCTCTCCAGGAAAACCGACTATAATATCCGTGGTGACAGCCACATCCCCCGCGCTTTCGCGAAGCTTTTCTATAATTTTAAGATACTCTCCAGCGGTGTATTTGCGGTTCATCCTCTTGAGTACTGAATCAGAACCACTCTGAACAGGCAGATGCAGATGGCACGCGAGTTTCGGATTACGGGCGAATTCGTCGATAAGCCCTGAAGATATGTCTTTGGGGTGAGAAGTCAAAAATCTTATCCGGCGCACATCTTCAATTTCTGACGCCCGTCTCAGAAGACCGGGGAAATCGCTCCCCGTGTTTTCATCTTTGTATGAATTGACATTCTGTCCGAGAAAAACGATCTCCTTTGTGCCGGATGACGCCAAACACGCAACTTCCTTCAAAATATCCCCCGGGGGACGGTATTTTTCCGCACCCCTCAAAAACGGCACAACGCAATAAGAACAGTAATTGTCACAGCCCGTCTGTATAACAACATATTCGCTCACCCCTCCGCGGCGCGGGATAAAACCGTAACTTCCCCCTTCAAGAGCCGCGACCTTTTCGCCGCGCATAACTTTTTCCGCGACATCTCCTATACCGAAGAGCTCAGAGGGGGCGGACACCGCGCTCAAACGCGGAAATCTTTTAAAAATTTTTTCCCCGTATCTTTTGGCGGTACAGCCGGCAAGGATAAAAAAAGCTTTTTTGTTTTTTTTCATCACAAGGCCGAGGTTTGAAAACATCCTGTTCTCCGCATGTTCCCTTATACTGCAGGAGTTGAAGATTATCAGATCCGCGTCGCCGGAATCTTCCGTAAAGGCAAAACCCCTGTTTTCAAGAATACTTTTCATAACGCCGCTGTCAGCAAAATTCATCTGACAACCGAAAGTTCGGATGTAGACTTTATGACCCCGCACAGGGCGTGCCGGTTCTTTATCTTTGTCCATACCTTCGTTTTGCTCCGGCTCTTGATTTTTTATCACCGGACAGCCCGGATCTTTGACCGTATTTACGTTGCCTGTTCGGCCTCCGCGGCACGGGATTGTGTTTGGGTTTGGGTTTTGGCGCGTCATAATCAAAATCTTCCATTTGTTTTCTTTTTATTTTAGCTCCGATTATCTTTTCCAGTCTCTTTACCATCGCCTCGTCGTCAGGAACAATAAAAGTGAAAGCGTCACCGCTGCGTTCGGCTCTTCCCGTGCGGCCTATGCGGTGAATATAATCATCGGGCGTGGCGGGAATATCAAAATTTATCACATGAGAAATATTTTCCACATCCAGCCCTCTGGCCGCAATATCGGTGGCCACCATTATCTGATATGTTCCATCTTTAAAACCTTTAAGCGCGGCCTGACGCTGCCCCTGAGTTCTGTTGCTGTGAAGACTGGTAACCGTATAATTATTTTTTTCTATCTTTCTGGCCAGACTTTTTGCGCGGTATTTGGTGCGTGTAAAAACAAGGACGGAATTTGTATCCGTGTGCTCAAGCACTTTTAACAATAATTTCGCCTTCAGATGCTGAGGCACGGGAAATAAAGCGTGAGAAACGGTGTGAGCCGGGCGGCTGATACCGAGGGCGATTCGCTTTGGATTATGGAGCACCTGTTTGGCAAGAGCTTCTATTTCCGAAGCAAAGGTCGCCGAAAACAGCATGGTCTGACGCTGCTTGGGCAGATGTCCTATAATACGTTTTATATCGGGAAGAAAGCCCATATCAAGCATACGGTCGGCCTCATCCAGCACCAGAACATCCACTTTATTCAATTTCGCATAGCCCTGATTTATCAAATCCAGCAGCCTTCCCGGACAGGCCACAGCAATGTCCACCCCCCTGCGCAAAGCTTTTATCTGAGGAGCGGCCCCGACACCCCCGTAAACCGTGGCATTGCGCAGACCCGTTCCGTACTTAAGGGTGTCAATGTTCTGATTGATCTGTTCCGCCAGTTCACGGGTCGGCGTGACAATTAAAACACTCAAACATTTTTGATGGTGACTCAGCAGTTTGTGCAGTATGGGCAGCACAAAAGCCGCCGTTTTTCCTGTGCCTGTCTGAGCGGTTGCTATAACATCTTCTCCCGACATTGCTACCGATATGACCTGCTTTTGAACAGGCGTCGGCTCATCATAGCCGGCCATCTTGATCCCCTCCTCAAGGCGGGAATCCAAATTAAACTGATTAAATTTCATAAATTTTCCTTTTGTCGATATTATTATTTTCTTCAATATCACATTTTTACATTCCTTAAGAACCGGTCATTTCTTGTAAGCGGCCTTCTCACTATTGGTAGAACAGTATCATATTTCTTTACAGATTCAAACTTTAATACTGTTACTCTGGTGACGAGAAAAATACAGTTTGAACGTTAAAATTCTGTTTTTCGTTATTTGCCCCTCTCCTATTTGCCCGCCATCATTGCCTCGATATCCTCCTTGACCCCGCCTATAGGCTTTATGTCAAATTTATCGACAAGCACTTTCACGACATTCGGCGACAAAAATGCAGGCAGTGTCGGCCCCAGCCTAATGCCTTTCACGCCAAGAAAAAGAAGAGCCAGCAGCACAGCCACGGCTTTCTGTTCATACCATGCAATATCAAACGAGATCGGCAGCTTGTTGATATCGTCCAGACCGAACACCTCCTTTAACTTCAGCGCTATGACAACCAGCGAATAACAATCATTACACTGGCCGGCGTCAAGAACCCTGGGAATACCGCCTATGTCGCCGAGCTTCAGTTTGTTGTAACGGTATTTCGCGCAGCCGGCCGTGAGAATGACCGTGTCTGCCGGCAAATTTTGGGCAATTTCCGTAAAATAGTTTCTTGTGGGATGCCTTCCGTCACAACCCGCCATCACGATAAAACGCTTTATCGCGCCCGATTTCACGGCCTCAACAATTTTATCAGCCAGCACCAACACTTGATTGTGCGCAAAACCTCCCATAATTTCGCCGTTTTCAATTTCCTGAGGCGCGGGACATTTTTTTGCCAGAGCGATAATTTCAGAAAAATCTTTCTGTTTTCCGTTTTCTCTGTCGGCAATGTGCTTAACGCCGGGATAACCCGTCATTCCTGTCGTAAAAATTCTGTCTTTATACGCCTCATGGACAGGCGTGATGCAGTTTGTCGTCATAAGAATAGGACCGTTGAATGACACGAACTCTTTGTTCTGCCTCCACCACGAGTTGCCGTAATTACCCACAAAATGTTCGTATTTCTTAAAAGCGGGATAGGAGTTCGCGGGAAGCATCTCACCGTGAGTATACACATCAACCCCCGAACCTTCTGTCTGCTCCAAGAGCTCTTCCATATCCTTAAGGTCATGCCCCGAAATTAAAATACCCGGATTGTTCCTAACGCCTATATTCACTTTCGTGATCTCGGGATTGCCGTAAGTCTTCGTGTTAGCCTCATCCAGAAGGGCCATCGTGGCAACGGTTATCTCACCCGTTTTCATCACAATAGCCACCATCTCATCGGCAGAAAGTTTTCTCGTTGTCGATGCCATGGCTTCCATTATAAAATCATATATTTCTTCTTTCTGAAAACCCAGCACGGCCGCGTGATCCGCATAAGCCGCAAGACCCTTTAAACCGATAACGAGCAGCGAACGGAGAGAACGCGCATCCTCATTTTCGGTTGAAAGCACACCCACATCTTTTGCCTTGTCATTAAACGCCTCTACATCATCCGCATACCACAAAGCCGAATCATCAAGCGTTTTGTCTCCGGCAAAACCGCCCTTCTTTTTAATGCTCTCGCGTATGGCCAAACCCTCTTTTACTAACGCGGCAAACCTGTTATCGTCAAAGTTGGCATTTGTTATTGTCGCAAAAAGCGCCTGAGCCGCAAACAAACCTTCGCCGCTGTCCTTTACGCCCTTTGCTCTTGCTTTCAGAGAGCAGACCGCAATTCCCTTTAACACAAAAATCAGCAAATCCTGAAGATTCGCGGTCTGCTCTTTCTTTCCGCACGCCCCGCCTTTCGTGCATCCGGTGTTCCTGATTGTTTCCTGACATTGATAACAAAACATTTTACAAACCCCCTTTTTGTTTCTTCAAATCCTTTAAAAGACCGCCTATGCTGATATTCTTAAATTCATTTTTCACTTTCTCGTCAATTTTAACAATACGCTTTCTTAAAACACAATTTGAACGGTGAACACAGGGTTTGTTTCTGAACATACAGTCCGAAAGCTGAATTTCCCCCTGAAAAATATTCATAACATCAACAACCGTAATTAGATCCGGGTTTCGGGCCACTTTGAAGCCTCCGCTCCGGCCGCCTTTTGACAAAACCAATTCATGTCCGATTAATTCCTGTAATATACGTCTTAAAAACTGATAAGGTATACGCTGACTTTTTGAAATCTGACGCGACGAAATAAATTCGCCCCTTTTTTGAGCAAGTTCAAGTATCGCCCTGACCGCGTAACCTGTACTCCTGGTCATTAATGTCAAAATTATTCCTCCCTCTAAAAAAACCTGCGGGCTAATTTCCCGTCACGTTTAAATGATACTAAATTAGTATCATTTGTCAAGCGCCCGCAATTGACAGCCAGAAAGCCATCCGCTCCTGAAAAGAAAGATGTGCCATACTAAAATTTTGTCGTAAGGGCATTTACACGGCAGGACTTCAGTGTGCCATACGAAAAAATTGACAGAGGCTTTCTTATCTTGGTATTCTTATGGTATGGAAGTGCAAAATGCTCTTTAGCAAGGTCCGCTTCTGTTTGGCAAAAGGAAAGCTTATCCGCGAAGTGGAATGCGCCGTCTGTCCTATACCGCCCGCAGAGAGATACGACAGGCGCCTGGCCCAGAGAAGAACCGGCGGGCAATCCAGCGAAAGAGAACTCCGCGGCGGCGATGACAAACGCTCAAGAAGATACCCTCTGTGCCCCGGTTTTTTAAGGCTTGCTTTTCTGAAAATATTCTATCCTTTTTTTAAAACCCCTTATGCGGGAATTTTTATAATACTCGGTCTGTGCGGAGCTGTTTTAATCGGAGGCGTCGTCCATTTTAAATATCTGTGGCAAAACGATACTCCCGCCCCGGCGGCCGCAACCGCCGCGGAAGAAACCGACCAAAAAAATTTTATAAACTTTGCCAGAACACTCCAGAGGGAATTCGCCGGACATTCCCGGAAAAACAAATACTCCATACAGATTGTTATAACGGTCAATAAGATCATAGACGGCTTTCTTGAAAAATATCCGGCAATCCCCGAAGCTGTTCCCGGAGAAATAATAGACAGCATGTTTTTAGATTCCTTTAATTTTTATTTCAACGGAGCGAATGTGCTCTTTGAAAATTACTTTTATGTTGCGGACGACCAGCTCGACCAGCTGATACGGCGGCTGGAAATGCTTCTGCGCGACACGGAAAATCTTTTTTCCGACTGGGAAAAAGTGGATTCAAGACTGCCCCGTCACGCCAACAGCCACATTCATGCCGTCTATGTCAGAAAAATTAAAAATTTACTGGCGCTGTTCAAAAGCAACATACGCAAACTAAAATCGGGCAACATTATCAAAGAACCTCTCGTCATCCCTGCTCTTGACATAAAAAAACTACCGACAAACACGGTAACAAAATAATTATTTCCATTTATCTCGCCGGGCTCATCTCTGTCCACGATACGTAATTTACGGCTATGTTGGTCTCTCCGCCTTCTATCGGCAGAAAACCGATGAGATTGCTGTATTCAAGATGCACCTCATTCTGAAAAAGGCCATCGCCTGATTTTATCTCGATCGCTCCCCTAAGACGGAATTCGTTCTGCGCCGCAATGCTCTGTTCGGCGTAAATATAACCCTCAATATAAACAGCGTCCTGAAACTTAATATCCTCTTCTTCCCATGTCCCGCCCGTAACGATTATATTGACCCGCCTGTAATCATCCGTATCCCCCAACTGGGACTGGAATTTCACTCCGTCCTTAGCCCCCTGAGCATCCCCCTCGCCGTCAACCCAGACGGTGCCCTGCCCTGTCAGCGCCGCGGCTCCTGAGAAATCAACACCGCCTTTAAAAAGATGCACCTTTCCGTCAAGGGATAGAGGAGAAGAATCCGTAAAACTCTGCCTCTCCCAATAAACAACATCGGCCGAGAGATTGTCAATGTCATACAGCGGAATCAAATCAAAAGGTTCCGTGTATTCCGAATTATCCCTTTCGACAATGGTAACATTTCCCGGGGTCGCAATCATGGCCTCGTTATACACACCGCTGAATTCACCGTCCACCGGCAGGGGCGCATGCTCATAAGGACTTTCCCCCAGAAAGCTATTGCCTCTGGTTCTCACAAACTGGCCGCCCGTCTCAAAATAGACATTATTCTGAAATTTGACGGCCTGAGCGGTATCAGCAGCCACAAAAATAGAACCGGCCTGGTCTCCCTTGGCGTAGATATGAATTTCATTCTGAGTCACCAGCCCTTCATTTGAGTACAAATCCCCGTATATATGCGCAATGTTCTGGAATGACAGCCCGCGGCCCACCCTGAGAACGCCGCCCGCCCGCTTTATCATGACCCTTGATACCAAAACCGTTTTCTTTTCAGGAGAAAAAACCTCCTTGCCCCAGGTGCCCGTAGATGAAACAATATAATATGGATCTTCATCGATCACACTCACCCTGTAATATCCCCTTTCAAAAGCCGTGGGCTGAATCCAGGCCGTGTTACCGTACAAAAGCTCGCTCATCTTATGCTGCAGGCCGGCTTCCGCGGTATAAAGAGATTGTATTTTCTTATATTTGTGCACAGAATAACGACTCTGATAACTGTTTATTTTCATAAGGCTCAGCCACAAAATCAGCAAAAAACTATTCACCGTTATAAAAAAAATCAGCGCAGTGCCTTTGTTATTTTGTTCCATTTCTCAGAAAAGCTCCCGAAAAGCAGGGAAAGACCACCCCTCCTTTCACCAACTTCAGATAAACCGACACCGCGCCCGTTTCCGCGGGGCTGTAAGTCTCTGTCCAGTTTCCGTCACCACGGCTGTAATAGCGAAACAACAGCGATCCGGCGTGTTCGCTCAACACGCTTTCCCCCGCAGAGCTGTTTTTCATGATTCTATTACCCTCAAAACGATATGTCACAGTGCCTCCGTCCACAACAAAACTGATCAGGGACGGCTGAGCATCAATAACAGCGCCGGTTTCCCGCAGATAACTCACCATACCGCGGGAAGTGCCCCGATCCGAAAACACACCGGAAGCTTCCTCAAACAATTGAGTGCTGAAATAACCATGCAGAAAACTCTTTATGCCTGTTTTCAAAAGCAGCGAAAAAGAAACCAGAATGATAGCGAAAATTGTCAGGGCCACCATGATTTCTACAAGAGTAAAAGCTTTTGATTTCACTTAGTGATCGCTCCTTTGACCGCTTAAAGAAATGAGATGAACGCCGCCTTTAAAAACCGACACCGTTATTTTTTTAAACGGCGTGGGGCTTACGGAGGGAATATCACCGCTGTCGATATAAACCACACTCACCCTCCTGCTGTAAGCCGGGAATTCATCCGGGGCATGCGCGCCGGCGGGAAAAAGAAGAGGACTCTCTTCCCAGCCGTTGAAATCATCCACATCATCAAAGGTGTTTTTATCGCCGTCATCCTCCCCGTCTTCACAGCCCAGCGCCACCGCCGGATCCCCTTTCTCCTTCCACCGGCGGGAAAGCACTTCTTCCAGAAGTCCCGAGGCAAACTCAACGGCTTTCAGCCGCCGGGCATTTAAAGCGGCAGCCTTGTGCGTTGACACTATAAGGGCGCTCATCGCCACCACGGCAACTGATATATACACCAGAATAATCCCGGCTTCCGTAAGAGCAAAACCGGAGTTTTTCATCACTCTATCATACCCGGCAGATTAAATATCGGCAGCAGCAGGGCCACCGCTATAAAACCCACAATCAAACCGAGAAAAATTATCATAACCGGTTCCATCACGGTAAAAAGAGCTTTTATGGCATTATCAACCTCACTGTCGAAATAACCGGCAGCGGCATTGAGCATCAGGGGCAGTTCCCCTGTCTTTTCACCCGTTGTCACCATATCAGCAACCAGCGGAGGAACATAAGCGCTTCTTCTCAGCGCCGAAGCTATTCCGCGACCTTTTTTCACATCGTCGGAGATATCGTCAAACACCCTTTCCATTATTCTATTCTCTATCACTTTCTTTGACAGCCGTAACGCCTCAAGCACAGGGATAGAGCTGCCGTAGAGAGCCGCAAGCGTCTGCATCGCGCGGGAGAGCACGACTTTTATATAAAGCTGGCCAGCCAAAGGCAAACCCAGCTTCATTTTATCCAGGCGGCGGCGAAAATTCTCGTTATTTCTGATCAGCAGCCTGACATACCCGATCAACGCCGCAAAGATACCGGCAACATACAGCCAATATTTTCTTACGATAGAGCTGGCAAATAATATAATTTTTGTGGGAAGCGGTATTGCGCCGCCTAGCGCCGTAAACACATCCACAAAAACAGGAACCACATACACCATCATAAAAGTCACAAGCCCCACCGCCATAAAAAGCATGAGTGCGGGATAAAGAAGAGAAGAAATCATCTGCCTCTTCATTTCAAGTTTTTTTTCCAGATATTTCTCCAGCTTAGCAAGAGACTCGGGTAAAAAACCGCCTGTCTCACCAGCGTGCACCATGGAAACATATATTTGGGAAAAATGATCGGGGAATTCCGCAAGAGCCATTGAAATTGACCCGCCCCCCAGAATTCTGCTTATTATCGTTCTCAAAATGGTCTTAAACGGCTCCCTGCGCATCTGCTTTTCAAGCGAATTCAGCGCATCCAGAATACTAATTCCCGCCTTGAGCGAAATTGCAAGCTGTCTTGTAAAAAGCAGCAGCTCCGAGGCCCGTATGTGCCCTTTCAGTTTTTTCTTCCCGGCGGCGGCTGTTTGAGAAAAAAAAGACTCTTTTACCACCCTTCCAAGGGGCGCGCGGCGAATGATCTCATCTTCCTGGAAACCGGTTGCCGGCCTGTCATAACGCTCCATAGGGCCATAGCCCGGAAAAAATCCGCCCGGACGCGGCGCAGGAAGCCCGCCTCCTTTCCCCTGCAAAGCGTTATCGGCATATTCCGCATGCGCAACATGATGGGCCCTGTCGGCAAAATCCGCGAAATCCGCATGTCCCGCATGATCAGCATGATCGGCATGATCAGCCACATCAGCATGATCAGCGTGTCCCGCGTTTGTCACGTGTTCCACATAATCGGCATGTTCAACATACTCGGCGCTTTGTACATAAACAATACGATTGCCTTTTTTCAACACCTGGGCGATCGGTTTTTTTGCGGCTTTGATATGCGGAACCGCTTTGGCGCGGATCTTTTCTTCTGCCGGACGGATTTCTTTTTTCTCTTCGTAAACCGGCGGCTTTGAGGAACCACGGGATTCCTTTTGCGGTTTTTTTTCTTTTTCAGCGCTGTAGGAAAGAAGGAAAAGCCCCTTTTTTTTCAGCGCTCTTATAAGAGCGTATTTGTTTCCGGCATAAATCTTTCCTCTGGTTTTTCTGCCCACATTATCACAAGCGCTGTATTTATAGACCGCCATTGTCACCGCCGAAGCGCGCAACGCGCATAATCTCTTCTATGGATGTCACTCCATTTTTAAGTTTTTCCAAACCATTTTCAAAAAGAGTTTTCATCCCTCCTGAAACGAAAGTCTCTCTTAATTTCTCCAGCGACGGCCGGGTGGAAATAAGAACTTTCGCCGCTTGGCTGATTGTAAAAATTTCATATATGGCCTCTCTCCCCGCATACCCTGTGTTCAGGCATTTCTTGCATCCCCCCGGACTGTAAAAAACGATATCTCCGGTATTTTCCACACCCAGCTGCCGGAGCAAATTCCCAGAAGGCTTATATTTCTGTTTGCAATACGGGCAAAGAACCCTGACAAGCCGCTGGGAAACAACACATATCAGTGTCGCGGATATCATGTAGGGCTCTATGCCTATATCCAAAAGGCGCGTTATTGTCCCCGGCACGTCATTGGTGTGAAGAGTTGAAAGAACCAGATGGCCGGTCAGAGCCGCCTGCACGGCTATTTCAGCAGTTTCCTTATCCCTGATCTCACCCACCAGAATCACATTGGGATCCTGCCGGAGAAAAGTTCTCAAACCCGAAGCAAATGTTATTCCCACGCGCGTATTGACCTGTATCTGATTTATCCTTTCTATCTGATACTCCACCGGATCTTCTATTGTCATAATATTTCTTTCCGGGGTGTTTAACTTTATGAGAGCCGCGTAAA
>JAYEJT010000032.1:0-4584 GCA_034660675.1 Elusimicrobiota bacterium
CCGGCGGCACAGATGTTCCCTATAATGCCAGCGCCCGTCCGTCAGCCGCTATTCCGGTTTATTTCAAGGTGGAGAAACCGAACTGGGATTACATTGAAGCAAACGGCTATTTTGTTTATCTGACGCCGGCCGGAGAAGACGGCAGAGTTTATACGAATAAGATACAGGGTAAAATTACCAGAGTGTATATACCGCGAACATAGTGATGCGAAAAGGATAAGGGGGTTTATGAAATAGCGCTTGTTTATTGATTACGGAGTTCTGTCCGCGCGTGTGGACGGAACTTCGGCAGGGACAGCGGTCAGGGGAGTTGATGTTATAATATTGCGGACTGTTTTGATGTGGTCTGCCGGCACGCTCTTTGGAAGTTGTAAAAAGACCGCCCGTAAAAATCAGGCAAGTTGGCAAGTGCGTAAATTGAGAAAGCGCGCAGGCGGTTTTTCTGCGGCTGCGCGAAAGGAAGGTTGATAAGATGTGTAAAACCCGCCGGGTGAGGCATAAGGAGATATTGGTAAAATGAATAAAATTGTAAAAATGCGCATTGCCTGCATGACGGCAGGCGCGGCATTTTTAATTTTTCATTTTGCTTTTTCTTCGCTTCATGCCTACTCCGGGATTCCCTCTTCGGGAAGCATACGCGGCGTTTATATAAGCGGTAAAACTCCGTCTCATTTGAAGGAAGGCGATGTAGGCTTCTGGGAAGGTGTCGTTTCTTCAATGACCTGGCAGTTGCCGGGCGCTTGCTGGGAAAAGCCGGTTAATCTGATACCGGGAAACACATACTATTACAAGTATGCGCTTAAATACGGCACCGGCGCTGTTACGACGCTGATATGGGAACAAACTAACTTCTGGCATTCGGTTTATGTCGGCTATGAGGATAATGTTTATCTTGACGGCGATTTCACAAAATCAATTTCGGCATCTTCGGTTGAGGATAACTGGGCGGGGGCTCCCTCCCCCCCGCAGGATCCTGTCGTGGATGTCGGAGACGGTTTTGCGGATATAACATGGGCAGTGCCTCATTTCGGCGGCATGAATCTGCTGGACACTAAAGGTTTTCTCGTTTATCTTTCTACTGATGGCTCGCAATGGTCAAACTATAACGATACCTGCAGTCTCATCTCCCCCGACGACACCAATGTCAGAATAAGCAATCTGAGAAATAACACGGGTTATTATTTGAAACTGCGCTCGGTGGATAAGTACGAGTATCCGCTTATTGACATAAATTCGGAACTTTATCCCGCCGCTTCTTATGCCAGAAATTTCAGGTGGTCTTATTCTCAGATGCTTTATTTTAAGCCCAACCGGAAAATATCCTGCAAATTTTCATTAAATTATCCCGGAAACGAAGATGTTTTTCTTGTGCTGGGCGGCACAGATTACCGTATCAGCCGCGAAGGGGATAATTACACTGCGTGGCTGACATTAACCGAACATGAAACTTACAGTTACCACTATAAGGCGGGCGGCGTGACGGATCCTTACGGGACAAGATCGGTGAAGGTCATTGATATTAATAATGACGGTGAGTTTTTTGTCAGTGATATTTGGGGCATTGCTAATTCCGATTCTCTGCCGGAAGCTATAATAGGCTGGAAAATAACGGTGAGTACTGAAGATGTTGATTTTTTATGGAAAACGAATTCCGGGTACAGCGATAATGTTACGGTTTATTACAGCACCGATATTTTAAACTGGTATGTTGTGATTTCCACAAATTATTCAAGTTTTCTCTGGGATGACGCGGATATAGGGAGGACATATTATTTTGCGATAGGCGATTCTGGTCATCAGTCAGCTCCGCAGGAGGTGGATACTTCAATGATCTCTATTGTGAAAATCCCGCCGCCGTTAAAAATTGTTGAGATGGTGGATCAACGGGTTAAAACGGAAGTTCACATGAATGATCTTAAAATTAAGTGTTCGGCTCCGGTTAAAAAGGGCGATGAGTATGCGGACACTTACTGGGTTTTGAAATCTACTTATAATTTGAATATTGTCCATGGAACAGAAATTGACTGGGAAGTGAATGATTTTTTTGTTAAGAAAACGGGTGTCTCGCCGGGGGTGAATATTGAATGTTATTCCGATATTTCAGGAGCGACGCCGCTTGAAACAAATTATATCTGGAATTTAAATATATTCGGCAGTTCTGAAACGTATTGTTCTCTACCCGACATTTATGTTACGCCCGTAGAGGTAACTCGCAGATATGGCGGTGACTTCAGCAAGAATGCGAGTGTTAAATTCCCTGAAAGATCTCTTCCTGTCAAGAGGGGGTATCTAACTATTTACAACCGGGAGGAAGTGTCCATTGCCGGCAATTACAGGGAATTATCATCAAAAATAGATGCGGCAAACGCCAGAACCGGGCAGATTTCATATCAGCGGGAAATGTCCACTTCCACGATATTTATGTTTAATCTCACGAAGGCGGATGGCAGCTTGCTGGAGCAGGAGTTCAGAAGGCCTGTTGAAATAACTCTGCCGTATCCCGCCGGAACAGACACGGACAACATTGCCGCTTTTTATCTTGATGAGGAATATAATTTTTGGAAGAAGGTGCAAATAGGACCGCATTTTGAAAAACCGGAGATAAACATTTCCAGCGCTGCGATTACTTTCAGGACGATGCATTTTTCGGTTTTCGCGCTTATGACGGTTGCGGGAGAACCGGATCTTTCAAACGCGGTGATTTATCCCAATCCTTTTAAGCCTTTTGATAAAAAGTTTGAGACAGGGGCGGTTTACAGCGCGGGAAATCAGTATTCGGGAATTCATTTTACGAGGTTGACTTCAAACACGAAAATAAGGATATTTACCATTGATGGGGTGCCGGTGAGAAGTGGACTGGTTTCTTCTAACGACGGCACTTGCGTGTGGGATGCCAGAAATGACGATGGAAGAGATGTGTCTTCGGGTCTTTATCTTATTCTTGCAGAAGATCCGAACGCTCTCGGCGAAAAGAAATTTATAGGCAAGGCGGCAATAATCCGATGAAAAATAGAAAAAAATAGGGACGGAGGTAATTAAATTGTCAGGAATTCCAAGTTTTATAATTAAATTACCGTTTTTTGCGGGAAAGATTTTTGGGATAATGGTTATTGTTGTAATTTTAATTACCTCCGCCCCTATTTTTGGAGCAGGAGAGACGGCGCTTAATTTTTTGAGGATAGGAACTTCTGCCCGCGGCGCCGCGCTTGCCGATTCTCTTGCCGCTGATTATTCTGATTCTTCGGCGGTGGAATATAATCCCGCCGCTCTTTTAAGTCTCGAAGGTCGGGAGATTCAGCTGATGCATATAAAACTTTATGCCGATATAGATTACGAATCGTTTATTTATGTTGAGCAGTTTGATAAATTCAATCTTGCGCTGTCACTGAACTATCTTCATACGAGCGCTCTCCGCACGGTGATAGATACTTCTGATCCGTACGGTTATAAAAATATTGGCGAATTCGTTTTTCAGGATAGATGTTTTGCCGCTACATTCACCCCCCGGAAAGGGATATGGGGAGGGCGGGTGAAATATATAGAGGAAAGAATAGAGGATGAGAAAGCAGGCGCTCCCGCTGTCGATTTCGGGTTTTTGGTTCTGGGGAAATTATCTTACGGAGCGGCGCTGTGCAATATCGGCCCCGAGATCAAATTTATAGATGTTAAAGAAAAATTACCTCAGACACTGCAAACGGCTGTGAAGCTTAATTTAAAATACATATCCCTTTATTCGGCAGGAAACTTCTATACTGACAGAAAAACTTCGGGCGCTTGCGCTCTGGAAGCTAATATTATAAATGTTGTGTTTTTGCGTGCGGGCTATAAGTATATCCCGGAGGATAACGGCGAATTTCCCGGATTTACATTCGGTATCGGAATCAAGATACGGGAAATAGGTTTTGATTATGCGTTTATTCCCTTCGGGGAATTCGGTGATACTCAAAGATTTTCGTTAAGCATGAAATGGGGAAAAAGAAAAGGGGACGGAGGTAATTAAATTGCCAAGAATTCCAATAATTATAGAAAAATGCAAAGCTGAGGTTAAAGTGAAGCGTTTAGTTTCTTTAAAAAAATTTCGAATAATTGGTATTTTAGTATTTTTAATTACCTCCGTCCCCATTTCAGCTGGATGGTATTCTTCGCTGATTTTAAAATCTGACGAAAATATTACAAGTTGCGTGTCAGACGGAGGGAGTGTCATTTATGCCGGAGGCGTCTATGGAAGCATTTACAAAATAGATACATCTTCGGATTCGCCGGTTATGACATATATAGCGGGGCTAGGTTCCGAAATTACTGATATGATTTATGAGGACGGCACTATATACGCCGTTAATAATAAATTGTGGCAAATTGATGCGGCGAGCGGCTTTTCCGTGGTGATAGTTACCAATAACTGTTCATATCAATCAATTATTGTCTGCGGAGATAAATTTTATCTTTCAGATGAATACGGGTTTTTACGTGAATATAATTCAATTACCGGAGAAATGGCCGAAATCGGTTCTTCCGCGCTTGGTATGACGGATATAGCTTATTATAGCGGCGCAGTATTTGCCGTCAGCAGAGACAAATGTCTGT
>JAYEJT010000033.1:0-4578 GCA_034660675.1 Elusimicrobiota bacterium
GGAATGTGTCACTGGAGACGCCGGTGAAAGCTCTTCTTATGCGGAGATTTGTGATAGAGGAAGCAGCTGTGAAGGATATATCATGGGGTATGCCGCGGAAAAAATCCGGAGCCCTGAAGGAAGCCCGTCTTCCTGTTAAAGCTGATAAAAAGCCCTCCGCGAAAGCTGCTCCCGGAAAAGCCGTGTCCGAAAAAAAGCAAAAGAAATTGCTGTCAAGCGCCGATATCAAATCGGTGGGGGATGACTATTTTGAAAAACAGAAAGATATGTTCAAAACCCCGAAGCTCGCCGAAGAGGCCAGGCTCAAATCCGATGAGCTGAAAAACAAATGGGAACCGAAACTGAAAGAGACGGACGTGCGGATGAAAAAAGCTCAGACCGCCTCGGAGAAAATAAAGAAGATTGATACATCCAAACTTAAAAAAATTCCCGAAATAACCGGGGCTCTCAAAAATTTGAGGGATAATTCAAAGGAAATAAAGGCTTCCGTCAAATACGCTAAAAATATAAAGAAAGAGTTTGATGCCGATAGAAAAATTGTATCAAAACTGAAAAAAGACATAAAAAAGGCAAAGGAGTCCGACTGGAAACTTGTTTCCGCACAGCTCAATGTGCCGGCTGGTTCTCAATTCCAGAGTTTTACCCAGGACATTTTGTCGGGAATCCTTTATAAAAAGACGGGGAGTTTCGCCAAACACATTGAAAAGGTCATGGATGTTATGGCAAAGATGAAAGAGCAGGAAAAGAAGAAAGCTCCGCCGAAACCGAAAAAGCAAAAGTTTAAAGGCCGTGATGTGGTTTTCAACTCAATGCTGTTTCCGAAATTCCATCTCAAGCACGCCGGGATAGAGGTTCAGAAAGAGGCTCTTTCTCTTGACGGGGAGCTTGTTAATTTCAGAACATCTCCGGAGAAATCAAAAGATCCGGCGACTTTTAAACTTGCCGGCAGCGAAGCGGCCGGGAGGGTAAAGATTTCGGGTATTATAGACAACAGAATCCCGGGTTCTGAAAAAACCAAGTTGTTTTTCAGGGGTAGCGATTTCCCGCTTGACGATGTGGGCGAAGCCGTTCCCTATGTCAAGATAAAAAGCTTTAGCGGGATCTACAACATTGACCTTGATTATGTTTCCGTTGCGGGCAGGGAGCCCGGAATAAAACTGGTTATCAGGATAAGGGATATGCAGGTGGCGGGAGATGAGAAAGACATGGTCACGGAAATCGTGCTTGATGCTGTAAGGACGACGCCGGAGCTTGTTATTGAAGGTAACATGACGGTGGGAGGCGCCGGAAAATTTTCGTCCAATCTTGACAATGTCCTTTCAAAAAAGGTGAAGGAGCGCATCTCTTCAAAGATGGCCGCCTCGCAGAAAAAGGCGCGTGCCGGCTTTGACGCGTATATGGGGCAGTACGAAGAAGACGCGGCCGCGAAGCTGGACGGCTTTAAAGAACCGTATGAAGCAAAAATCAACAGCCGTCTGGGCAAGGCGAAGTCATACGAAAAATTTTCGGATTCTTACGAAAAGCGGCTTGAAGACAAAAAGAAAAAAGCGCAGAAAAAACAATCCGATAAATCAAAAGACAAGGTGAAAGAGCTTTTTAAAAAGTGGCGATGACCGTGCAGGGGGACTTAAAAGCCGCGCTTTGAGGGGCAGTCACAAAAGTTAAGGTTAAACAAAAAGTTTTTTTCAGATGTTTTATATCTTCAGAGTTTTTTTTATAGCCGTTTTCAATTCATGCATCTCAAAAGGTTTTTTAAGAAAAGCGCCGAGTTTGTGTTTTTTTATTTCTTTTTCTGAGGGATCGAACGCCCCTGACATAAGAATCGCTTTTAAGAGGGGGCGTTTTCGCCGCAGTTTGGCGAGCAGTTCAATGCCCGTTGTTTCCTGTAAAAAATGATCGCTTATTACCAGATCAAATTCATGTTTATCGGCGATAGCCATCGCCATTTCCTCTGTTGCGGCGGTGTGGACGCTTCCGCCGAAAAAGCCGAGAAGATGCTCCATTATGTCCAGCATCGCGCGGCTGTCGTCGACAACAAGCACTTCATAAGGCCAACTGCCACCGCCGCGTAAATTAAGACAGTCAAAATTTCAGGTCAAAAAAAATGAGGTGGAATAAAGGGCGGATATTTTATATTATGCTCTTATGGTCACGCAGATAATAGCCACGATAGGGCCGCCGACGGTAAGGAAGCTCCGTGAGCTTGCCGCCGCGGGTATGAGCGGCGCGCGCGTAAACAGCTCTCACGGTTCGGCGTCTCAGCACGCGGAAATCATAAATTCCGCCCGTAAAATAAAAAACGGTCCCTTTATCATATACGACATAAAAGGCCCGAAAATAAGGCTGGGAGATATTCCCGCGCCCCTGCACCTCAAAACAGGGCAGAAGATCGTTTTGAGAACGGGCATGAAAGAAAAAGACGGATGGCCGTTTACGGAAGATTTTAATGACGGTGTTCCGGTGGCTTTTCCGGAATTCCACAAATTTGTCAAAAAGGGAGACAGGCTGCTCATTGACGACGGTCTTATCGGCATGAAAGTTGAAAAAATAAAAGGGAGGAGAATATTCTGTGAGGTGCTATACGGTGACATCCTCCGTTCCAGAAAAGGGATAAATCATCCTGACACCGTCATTGATTTCCCCTACACCGCCCCCGCCGATGTGCCGCTCATTGATTTTGCCGTTAAACATGGTGTTGATTATATAGCCGATTCTTTTGTGCGCGGCGCTGCTGATGTCGCGGAATTGCGCGGACGGCTTAAAGGCACGGGGATAAAAATAATCTCTAAAATTGAAAATCCTGAGGGCGTTAAAAATTTTGACGGAATACTCAGAAAAACAGACGCTATTATGATTGCCAGGGGCGACCTCGGCGTTGAGCTTGACCCGTGGGAGATACCGGAGCTTCAGAAACGAATGATAGAAAAATGCAGCAAGGCGGGGAAACCGGTCATAACGGCCACGCAGATGCTTGAGTCCATGATAGACGATCCCCGGCCTTCCCGCAGTGATGTGTCGGACATTGCCAATGCCATCTATGACGGCACGGATGCGGTGATGCTCTCCGGCGAAACCTCCGCGGGAAAATATCCCGCACTCTGCGTGGGGATGATGAAAAAAATAATTCAGAAAACCGAATCAACTCCGCGATACAAAAAATTACACAAAAACCGTTCTCCGCTTTAAATCAGTTTGACCGCGCCGGGGTTATTGCCTTAGAAATTTTGATTTAGCGCAAATAAGTCACGAAAGTCAACCCCTGGCACCATTTAATTTTTGATTTAGATGACTTAATTTTGTAAAATGCATCGTGAAACTTCAAAAGCAGATAGGCCTTGCCGGGGTGTTCTGTATAGCCGCCGGCGCAATGATATCTTCGGGGCTTTTTGTGCTTCCCGCCATTGCTTTCGCCAAAGCCGGGCCCGCTGTTGTCCTCTCATACATGATAGCTGGGTTTCTCGTTATTCCCACGCTGTTTGCCACGGCCGAGCTTCTCACGGCCATGCCGAAGGCGGGCGGGGACTATTTTTACATAAGCCGCAGCATGGGAGCGGCCAACGGTTTTCTCGGGGGGATGGCTAACTGGTTTTCGCTGTCGTGTAAAAGCGCTTTTGCTCTCGTGGGAATAGGGGCTTTCATAACAATCGTATATCCAAACGCCACCGAGATGCAGATGGATATTATCTCGGCGCTCTTCTGTATTATTTTTACGGTTATAAATCTTAAAGGCGTGGAGCTTGCGGCAAAGTATCAGATATGGCTGGTCTCATTTCTGGTGACAGCGTGCGTGATTTACATATTGTGGGGTGCCACGGAAGTGCGCCTTGATCATTACAGGGGATTTCTTGACAGCGGTTTCCCCGCTATTTTTTCCACTGCGGGGCTGGTTTTTGTGTCTTTCGGAGGGCTCACGAAAGTGGCGAGCATTGCCGAAGAGGTGAAAGACCCGACGAGAAATATCCCGCTTGGTATGTTTCTGGCCTGGGTCGTGGTCATGGCGCTCTATGTGGCGGCAATTTTGGTGACGGTGGGTGTTCTGGAAGCGGGGGTTTTAAGCAAAACACTCACGCCGTTGAGCGCGGGGGCGGGCGTTTTTGCAGGAAAAACAGGCGTGGTCATTCTTGCGTTCGGCGCCATGCTGGCATTTGTCTCAACGGCCAACGCGGGCATAATGACGGCGTCGCGGGCGCCGCTGGCGATGAGTTCGGACAGGCTTTTACCGCAGTTTTTTTCAAAACTGAATAAAAGAGGCGTTCCTGTCTGGCCGATACTTTTTACATCGGCGGCAATGATAATCATGATTTTTGCTTTTGATATAGAGAAACTTGTCAAGGTGGCGTCGGCCATAATGATAGTGCTTTTTATGTTTGCGAACATGTCGCTGATATTCATGAGGGAATCGCAGCTTGTTAATTACCGGCCGGTGTTCAGGGCGCCGTTTTATCCTTATGTCCCGGTCGCGGGGATTGTGCTTTACGCGGCTCTTCTTGTCATGATGGGAAAATTCGCGGTTGTTTCCGCATTATTGTTCTTTGCCGCCGCGTTTTTGTGGTACATCATTTTTCCCTACAGGACGGA
>JAYEJT010000034.1:0-4532 GCA_034660675.1 Elusimicrobiota bacterium
GTAAGAGTGCCTATTATATTTCTCAAAGTCGTCCGCGCCAGATTCACGATCTGCCATTTGTAATCATTCACGTTATATTGCGAGTTTTTAACATTATCCTCTGTGTCCTTAATTTTGAAATAAACCTGCGCGTCAACACTGGCGTTAAGATTATCGTTAGTGATAATTTCCTGAGGCTCGGCGTCAATCATCTGCTCCGTGATATTCACCTTGAACATGGAATCAATTATCGGTATAATCCAGTGGAATCCGGGCTGCGAAAACCGGTTGTATTTTCCGAGTCTTTCAACAAGAGCCCTCTGTGTCGGCCTGACAATTCTGATACCCCACAAAAAAATAACAATCGCGCACGCCAAATAAAAATAATTCATTCAGCATCCCTATTACATAAATCCAAATTCCAAAATCGGCGCCGTTGTATTTTTCTTTACGTCTCCGGCGCACTTTCATCACGCCTGCGGCGCAGTTTCTTCTTCAAGGACTGCCTGGGCCGCGGCCAGACGCGCCAGCGGCACCCTGTAGGGAGAACATGAAACATAATTCATGCCAACCCTGTGACAGAATTTGACTGAATCGGGATCTCCGCCGTGCTCGCCACAAATGCCTATTTCAAGTTTGTCGTTGGAAGCCCTTCCCTGGTCAACGGCAATCTTTATTATTTTGCCGACACCGTCCTGATCAAGCGAGGCGAAAGGGTCCTTACCGTAGATTTTCTTCTCAACATAATCACCGAGAAATTTTCCCGCGTCATCCCTTGAAAAACCGCATGTCATCTGAGTCAGATCGTTTGTGCCGAATGAAAAGAATTCGGCCTCTTTCGCGACCTCGTCAGCGGTCAGAGCCGCGCGCGGCACCTCTATCATCGTACCTATCATATATTCCAGCTCAACGCCCTGCTCTTTTATAACGCTATCTGCGACTTTCTTTATATCGTCTCTCTGATTCACATATTCCTTCACATGCCCTATAAGAGGCACCATTATTTCGGGAATAACTTTTACGCCTTTTTTCTGCATGTTGCAGGCGGCCTCAATTATGGCTCTTGCCTGCATACGCGTTATTTCGGGATACGTTATTCCCAGACGGCATCCCCTGTGTCCGAGCATGGGATTGAACTCGTGAAGAGCGTCAACTTTCTGTTTCACCACTTCCGCGGAAAGGCCCATCACACCGGCCATCTCTTTCTGGTCTTTTTCGTTGTGCGGCAGGAACTCGTGGAGAGGCGGGTCCAAGAGCCTTATAATAACCGGCAGGCCGTTCATCACCTCAAAAATGCCCTCAAAATCCTCTCTCTGCATGGGGAGAAGTTTCGCAAGCGCTTTTTCTCTGCCCGCGACATCGTCAGCGAGAATCATTTCTCTCACCGCGAGTATTCTGTCGCCTCCGAAAAACATGTGCTCCGTACGGGTGAGGCCTATGCCCTCTGCCCCGAAAGCTATCGCCACCGCGGAATCTTTGGGTGTGTCGGCGTTTGTCCTGACCCCGAGCTTTCTCACCTCGTCAGCCCACTTCAGCAATTCGTCAAACATGCCGGCTGTCGGCGCATCTTTTATGTCCTTTGTTTTCTTGACAAAAACCTGCGCGACTTCCGACGGATTGACGGGTATCCGGCCATCGTAAATCTCTCCGGTTGAGCCGTCTATTGATATAAAATCTCCTTCTTTTATTATTTTTTCTCCGGCTTTCATCTGCCTGTCTTCGTAGGATATCTGAAGAGCCCCGCATCCGGCGACACAGGGTTTCCCCATTCCCCGCGCAACAACAGCGGCGTGGGATGTCATACCGCCGCGCGCGGTCAGAATTCCCTGAGCCGTGACCATACCGCCTATGTCCTCGGGGGATGTCTCTATCCGGACAAGAATGCTCTTAGGATATTTTCCGGCATCATCGGCGAAAAACACAACCTGTCCAGTGGCGGCGCCGGGCGAGGCGTTAAGGCCCTTTGCGAGATTTCTGCCGTCATCTTTGGCTTTGACTGTGTCTTTGGAATCAAAAATCGGGGCCAGAAGCTGTTCCAGGCCATAAGGATCAACTCTCCTCAGCGCTTCTTTTTTGTCTATGAGGCCTTCTTTCTCCATTTCAAAAGCTATGCGCACCGACGCGAAACCTGTTCTTTTCCCTGTTCGGGTCTGGAGAAGATACAGCCTTTTTTTCTGTATCGTGAACTCCATATCCTGCATATCCGTGTAATGGTTTTCCAGTTTCTGATAAATATCCACTAACTCTTTATAAACTTCGGGAAACATTTCTTCAAGCGAAACCTGCGAATCATCGGTCTTGGCGGCTTTGTTAATAGGCTGCGGAGTCCTTGTGCCGGCGACGACATCTTCGCCCTGGGCGTTAACGAGGTATTCACCAAAAAATCTTTTTTCTCCCGTTGCCGGATCCCTCGTAAAAGCTACGCCTGTCGCGGAATCATCCCCCATGTTTCCGTAGACCATTGTCTGCACATTCACGGCCGTGCCCCACTCATCGGGAATTCCGTTGAGCTGTCTGTATTTGTTCGCCCTCTCATTGTACCACGACGAGAAAACGGCTTTGATCGCTTCTTCAAGCTGTTTCATGGGCTCAGAAGGAAAATCTCTGCCTTTTTTTTCTTTGACAAGTTTCTTATATTCGCTGACAAGTTTTTTCAGATCTTCCACGCCAAGATCAGTGTCGCTTGCAGCACCGGCCTCTTTCTTTATCTTCGCCAGTATCACCTCAAAAGGGTCTTCCTCTTCCTTTGACGGGCGGACGTTCATAACAACATCGCCGAACATCTGTATAAAACGCCTGTAACAGTCCCACGCAAAACGCTCATTGCCGCTCATCTTCGCGAGACCCTCAACAGAATCATCGTTCAAACCAAGGTTAAGAACAGTGTCCATCATCCCCGGCATTGACACCCGCGCGCCGCTGCGCACAGAAACAAGAAGAGGCTTTTCTTTGTCTCCGAGAGTCAGGCCCTGATCTTCCTCAACAAGTTTCAGATTCTTCACCACTTCATCCATGAGACCGGCAGGCATACCTTTCTCTTTGTAATAATCCAGGCAGGTATGCGCCGTTATTGTAAATCCGGGGGGAACAGGCACACCAATGCTCGCCATCTCGGCAAGGTTTGCTCCCTTTCCGCCCAGTTCGTTCTTCATCTTTGCGTTACCTTCGGCTTTCTCACCAATAAAGTGGTACACTCTTTTCATTTTTAATGCCTCCGTTATTTTTTCAACAATTTCAAAAACTCGTTTTTTGACATCCCCGTCTCTTTGATAATAAATCTGAATGTTCCCCGCGCAATTATCTTATGATTCGGTACGGTGAGCGATTTTCTCCATGGATGCCTAAGGTGAATATGACTCCCTTCCTGCCCCCTGATATAGTAACCCATTCTCCCCAAAATTTTAATTAATTTGGCGCCTGAAAGAACAGGTAATTTGCTCATACAGCAACATTCAAAATCATTTCTCTGGTATTTTCGGATTTAACAATCGGCGCCCCGTCCTCAGCCAGACAGTGAAGATGTAATTTAATTGCCTCTTTTATGTTTTTTATGGCTTCCTTTTCCGTTTTCCCCTGAGAAACACAACCCTGAAGCGACGGACAAGTCGCCACAAACCAGCCATCCTCGTCTTTTTCCAGTTTTATTTTAACATCCATTTTCCACCTCCGTATTCCGGCGTTTCTACCAAATATTTGCGTAAATTACAACCTTCGTATCAGGACACAGAGCGCACCACGGACGGTTGCCCGGCTGTTAAACCAAAATATATTATAAAATGTTATTTGCTTATTTTATTTCTATCATAGTCATTGCTTCTTCAGCTTTTCCCTGCTTTGCAACAATTGTGACAACACCGGGAGCCAGACACTTCATTGTGACCTTTCTTCCCTTTTTGCTATTCAATTTACCCGAGGCGGAATTCTCAATTGACCATTCGGGGTTGACAGCGCCGGGCCTTTTTATTGCAGCCGCGCGTGAATCGTAGCCTTGTGCCTCAAAGGTAACGACCTCGCCCACACTTCCACGTGTAGGGCCCGTTATAGTCAGACTGGCTACTCCGCCGGTTATAAGGCCACCACCGACGCCTGTTTTACCTCTTGTTTTCTCGGCGATAAACGCGCAGCCCGAAATCAGCCCCACAACAAAAAACAAAGCAATCAAACCCGAAACTCTTTTCTTCATTTCATCCTCCATATTCGTTCTCTCCCACCAAAGGAAACCCCCTCATTGTTGATTAAAATTAACAAATACTCCGCTTTTTTGCAATTTCAGCCGCGGCGTGCAATTTCAATGTCTTTTTTTATGCGCTCTATCAACGCCTCCCGCGTGGCGAACTTTCTGGATTTCCTTATAAAAGCGCCGAAATTAACGGTAAATCTTCCGCATTTGGCCACAAGAGCTGCCGCGCCGTCGCCTATGGCGTGAAACTCAAACACCTTTTTGATACCAAAAGTCGGAGCGCTCCCCGCGTTGACAACGGCGGGAAAACGTCCCGCTTTGCATATCACCTCCGCGGCGAAAACGCCCTCCGGCACCAGTTTATGTTTTTCGG
>JAYEJT010000035.1:0-4520 GCA_034660675.1 Elusimicrobiota bacterium
ACCAGCACATTGATTGTATCAGTACTCGTCCCCGCAAAAGCGGAACCCGCAGCCAGCATCATAACCATAACCAAACCAATCATTTTGTTTTTCATTTTCATTTCTCCTTTCGTCATTGACGAAACATCCGCCACGGCGGATGAAGCACCTTTCAACATTCTTCCAACAGCCTTTTTCAAATAGTCCATAATCGGACCTCCTTTACTTCACGGGGACAGTCCCCATCTACGACTCGCTACGCTCGTCCGTAATGATGGACAGTCCCCCCAACATTCCAAATTTGCTTCATAAGCGTCTCCTCCTTCTATCGCGGCTGGAAAGCCGCTCCTACATAAAATCTTCTTGACAGAAACAAGCGCTTCTGTTAAAACTCGGCCCATGATAGAATTGACAAAAAAACAAAAAGAAAAAGATAAGGGGGTATAATGGAAGGTCCTCAACTTCTTTACTTTGTTTTCGCCGGTTTGGCGGCAGTCGCTATCTTTTTCGGCGTTATTATCATTAATCAGGACAGGAAAGCGAAACATCATCCGAAGTAAATTTTTCATCTTCCGAATAACCTCCTGAAAAAACTTTTTCTTTTCAGCGTCTCAAAAAACAGTTTGCTTCTCAGGCCCGCTGAAAGATTTCCGCCGGCGCTTCCGGCGCTGACAATGACGGCCGCGAACTTTCTGCCGTAATTCGCCTTCTCATCCGGCACATTTATAACCACATCCGTCTCGGCAAAAGCGCCCGGCTCAATTTCAAGAACATCCTTCTCAAAACTGAGCCATCCCCCGTCGGGCATCGCCTCAAAACCCTCAACCGCCGACGGGATAACCTCAAATTTCACCCTTATTTTTTCTTTTCCCTTGTTGTAGATTTTCAGCGTCCTGTGGCCCTCCGCCCTCAGCGAATATTCTTCGCCCGGAACAACGCCCGAAGCCGTTACGCTCACAAAAGGCGTCCTCATATTCACCGCAAAAGCAAATGACGCAAAAAATAAAACACACATCGCATATAGAAAGCCCCCGCCACGGCGCATCCTTTCTACTATGGCTGTTGGTACAGCCGCCATCGGGCGGATTTTGTTTATCCATAAATCTTGACACAAATTCCAGTTTGTGCGAAAATTCGGTATGCAATTAACGGAAAAAAGATGTAACAGTTTGGCAAGAGTTTTGTATGACTTTGCCAGAGTGACTTTTACTCTTGTGGTGCTCGGACAGGTGATAAATCCCGACAAATTCAAACCGCTGACATCTGCCGCAGGCATCCTTTCAGTCGTCTCTTTCGTATTCATAGGTTTGTTCGTGGAAAAGGAGGAAGAATAATGGATCAACTTGGAATCTTTTTTATCATTATGATAATTCTTACCCTCGCTCTTGGGGCTGTTGTTTATTACCAGCGGAAAAAGGAACGACATCACCCTGCGAAATAACTCACCGAATCCCTCTTTATCAACGGCGGCCGGAGAGATTGGCTTTGCAAGGCGCTCGTCCGGCATTATCCGATTCTCCCGGTTCCCATTTCCCTGTTTCATCTTTATGTTTCTCATGGGCTTTCCCCCGCGGTAATTGTTATCCTGATTTTTTCCTGCTTGGATGTAAGCACACTTGTTGGCATATCAAGTTTCAGCCACAAAGTTCTTTCGTCGTCCTTTGCAACGCTCACTCCCGTCTGTTCGTCTCCCGACGAGCCGTCGCCATAAGTGTATCTCTCGGCATCACTTGTCTGATTAGTTGCCGTCACCGTATCCTGTTTCACAAAATAATCCGTCGCGGGAGTTGTCGCATGGAATATTCCGTAAAGTATAAAGCGGTTATAACCGACAGTCGTATCCGTGGCTTTCCACACGGAAGGAGAATCATCAAAAAGCGTTATGGAAGAAACTCTCATAGAATAATCCTCGTTCACATTCCCGGTGTTCGTCACAGTGATGCAGGAAACAGAAGTGCTGGAAGCGCTTAAGTCCACCTCACCGAAATTATAGGTGTCGGTTGAAACAGAGATCCCTATTATTTTTACGACACAGGCCGTTGAGGCGTTGGAGATTGACGACCAGTTGCCGGGCGCGTTTATACCTGTATTCTCGTCCCTTGTCCAGAGGCGGAAATAATATGTCACCCCGCCGTGGAGGCCTGTCATCGTTCTTGCGTGTTCCGAGAGCGCCGCGCAGGCGGTGTCAACCAGAAACTCATATTTGTCATCATAGTCCGTCCAGCCGGCAGCCGCCGTCGTCCAGTCAACTGCCGTATATGTGGCATATCTTATTTTCCACTGGCCGTCGGAGATGCTTCCGTTTGTGCCGTCGTCGCCGGGCGCAATCCACGAGAGAGCGACATTCCCGTCATCTTCCGCAAGCGAAGAAAGTGTTGTCACAGCCTCCGGAGCCACCCTGCAGTAGGCAGTAGCCCCGTATGAAATCCCCGACCAGTTTCCCGCGGAAAGTTCGTCCATTGTCCAAATTCGGAAATAATAAGTCGTCCCTTTGGAAAAATTAAATATCTTTGATTGAACATTGTGCGGAGAAATTCCGTAAGTGTCTATTGAAACATCATAAGTCGCGTGATCGCCCCATGCGAAAGAAGTGTAAGTGGCATACTGAATTCTGAACTGCGCCTTGTCCGATGAAAAACCAAGCGTCCCCGACCACGCGCTGTCGCCGGGCGCCTCCCATGAAAGCTCAACGGCTCCCGTCACCGTCGTCGACGAAGCCGAAAGAGTCGTTATTGCCGCAGGCGCCGTGTTATCCTCAGGCTGAACATAAGGATACGCGGCCGCAAAATTATGAGAATAATACGCACCATTTTTGTTTGAGGAATTGTCAGTAATCAGCGACGCGGAACCAAAAGAATTTGCGGCGCCGTCCCACTTCTGAACATAAATGTCCGGCGTTGCGTCGGCATTGCAGGTGACAAGCAGAATATCATCGCTATTGTTGTCTGAAACAAGCTGAACGCAGCAGGGAGCCCCGGCAACATCAGACGCGGAAGTGTCCGTCCCATCCCAGGCGCCCGCGCTCAATCTTCTCGCTTTCGGAACGGATGTGCCGTCGTTAAAAACGACAAGCCCGTCTCCGGAAGATGTTTCCCACGCAATGTCAAAAGGCCTTGTCGTATAAACGCTTGCTCCTGTTTCAACTTCTTTTGTTGTCCCCCAGTTGACGCCGTTCCACGATGAAACATTGATATCATAAGGGGTTGCGCCGTCAAGAGTCCCCAAAATAATTGCGTCGCTTTTAGGATCAGACACAAGCCGCACCCACAAAATATTAACGCCGATATCCTGAGGGCCGGCTTGTTCGGCGCCCCACGAATTACCGCTTAAGATGCGGTATCTAATCTGCACCGCATCATTATCCCATGCCACCATGCCGTCGCCCGACTGCATTTCATAAGCGCCGTCAAAACACTGCTGTGCGGAAGTTTCCAGTTCATTGTCAAGCAGTATGCCGGAACCTGTCTGGGCTGAAGTGGAAAACCAGACATGCGCGGACAGATCTTCTTCGTCGTCGCCTATCATCAGCAGCATATCATTGGAATTCGGCTTTGGTACAAGTTCAAGCCATACAATTGTTCCGTTCCCGCTGGTTGAAATACTCAACGCAAAAGCCGTCCCCCAGCCGCCCGTGTCCGTCCATGTCACCGCCTGCGGAATCTTTGTATCAGCGTCTTTGTAAACAATAAGCGCTTTTCCCGACTGCTGTTCAAATTCAATGTCAAAGCCGCGACGATCTGCATTAGAAATATTTGTCGTGAGTTTCTTCGGCGCTGACCACACCTTTGTGTTTTCGTCATAAATCATCACATTCAGGGCTTTCGCGGAATCCTGGATTCCGAACATCCATTTGTCCGCCGTCGGGCATTTTTTCAGAATATACCAGCCGGTCGCCGTTTGAGTCACTCTCTTGACATCATACCCTGACGCCCATGAAGAACCGCTCCACGAACCACACTGCGGTGTTTCCCTCAAAATCTGGTTAGTGGAACTTGCAAAATAAACGAGAAACGCTTCGGGCGTAGGTATTTCCGCCAGAGGACGCGTGCTTTTTTCATTTGAAAAACCGCTTTCCCTCACAGGGCTCACAAGACCGTTTCCCGCCGCGCCCCTGTCAACAACAGTCATTTTGTAATAATATGTCACCGTGTTTAAAAGACCTGTGTCCAGGTAAGAACTATTCCCCGTGTCAACCGTTATTGTATAAGCGTCCGCATAAGTGTATGGCGTAGAAGAATCCCTGTAAATTTTGTAGTAATCGAGATCGGGCTCTCCCGAAACTTCTGTCCATGTCAGTGTGATTTTATTTTGCCCCGGCAGGACATTCAGATTTGCCGGCGCCGGCGGCGCCATATCCTGCGCGGGAGCGGTGTCCGAGGAACTTGCCGTGTCCGACCACGAAGCCCAATTAGCCGCGTTTTCGTCTCTCAATTTTATCGCGAAATAATAAGTCGTTCCCGGATATAAGCCGGATAAATCATACGAGTGTCCAGTTCCCTGAGTGTCGTAAGAAGTAGAAACATCAACGGTGAAACTGTAAT
>JAYEJT010000036.1:0-21819 GCA_034660675.1 Elusimicrobiota bacterium
TAAAGAATTGTGGACGGATTAAGATTATTCGGGTAGATGATGAAGGGAAAAGCAAATAATGATTTTTAGCCGTTCGCAAAAATGAGGGTAAATTATGGATGGATAAAACAAAACTTTAGAGCAAAGAAAAAAGAGATGGGATTATAAAAGCGAAAAATGGAATCGTTGTTGCGTCTTGACAGGGGAAATAAAACCGCTATAATACATTAGGTTATATTTGCAAAAAGTTAGTTTTTTGATAACTATACGCAAATAGAAACCAATATAGGTGGGATTATGAAAACACTTAAAGAGTTTATATTCGAGAGGCGCTCAAAAGGCGGCTATTCGTTTTCGCTGGATGAGGTAAGGCAATCACTCAGGCTCTCGTACAATACAGCCAAACAAACGCTTTATCAGCATCAAAAGAAAAATCAGATTGCCCTGATACGCAACGGATTTTATGTGATCATTCCACCCGAATATTCTCACAGAGGAATGTTGCCGATATATTTGTTTATTGATGATCTGATGAAATGGCTTAATAAACCGTATTATCTTTCATTGTTTACGGCCGCGTCTTTGCATGGAGCAGGTCATCAGCAGCCTATGGAATCATTTGTTATTACTGTTAGTCCTGCATTGCGCAATATAAAGAACGAAAAACTTATTATAAATTTTTCAGTAAAAAACAGATGGGACGAAAACGACATTGTTAAAAAGAAAACAGAGGCTGGGTATGTAAAAGTATCGTCAAGAGAGCTTACCGCTCTGGATATGATGTACTATATGAAGCGTTCAGGAATCAATCGCTGCACATCTGTTTTAAGTGAACTCGCGGAAGTGCTGGATGCTGAAAAATTGAAACAGACAGCATTGCGTTATGAGACTGTTACGGCCATTCAGCGTCTTGGATATTTACTGGATACGCAAACAGGCCGAAAAGATTTATCAGAAGTACTGCAAACAATATTAAAGAAGAAAAAATATTTTTATGCGCCGTTATCTACGCATCACGGAAAAAAGGGAGAGTTCATCCCGAAATGGAAAATAATAAGAAATATTGAAGTGGAATCGGATATATGATTCCCCGGCGGTACATACAGGAATGGAAAGCGAAGGCTGGTTGGCCTTTGGATTCTCAGGTCGAGCAGGATTTAGTGATTTCCCGTTCTATTGCCGCTATTTTCAGTAATGAGTTTCTTAGCGAAAAACTGGCATTTCGCGGGGGTACCGCTTTATATAAACTTTATTTAAAGCCCGCGCCGCGATATTCTGAAGATATTGATATGGTGCAAGTCAAGGCCGCGCCAATCAAGGAGATATTTGATTCACTGAGAGAGGTATTGCTATTTTTAGACAAACCTGCCGTCAAGCAAAAGGCTGACAATAATACTATGCTGTTTCGATTTGATTCTGAAATACTGCCTATAGTGAGATTGAAGCTAAAAGTAGAAATCAATTGCCGCGAACATTTTTCGGTTATGGATTACCATGAAGTGCCTTTTAAGGTAGAATCAGGATGGTTCACAGGAAATTGCGTTGTCAAGACTTATCATTTTGATGAACTTATAGGTACGAAACTTCGCGCATTATATCAACGAAGAAAGGGCAGAGATTTGTATGATATTTACAAGGCATTATGTTCCAAGCAGAGTAATTCTCAAAGTATCTTGAAATGTTACAGGGAATATATGCGGTATTCGGTACAAAAGGTACCATCTAAAAAAGAATTCTTAATAAATATTGAAGCCAAAATGAAAGAGCCTGAGTTTTTAAATGATGTAAAGGCGCTACTCAAACCGGGAGAGATTTATAATTCCGATACTGCTTTCGAAATAGTCAAAACGAAACTAATTGATGAAATGTAAAACTGTTGTAATAAACGTTGAGGGGAAAAATAATTTTTGGATGTTTGCAAAAATTAGAAAAAAGCGATAACGGCTATTAAAAGCCGAGAAATGCTTGACACACGCGTTGAATTTGTTGCAATTGTAACAAAAGTGTTACAAGGGGGCATATGAAATATGAACTAATAGCGATTTTATTACTTTTGTTATTGCAGCAAAAACCTGCAAAAGCAGAAGAAATTACAGGAAATGGCTTTATATCAAAGTCGCTGTATTATGAGCAATTTGATTCTCGAGACAGGATTTGGATTTTACAATCAGAAAGCGGCTCAAGCAAATGTAGTGATAAAATCATAATATCAGGGCGTCACAAAACGCAAATTCTTGATGCGCAAAGCAAAATATTAAAGAGGCAGTTAACTCCTCGCATAGGATGTATTATAGTCGGTTTAGCCGATGTAGATAAGGACGGTGTAGATGAAATTATAGAGAGAGATGGCGGTCCTGCTTCTAAAATATCAGGATGCGGTATTTTTAAGGATTCTGGAGAGCCGATTTGGTGGTATGATGATTTGCACATACGCCAAAAAAAATATAAAGAGCATGTGAGAGATTTACTCTGGGGGGATTTAGATAGAGATGGCGACATAGAATTCTATGTCGCTTGCGATAGTGAGGGCTTGGTTAAATTAGATCGCTTCGGGAAAAAGGTATGGCAGCATCGTCACAAAAGAGGACGAATGACGGCACAATGCTTAGGGGTGGAAAAAATAAATTTAGACGAGAGAAAACCTTTATTGGCGGCTTCTTTTTTTGCAATTGCTGCATGGCCATGGAGTAACAATAAACTTATACAGATACTGGATTTGGATGGAAATCTTATTCGGGAATTCAAACCAAAAGGAAGCGGAATGATCCAAGGGACTAAATTTGTCCAATGGTTGGGACAACCATGTTTATTTGTTGGAACAGCGCGGGGTATGCGTATTTACAATTTGTATGGCGATATTTTGTTTAAATATTCTACCAAATATCTGCAAGCAAGAATTTTCGATTGCAACGCTGTAACGGTAAAATTTGAAAACAACAAGGAACCTTATCTGGCGGCACTTATCCGTTCTCGATTTATTACGAAAAAGCGCTACTCAACATTATTGATATTTTCGCCGAGAAAAGAAATTGTTTATAAAGAGGTGTTTCCGCAAGAATTAACGACAGCGTTATGTACCATTCCTTCTGATGTTTCAGGGCAGGAATCATTGCTGATAGGTTTAGGTAATAAAATTTGGAGATACGATACCACTAAATGATGGCTGACGAAAAACGGGGACGCCTGTCTGCCGGAGCTTCAGCGCAGACAGGGGGGGAAATATAAATTGAGAAAAATGATTTTGCCTGATGACCACTGATGTTACAACAGCCATATGTGAGAGAAACCAGAACCGTCCCCGTTTTCTCCCCGTTTTCGACAATTAATTTTGTCATAATTTTTTTGGCTTGACCGGGGCGGGGAAGTTTTAATATTATTCCTGAACACTGAAAATGAAAAATTGTAAAAGCATTTATTTTGACGGGGGCGCCGCGCTGTGATGTGTCCGGCCGCCGCGCTGGGGAAGGCGTATCTTTATTTTGTCGCAATGACCTCGTCGGTGAAAGAAGATAACGCTCCCGGATTTGAGAAGCTGAGAGAAAGCGGAAAGCCTTTCATATACGCTTTCTGGCACGGCAGACAGCTTTTTCTTATATACACCCACCGCTTCAGGGGGATAAACATTATTATCAGCGAATCCAAAGACGGAAGTTACGTGGCGGCTCTGGTCGAAAAACTGGGCAATGTTCCCGTGAGGGGCTCCACGAGCCGCGGCGGGATGAAGGCTCTGGTGGAAATGATAAAAAAACTCAGGAGCGGCGCCAAATGCGCTTTTACACCCGACGGCCCGAAGGGGCCTTTGAGAAAAGTGCATCCCGGCGTTGTTTATGCCGCGCGTAAAACGGGGTGCCCCGTTGTGCCTGTTTCTTTCAGCGCAAGGCGGGTCATGGTTCTCGGCCGCTGGGATGAATTTATCGTGCCGTATCCTTTTAATAAAATAGCTGTTTGCCAGGGAGAGCCGCTTTATTTTGATGAGAGCGGTGATATTGAAGTTCAGGAGAAAGAGCTGCAAAAAGTCCTCAATGGGATTACGGAGCACACAGATAATCTCACGGGATTTAAAATAGGGAAACGGGCCCGGCCTCTCGCGGCTGGCTAATGAATTCGGAGGAATTTTATGAATGTGATAAAAATAGGCGGTGAAGTTGTCGAGGATCTGCGCGTGTTTGAAGAATTCCGGGTGCTCCTTGAACGTAAGCTTCCCGCCGCGGTGGTTTTCGGAGCGGGTGTGCAGATAAGCTCAAGGCTGAAAGCTGAGGATATCCCTTTCGCTTTTTACAAGGGCGAGCGCGTGACGACGGCGGGAATGCTTCTGCTCATAGAAGACGAGTTCAAAAAGATGGCAAAAAAGATATCTTCAATGCTGGACGGCATTGAAAGCGTTTTTATCCCGGGGAGTGCCGTGCTGACTGCCGCGCGCAAATCGGATAAACTCGGTTTTGTAGGAGAGATTGTGTCCGTTGATGTTTCAAAAATTGAAGCGTCACTGGTTTCACCGGATGAAGAGCCCGGTGCAAAAGTCGCGCTTGTTTCTCCCATAGCCGTTTCAAGGGCGGAAGACGGGCCGGTTTCAGCAGATGCGCAGGGATGTAAGGAGCTTTATAACGTTAATGCGGATGTCTCAGCCGCGATGATCGCCGCGGGGCTCGGCGCGGAGGAACTTGTTTACTGCACGAAAGTGAACGGGGTGAATGATTCTTCTGAAAATTTAATAGAAAAAATTGACGCCGCCCATGCCGCCGAACTTATTTCTTCCGGCGTGATTGAAGGCGGTATGATACCCAAAGTCAAATCCGCTCTGGACAGCATTAAAGCCGGTGTCGGCAAGGTGCGGATAGGCCGCACAGTAATAATGTCGTGAAAGTAATCACGGCGGTGGTATTCGGAGCTGTAAGTGCGCCGCTGCAAGTCTGCCATGGCGGATGGCGTGCGGGCCATATGAGTGAGGGGTTTTGCATAGCGCCCGAAACGAATAGGCAGCTGCAAGTCTGCCGTGGCGGACGAACCTCATGCGTGAGCGTCCGTCTACGGATACCACCGCTGTGATTAGATGTGTTCGCGTTGGTTTGACAGCGGGGCCAAGAAATTGGTAGTTTTAAACCGAATTGGGATGAGAAAAAAAATATTCATTATTCACGGTAAGGGCGTCCGCAACGGGATAGGGCGCGAAACCGGCGGTGACCTTGACACGATAAGTTCAAATGTGTTTTACAGCGTTTGGGCGCAGAACGCTTTGAAAGAAGAGCTTTTGCGCGATTCCGAGTACGGAAAAGATTACGATTTTGATTTCATAAATTATTCGGAAGGCATAAACCATCTTGTCGTGCACAAAGGCTGCGATGTTTATATCCCCGATTTTCCCGTTGACGCTTTGGCACCGCGTCTCAAACTGGTGCGGGTGAGGGACAGTGACGCTGTAGGACTCATCAACAAATACACGAAAAATCTCAATGATTTCAGATTGTGGATCGTGTCCAACGCTCTGGCTGTTTCGGACGAATACAAAGATGTTTTCAATCCCACTTTTAATCAGGTGGCAAAAATAACGGCCTATCAGGATGTACCGGTGCTGAGGATGGCCAACGATATTCTTGATATGACAAGGGCGGCCACGGAACTTTCTATTGATGATGCCGGAGATGAGGACAAAAAAACAAAACAGAATGCTCTTTTGAAAGACCTGATGCAGGGTTTCACAGGTGACAGGTTTTATCACGCTAAAACGGCGGTTCTCGCGGCTATGAACAATGACATAAAATATGATATGTCCGAGATCGTTGAGGAAAAAGAGGAAATACTTGCCCTGGATAAAGCGCATTCGCTTGACCTCTCCTCCCGCGGACGCATAGGTTACACCGATGAACTCCTTATCCTTGCCGCGGAGAGCGTTTATTATCTTGCGAGGGGTTATGAGCAGCTCAGAGAACTTCCTTTTGACGATTTACATGCCAGACAGTTTTCCGAAGCCGCCGAAAAGGTAAGATCGCAGTTAAAAAATATATTTGTTTTTATGGCTGAAAAGATAGAGCGTGCCGGAGAGCAGGACGGTTTCATAAAAGATAAATTCGCGTCTTTCGCGGAAAAGGCAAAAGACGCCCTGCAAATTCTGCAAGAGCTTCCTTCTTATAAAACGCCTCCGGCTCCGGAGGGAGGTTTCCCCATAACGGTTATGCTGATGGAGGATTCCACCGGAAAAGCCGTTTCAGGCATTGACATAATGTTCGAGAGGCTCAAGGGGGAGGGTAAAATATATTCGGCTGACGGGAATGAGCTTGGCGCCAAATCCGCCATTGTTAAAACGGGTGATGACGGCGCGGCATATGTGCTTTATAAACCATCTTCTCCGACCGAGGTTTTTCAGTTTAACGTCACATTTGACGGCCTGCATGTCATGCTTGTTCCGGAAGAGGTTGAGGCAAAAAACGCCGCCCCCGGTTCATCCGACTATTTGGCAGACGAGGATGTTGACACCGATGACGAAGTGGATGTCGATACCGTCGGGGATTCTCCTTTTGCGCATAATCTTTCTCTCACTCTCATAGAGAGAATGTTCCGTTTTCTCAAAGAAAACGATGTCAATGTCGTGTCCGTAGACGATCATCACCCCTACAACCCTGAAATTCTCACATTGCTTGAGAATCTCAGAGATGAAGGAGTGATAGGCAGCGTTCAGATCCACGCCGCGCCCCGCGGTATTGACGAGGCGCCCGAAGATAAGAAGTGCGGCGCCGACCTCATATATGAAAAAATGGTGAAAGGAAAACGTTGGGACAATCCGGGCCTGAAACATTTGAGGGATATTGCCCATGTGCAGGATCTTTATCTCCCTCGTCAGTACTGGCCAAAATCCATGGGAACCAAAGACAGGGGGCTGGGTATAGAAATATCCAAGCTCATAGGTTCTTCGTTCAACAAGATAGAAATGACGATGGAGCTGTCAAAACTGGACAGCAGGGAAGCTCTTGAAAACATAATGAGTTCTACGGGCTGGGACAAGTCCGTCAAGGAATACGAGGACGGGCTTGAAAAAGTTCTTCCGCGCACGGAAACAAATATGGCGCACATGCTTTTTCTCAGAAAACCGCCCGGCGGAGATTATAATAAATGTTTGAGTTTTACGGATAAGCTGAAAGTGTTTTTCCGGGCCCCCAAGGGTGCCGAAGAGCGGGACGCTTTTGTCAAAGAACTTTATGTGGGGAATCCGGACAACCGCCTGATAATTATGGCCGCGCTGTCGCCGTTTACCAACGCGAAACTCGGCGAGACAAAAATAAACGTGGCTTCCGCCATAAATTATCTTCTGCACCGGAAAAAATATTATGCGGATTATTTTTTCTATTGTTACGGTTCGCAGATAATGACGACGAGAAAACCCAATAACGATGATGAGACGATAAATTTGAGCACCCTTATGCAGCACATAGGCACGAAGGCCGACGGCGGACACAAGGGCGCGGCTACCTGCCAGCCTCTTTCAAATCCGCAGTTCCCGAAAAAGAGGCTCTTGAAAGTGGGGGACAGAAATATACTGGAATTCTTTTATTACATCGCCGGCAAGGTCACGGAATACGCGCCTTCTCTGGAGTTGCTTTCGGTGAAACCGGTTGCCGTTAAAAAATATGAGGATAGTTATGAAAAGGTGCTGGAAAAAGTAAAATACAATGTCATCGAATACACATTGACCGATAGCGATACAGGGAAGACGATTAAGGCTGTTCTCACAAAGGCTCCGAAGGTGGCCAAAAACGGTTCTGAAAACAAGCCGGGCATAACACAGGTGCTGGAATGGACGGGCCGTCATTACAAACCCGAATACATATTTTTTCTGCAGGGCGGCATGTACAGCATGGAGCTTTACAATTATGCTGATCCGCTGAAAAAACTGAATCTGCCGGTTTTGTCGCAGCTTGTGGGCTGGGACGAGGATGGAGGCTGTGAAGGGATAGCCATTGCCACGCCGAAAAGAAACCGCCGCATTCCCAAGGACCTGAGGTGGTTGCGGGAAAGTGATTTTCTGGAGTTGGGGCACAGAATATCAGGATATATCAATGCGGGAGATTCCCGCTGGAAGGTCACTTCGGTGAGAGCCGTGACGCCGAAAGACGCCGCCGCTAAGAAAGAAAATCTTCCCCCCATAGCGGCTCATGCCTACAGAATGAATTTTTTGCGTTCAAAGGACGCCGATCCGTCGTTGCCGAAAACATTTAATGCGGTGGCGCTGATGTCGCCGTTTGTTGACAGAAAAGCCGGTGAGTTTGAACTTCCCATGTCTCTTGTCTGTGAGGAACTAAAAAAACTTAAGGCGGATTATGTTGTTTATATGGACTGGAAAAGGATACAGGTGGTCAATCTTTCCGGAGGGAAAAATCTCATCAGCTGCGCGGATATCGCCGAAGCCATGACGGGAGAGAAAGGCGAAATCAGGGATATCGCTTCGTTTGAGAGGAGCGCCATAAAAGGCGTTCCCGCAGAATTTGATAAGTTGTATCACAGCAAAGCCGTAAAATTTCTCAAATTTTTCGCGGATAAACTTTCCGGTGAATTCGGTTATTACAGTGACTGGCCGGTGTCGGCGGATAAAGAGCTTGCCTCTGTCAGTTCGTATCCTCTGTCGGAAAAGAAATTCAAGTCAAATTACAGGCGCGCTCACAACGCCTGAGTGCGGCGGGCGCTGATGTCCGCTGTTTTAGTGCTTTTACAATAACTGAATAACTGAAAGCCTGTCACCATTTGTACCCCATTTGTACCATTTGTAGTTGCTCCATTTTATTTCATTTGATAGAATTGCCAAACGTATAACGGAGGAATAATAAAAATGAAAAAAATATTTTTTGTGCTCATTCTGGTCGCCGGCTGCGGCGACGGTTATGTCGCGCGGGTGGGGTCGGATAAGATCACAGCGGACTCGTTTAAAAACCGCATGCTCGATGTACCGACCTATTACAGGGGTTTTCTGGAAACAGAAGGAGGCCGCCGCCAGTATCTGGAAGGAATCGTTAACGAGGGTGTTCTTGTAGAGCTTGCAAAAGCAAAGGGGATACACCGCCGTCCGGAAGTGCGTGGCAGAATAAAGGCCCTGGAAGATCAGATTCTGCTCGAGCAGGTTGTTGAGGAGCTTAAGAAAGGCCCTCTCAATGTGGAGGAAGAGGAAATCAGCGACTATTACGAAAAAAACCGGGATTTCTATCTGCATCCCCCCCGGGTGCGGGTTTCTCACATACTTTTATCGTCAAAAGATGAGGCTGTAAACATGCTCGCGCAGATAAAAGACGGAAAAAGTTTTTCCAAACTTGCTTCCGAATATTCAATAGACAGGAACACCGCGAAAAAAGGCGGAGATCTTAATTATTTTGAACGCGGTGACATGGTGCCCGAATTTGAGGAAGTTGCGTTCAAACTGCAGAACACGGGTGACATCTCAAAACCTGTTAAAACGCCTTTCGGCTGGCACATAATAAAGCTGACAGGACGGAGCACCGCTGTTTCAAAAAACAAAGACGAGGCGAAGGATGAAATCGTTCAGTTTTTAAGCAAGCAGAAACTTGATGAATTGTTGAAATTCTACAAGAAAAAATTTCATGTGAAAGTGAATTATGACAGACTTTCGCGTATTTATCCTCCGTGGTATATTCCGGAGGGAACGGCTCAGGAGGACAAGGACAAATGAAAAAGATTATCTTTGCAATGGCGGCGCTGTTTATGTCGCTGCCTGTTTCAGCGCGCATGCTGGACAGAATAGTGGCCACTGTAAACGGCAAGGCCATATTTTATTCCGAATTCACGGAAAGAATCAAGCCCTTTCAGGCTCAGATAGAAAACAACGCGTCGGCGGAAGAAGCTGAAAAACTTGAGAAAAGAGTTAAAAAAGAAATTCTCGATGCCATGATAGAGGAAAAAGTGCTGCTGATCAAAGCCGGTCAGGAAAATATGCAGGTCACCGAAAGCGAGGTGGATCAGGGTATCGCGGAAATACGCGCGAGATTTAAAACAGAAGATGAATACGCCGGGGAAATAAAAAAGCAGGGGCTATCTGTTTCAAAGATGCGCGAGAATATTAAAAATCAGCTTGTGACCATAAAGCTCATAAACAGGGATGTGCGATCCAAAATCCCCGAGCCTTCTGAAAAGGAAATGAAGAAGTTTTACGAGGCCAATGAAGATAAGATGATTGTGGGCGAACAGGTGAAGGTGAAGCAGATTTTTTTTGAGTTTAAAAAAGGTGTTTCCAAAAAAGAGTTGAAGTCTAAGGCAAAACGCGTCCTTGCGGAAGCGAAGAAGAAAAAGGCAAGTTTTTCGGAGCTTGCCGAAAAATATTCTTCCGTTCCGGAAAATGCAGGCGACACCGGTTATTTCGGAAGGGGTGAAAAGATCCCCGAATTTGAAAACCCCTGTTTTAATCTCAATGTCGGCGGGATATCCGGCGTTTTTGAGACGCCGCTGGGATATCACATAGTCAAGTGCACGGGGAAAAACGCGCCCGAAAAAAAGACTTTTGAAGAGGCCAGGGATTACATAAAAAATTATCTTTACAGCGCCGCCATGGAAGCAAAATACACCGCGTGGGTGAGAGATCTGCGAGATCAGGCGGCAATAAAAATACTGGATAAAAAACTGTTTGAATAAGACCGTTATCATTACTTCCGGCGATCCCGCGGGAATAGGCCCGGAGATCATATTAAGATTGGCTTCAAATGAGTCTTTTCTGCGTGTTCCGGCCGTGATTGCCGGTAGAAAATCTCTTTATGAAAAACTTTCTTCCGATATGGGGATAAGCGTCAGCATCAATTCTGTTGACAGCGTTTCTCGCCTTAAACCGGGCGCTTTGAATATCATTGAACCCGTTTGTGAAAACAAATATATTTACGGCTCCGCGCCCGGAAAATCGTCGTCGCACGAGGCTCTCGCTTATCTTGATCTGGCCTGTGCTCTCATCAAAGAAAAGAAAACTGACAGACTTATTACCGCTCCCGTCTCAAAAGAGGGGATTGCGTCACTAAAGAAAGGTTTTTCAGGACACACATATTATCTTTCGGATTATTTCGGCGTTGACAGACAAAAAGCGGTGATGCTCTTTCTTTCAAGGGCAATCCGCGTTGTTCTTGTTACTCAGCATCTGGCAATCAAAGACGTACCGCCGGCCGTAAAGAAAGAAGCCGTTTTGGCCGCGGCCGAAGCCGCGAGCGAAGCGCTGAAGTTTCTCGGTATAAAAGTGCCCCGCCTCGCAGTGTGTTCGCTCAATCCGCATTGCGGCGAGGGTGGTTTGCTCGGAGGCGAAGAGAGAGATGAGATAATTCCGGCTGTGGAAGAGTTAAAAAAACGAGGCGCGGCAGTGTCCGGCCCCATGGGCGCGGATGACGTTGCGGCGGGTTGTTTGAAAAATGAGTATGACATCGCTATAGCCATGTATCACGATCAGGGTATTGCGCCTGTTAAACTCTTCTCGCACGGCCGCGCGGTTAATTTTACATGGGGACTTCCTTTTATCAGGCTTTCTCCTCTTCACGGCACGGCGTTTGATATTGCCGGTAAATTTACCGCGAGCGCGGAATCCATGATTGAATGTTTCAGGATTGCGGCGGGGCTGGAAGTCCGCCGCGGCGGGCTGAAATGACGTCCGTGCGCAGCAAAAGAATACTTGTTATAGCCGGCAGCCGGCGCTCGGGAGCTTTCATAAGATTTCTGGATTCAAGCGCCGATTACAATGTCACCGGTGTTTATGCGGAGAAAGACAGAGATGCTGTGTTTTCAGATGCCCGCTTGCAGACAATACCGGTTATTGACGACTGGAGAGAATTTTTAAAAGACGGGGAATGTGATGCCGTGCTGGATCTGAGCGGTGCTCCGGCAATGGCTGAAAAATTGAAAACAGAAACGGTGCCGTTAGGGATAGAGGTTATGGGCTGGATGACCGCCAACCTTATATGGAGTCTCTTGCGCGGGGCCTGGGCCAGGGATATTTTTGACCGGCTTCAGGCCAAAATAGAACCATCGTGGTCTTTTGACGAAATCCTCATTCTTCTTCTTGAGTCAGCGAGAAAACTCACTTCCTCTTCTTCGGGAGTGATTTTTCTGGGCACAAAAGGCTCTCTCACGGAAAAAATTTCATGGGGCATAGGCGGAGAGGAATGCGACGGTGCGCTGGAACGGATTAAGGATTTTTCGTGTCAGGAGAAAGGCTTTTATGAAGATTACGGGCAATCTTTGTATATTCCGCTTTTTGATAACGGTTCTCTCATGGGAGGGCTGGCTTTATTTGATGTTAAATCCGATACCGTAGATGAGGGGATAACGGCGCTGATGCAGAACAAGATATCGGGCATAATAATACAGACAAAAGCTCTGCATAAAACGATAAAACTCTCAAATGTGGACGGTCTTACCGGCCTTTTCAATCACCGGTTTTTCCATGAGCGCATGGAGAAGGAAATATACAGGGCTCAGCAGTATGATCTGAATTTTTCGCTTATGATTCTGGATATAGACGATTTTAAAAAGTTCAATGACACCCACGGGCATCTGGCGGGGGACAGGCATCTGAAAAGCATGGCTAAGATTATGCGTTTTATACTGAGAGAAACAGATTTTATAGCCCGTTACGGCGGAGAGGAGTTTGCGGTTATACTTCCCGAGGCGCCGATAGAAGGCGCGGTGATTGCCGCCGAGAGAATACGAAAAGCTGTTGAAAATCAGAATTTCGGTCAGGGCATGCGTTCCACCGTGAGCATAGGTCTTGCCGCGTATCCCGATCACGGTGTCCAAAAAAACGACATCATAGATAAAGCGGACAAGGCTCTTTACGAGGCGAAAGGGTCTGGCAAGAACAAAGTTTGCGTGTCCGGAACTTAAACGTCTGTGATTAGTTGCGCGTTTACTTTCAAGCTGCCCCCGGTTGCTACTTTTAATATAGGGGATATTTGCTATAATGCTGTTTGGATTTTAGTAAAAAGGGGACGGGCTTTAAACTGTCCCGCAGGAGGAATAGGATGGCAATAGGAAAGACGGAGAAACAGGAAGTTATTAAGAGGTTCGGCAAGGATACCAGGGACACGGGATCAGCGTCGGTGCAGGTGGGTATTTTCAGCACGAGAATAAGCGAGATAACGGAGCATCTGAAAATACACAAGAAAGATAAGCATTCAAGGCTTGGTTTGATAAAGCTTGTTTCCAAAAGGAAAAAGCTTCTTTCGTATCTTAAAAGAACGAATGCCGAGCAGTATGGAAATATAACGAAGGAACTGAAGATAAGAGTGTAAGTTTTCCGGCAAGGATGATCGGAAAAGTAATGTAAGGAAGGAAAAAATGATTAAAGTTGAATCACAGATTGCAGGAAGAAAGTTGACAATTGAAACCGGAGCGTGGGCGAAGCAGGCCAACGGCTCGTGTAAGGTCACATACGGCGACACGGTTGTGTTGTGCGCGGTGACGATGGGCGATGCGAAAAACGCGGGTTTTATGCCGCTGACGGTGGATTACAAGGAAATGACATATGCCGCGGGAAAGATACCCGGCGGTTTTTTCAAAAGAGAAGGTCGTCCGAGAGATTCGGAAATTCTTACCTCCCGCATTGTGGACAGGTCACTGAGGCCGTTGTTCCCGAAGGGTTTCGTGCAGGAAGTTCTGGTGTCCATCCGGGTGCTTTCACACGATATCGAAAACAAATCGGATATGCTGGCCCTCATAGGTTCTTCGGCGGCTCTGCTGGTATCGGATATACCTTTTACCACGGCGGTGGCGGTCTGCCGCGTGGGCTTAAAGGAGGATTCGTTTATCGTGAATCCGACAATTCCCGAAATTGCCGAGTGTTCCATGGATCTTATTGTGGCCGGAACGAAAACGGGCATCACCATGATAGAGGGCGGTGGAGACGAGGTGTCGGAAGAGAAAGTCGAGAGTGCCGTGAATCAGGCCAAGCCTGTCATTGACACTATAATAGCTTTGTGTGAGGATCTTCGCGGGAAAGCGGGCAAAGAAAAAGTTGAAGGCATAAGAATGCCGGCCATTGATGATGAATTCAAAAGCAGGGTCACGAAAGAGATCGAGCCACAGCTTTTAGAGGCTTTTAAAGAAAAGAGTCACACAAAGCGTGGGGCTATTATTTCGGCAATCAAAGGCGGTTCCGCTGAAAAGCTGGAGATAGGAGCCGAGGAAAAGACAGCTTACGCGGAAGTGTTTGACGGCTGCATAAAAGACATTTTTCTGAAAAAAATAAAAGTGGACAAGGAGCGTTTGGACGGAAGGGCTTTTGACGAGCTCAGGCCCATCAGCGCCGAGGTGTCGGTTCTTCCGAGGACTCACGGCTCCGCGGTTTTTACCCGCGGTGAGACCCAGGCTCTTGCGGTTACGACCCTGGGGAGTATGTCGGACAAACAGATAATGGACGAACTTGAAGGGGATTACAAGAAGAGGTTTATGCTTCACTATAATTTCCCGCATTTTGCCACGGGCGAGACGGGTTTCCCCCGCGGTCCCGGACGGCGTGAAATAGGCCACGGCCATCTTGCAGAAAGATCTCTCACGCCTCTTCTGCCGACGGAAGAGCAGTTTCCTTACACGGTGAGAGTCGTCTCGGAGATCCTTGAATCCAACGGTTCTTCGTCAATGGCCAGTGTTTGCGGTTCATGCCTGTCTCTGATGGATGCGGGTGTGCCGGTGAAAGGCATGGCGGCTGGTATTGCCATGGGTATAGCTGACATAGGTGATGAAAAAGTGCTCCTGGTTGATATTGCCGGAGAAGAGGATCATCTCGGCAACATGGATCTTAAAATAGCCGGTACCAAAAAAGGAATAACCGCCGTGCAGATGGATCTCAAAATGGAGTCGCTGGATGTTGAAACATTCAAAAAAGCTTTGGCTCTGTCAAAAGAAGCGCGTTGCAAGATCATAGACGTAATGAGCGGGGCTCTTGCCGGATCGCGCGAAAAAGTGTCGGAGTTTGCTCCCCAGATAGATTCCGTGAAAATAAAAGTTGATAAGATAGGTGCGCTCATAGGCCCCGGAGGTAAGAATATAAAAGGTATCATTGCCGAAACCGGTTGTGAAGTCAATGTTGACGATGAAGGCCTTGTGCAGCTTGCCGCTGACAGCGTTGAGAGTATCGATGCCGCCAAACAGATGATAGAATATCTTGTGGGTGATGTTGAGGTCGGAAAAATTCATATGGGTAAAGTGATAAAGACAGTGAATTTCGGAGCTTTTGTGCAGATTTATCCCGGCACGGAAGGCCTTGTTCACATATCGGAACTTGCTCCGAAAAGAATTAATATGGTCACCGATGTGGCGCAGGAAGGAGAGCAGCTTCTTGTCAAAGTTCTATCTGTTGACGACAGGGGAAAAATAAGACTGTCCCGGAAAGAGGCGCTGAGAGATCTGAAAATAAGCGACGAAAGCCAATACAATAAGTGAAGTCTGCAAAAAGCGCGACGTCGGAGCTGGTTTCTTTTTTCAGGGAATGTTATTCTCTGATGAAAGCGAAGGGAATAAAAGAACTCGCTTTTGAGAAGAGGGGCAGCAAAATCAGTATAAAAAGAGCTGTGTCTGCTCAGGTGAGCGTGCCGTCGCAGGCGGTTCGCGCTTCTTCGGTCAGCCGAGCAAAACCACAAAAAAGCGCACTTGCGCCGGAACCTGCCCAAGCCAAGGTTTTAAACACAATAAAATCTCCGCTTGCGGGCGTGTTTTACACAGCCGCGTCGCCGAACTCAAAGCCTTTTATAAGTCCGCCGTGCAATGTGTCCAAAGGTGAGACTTTGAGCATTGTTGAGGCAATGAAAGTGATGAATGAGATTGAAAGCCCTTCAAACTGCAGGGTGCTCAGAATAATAGCTAAAAACGCGGAGCTTGTGCAAAAAGACGAAGATCTTTTTGAAATAGAATGACCGCCGTCAGGACGGGAAAATAGGGGGGGGCGCTATGAAAGTTACGGATGTTGTTATCAGGATGTCTAAAGGCTCATCCAAAATAAGAGCTTTTGCCGTTGTCACTTTTGACGATGATTTCACTGTGAACGCTTTTAAGGTTGTTGAAGGGCCGAATGGCCTTTTTGTCGGTTCTCCTTCTCAGAGAGGTGCCGACGGAAAATTCTACAACACCATCAGGATGAAGAGGGATGTGGAAATAAACGGTGAAATCACAGAAAAAGTACTTGCCAAATATGACGAAACAGTGCGCGGTTCCGGCGCGGAAATGCCGGGCCCGGTAGAAGACGAACCGCCGGAATTTGAAGAGCCCGCATAATGAGGAAGAGGGGTCAGGTCTTGGGAAAACGGGGACGGTTCTGGTTTTCACCTCATTCTCATTATAAAACCAGAACCGTCCCCGTTTTCCCCCGTTTTCCACCATTGATATGAAAAGTGTTTTGTTAGGTGTTGTTCAGGGGCTTACGGAGTTTCTGCCCGTGTCCTCGTCGGGCCATCTTGTTTTGGCCAACAGCATTATGGGGACATCTTCAGCCGCGGCGTTTAAGGAAACGGCTTTTCTTCATCTGGCGACTCTTTTGGCTGTTCTTTTTTATTTCAGAAAAGGGCTGGTTTCTCTTGTCGTGAATTTTTTCAGGCGTGACGGTGCACAGGCGAGAAAAACGGTTCTTTATCTTTTTATAGCCAGTATTCCCGCGGGTATCGTCGGGGTTTTCGCGAAAGATTCTTTTGAACGGATCTTTGCCGGGAACTCTGTGTGGATTTCGCTTTTTTTTCTTATTAATTCGGTGCTGCTTATAGGAAGCGATTTTATCAGGGAAAAAAGCGTGGCGGCTGACTGTAAAAAATCGTTTGTTATAGGAGTTTTTCAGGCGCTGGCTCTTCTGCCGGGTGTTTCGCGCAGCGGTTCCACGATCGGTGCCGGCGTTTTGTGCGGCCTGTCCCGCGAAAAGGCCGTGGAATTTTCTTTTTTTATGAGCATACCCGCCGTGCTTTTCGGTAATTTACTTTTGGGCTCTTTCGATTCTTCTCTTTTTAATCCTTCAATGCTGCTTGCTTCCGCCGCGGCTTTTTTGTCAGGGCTTGCGGCCATAAGCCTGCTGCTGCTGATGGTGAAAAAAGCGAAACTTAAATATTTCGGTTTGTACACACTGGCGGTCGCCGTGATAAATCTGTTTTTTATATGAGTAAAAATAAAGAAAACAAATCCTCCAATGCCGGTTCAGCCGGCCGTTCTGCTGATATAGCAGGCATTCTGCTCGTTGCCTCGGGTTTGATGATGGCTCTGTGGCTCAACTGGGAGCCTTCCCAGGGTTTTATAGGAAGGAATATCGCCGCGGCGTCATATTATCTTTTCGGCTGGGTGTCAAATGTTTTTTCTGTATTGCTCATTATTTCGGGGGCACTTCTTATCGCAAAAATAACCCTGCCTAATTTCTGGAAAAAACTGGGAGGGTTGGCGCTTCTGCTTATATCTGTCTGTGCTGTTGTTCACCTTTCTGTGATGGGCAGAATTCCCAGGATAAGCCCGGCCGGTAAGGCCGGTGAGATAGCGGGTTTACTGTTGAGAAATCTGTTGGGCAAAAAAGGGGCCTTCGTGGCGGCTTTTGCGGCCGCTCTGGCTGCTTTTATAATGGCTTTTGACATGAGCGCGCTGAATCTTTTCAGAGTGATGGCGTATCCTTTTGTGAGAGCCGTGGCGGGAGTAAAATTTATTTTTGGGGTGTTTAAAAAACGTGCGGCTGCTGTTTCTCCGGCGAAAGCCAAACCCGTAAGTGTTATTAAGCCGCGGCCGGCGAAATCCCCGCGGACGCGTTCTAAACCCGGGGATGAAGGCGGTTCTGCTGTAAATGACGCGAGCGTTGACGCCGGACCGGACCAACCGGAAGATAAGGCTTTTTCTCCCGCGGGGGAGACTTCCGCAAAAGAACATGCGGAATATTTTATTCCGGGCACGGATGTTCTGCTTAAAAGCCCCCGTCAGGAAAAAGAATCACCTGACACCAAACCTCTTGAAGAGGCTTTCGCGTCTTTCGGCATAAGCGCTGAGGTGACGGATGTGGTCATAGGGCCCGGTGTGATAAGGTATGAACTTTCCGTACCCCCCGGCCAGAAAATATCGGCCATACAGAGTTTGAGCAATGACATAGCGATGCAGTTACGCGCGGAATCAATAAGGATTCTTGCCCCCATACCGGGGAAGGCCGCGGTGGGGATAGAGGTGCCGCGCGAAAAGCGTGAGAAGATTAACCTCAGGGAACTTCTGGAATCCGAAAGTTTTGCTGTCTCTGCCGCCAAACTGCCTGTTGTGCTCGGCAAAAATGTTGTGGGCGAATCCGTGGTGGCGGATCTGGCCACAATGCCTCATCTCCTGATAGGCGGAGCAACGGGGTCGGGAAAAAGCGTTACGATACATAACCTTATACTGAGCCTTCTTTACAAATATTCCCCTCACGATATGAAACTGATACTTATAGATGCTAAAATGGTGGAACTGACGGTTTATAATGATATTCCTCATCTGTTATCCCGTGTGCAGACGGATGTTCACGGCGCAGTGGCTTCATTGAAATGGGCGGTTTTTGAAATGGAAAGAAGGCTGAAACTTTTTTCCGAAAACGGGGTGAGAGATATAACCGGTTTTCACGAGTCATGCGGCAGCCTTCCGTACATAGTGATTGTCATAGACGAGTTGGCCGATCTTATGGCGGTGGCGCAGAAAGACATGGAACTTTGCATAACGCGGCTTTCCCAAATGTCGCGCGCCTGCGGCATACATCTTGTTCTGTGTACCCAGCGTCCGTCAGTGAATGTAATCACAGGTGTGATAAAAGCCAATCTTCCCGCGCGGATTTCGCTGCATGTGCTGTCAAAAATTGATTCCCGCACCATTCTGGATTCGCCGGGCGGCGAGGCTCTTCTGCTTCACGGGGATATGCTTTATCTTCAGCCGGGTTCAAGTTTTCTGCAGCGCCTGCAGGCGCCTTTTGTTTCGCGTAAAGAGGTGCAGAAAATAGTCAAATTTATAAGGAACCAGAGTATTGATTTTGAGTATATGGATCTGGTTAAGGAAGTGAAGAAAACCGATTTTTCATCCGCGAAAATAAGAGACGATATATTCTGGGATGCCGCCGAATTTGTTGTTTCCCAGGGCAAGGCATCCACGTCTCTTCTTCAGAGGCGTTTTCGCGTGGGATACGGCAGGGCGGCCGGATTGATGGACACAATGCACGAACTCGGTATTATCGGAGATGATCTCGGGCCCACTAAGGGAAAGGAGATTCTCTGCGATGCGGAGACGCTTGGTCGTCTAAGGGAAAACCTGTGAGAAAAATAATGTGTCCTAAGGCAAGCATCCCGGAGATATCCGTAGACGGTCGCTCGCGTGCGCGGCTCGCTGCTTATTCGCTCCGGAGACGGGGCAAAAATCCTCACTCATATGGCCCGCTACGGACACCGTCCGGGGTGCTTGCCTGTGTTCTTTTTTTGGTTTTGATTTTATGTCCTGTTTTCGCGCTGCCGCCGGAGGGACCTCTTGCGCAAATATCTTCCCGCCCCGGCGGACTTTCAGCCCGCCCCGGCGGACTTTCAGCCCGCCCCGGCGGACTTTCAGCCGCGGAATTCCGCGGTGAGATTGAAGGAGCGGAAACAATAGAAGTTTCTTTCACAAAAATAACGAAAATTAAGGGGTCTGAAAAATCTTTTCAGGTGAACGGTAAAATATATTACAGGAAAACTCCGCTCTTTTTCAGAGTGGAACTTCCCGCTGAGGCACTGCTGATAGACGCAAAATCAAGAAAAAGACTCGTTAAAAAGTACAACGAAATTTATGTTGACGAATGGAGGGGGGGCAATCCGCTTTTTATGTATTTTGATCTACCTGGCGGGGTTTACGAGAGCGGTTCGTTACTGACCGGGGATAATTCTGCCGCGTCCTCTGTTGTTTTCACTGCTTCGAGAGCGGACGACAGGATAGAAGCTATATACGACAGAGACGAAAAAATGCTAAAATCCATAAAAGTTGAAAATCCCGTTATGGAAACATTCACGGAAATAAAAGCGTGGCGTGAAAATGTGGAAATATCTTCCGGCGTTTTTGAGTTTCCGCGCGGGGCTAAAATAATAGATATGAGAAAATGACGCTTGCCAATAAAATAACTTTTCTGCGGATGACGGGGATACCGGTCTTTATGATCATGGTGATCATGGGTGGGTTCTGGAATTACGCCGCGGCTTCTTTTATATTCATATTTCTCGCTTCCACGGATTGCGTGGATGGCATAGTGGCCCGCCGCAGAAAAGAGGTGACTGTGCTGGGTGAATTTATGGATCCGCTGGCCGACAAACTGCTGGTGACGTCGGCTCTGGTTTATTTCACGACTGTTGGCTGGCTGCATGTGTACTGGTGGATGGTTGTCACAATAATTTCCAGAGAATTTATAATATCCGGACTCAGGGTGCTTGCCGCAAGGCACAAAATTTCCATTCCGGCGCTGATTTCGGGAAAGGTGAAAACAACGGTGCAGCTGACGGCGATAATTATGACGCTCATTATAATAATGGTTCAAAGCGCGTCGGTGAAATGGGATTTCTATCATGATTGGCTTGATACTGTTTACAAACTGCCGATGTTTCTTATGCTTTTCGCCGTGGCATCCACCATTTACAGCGGCGTCAGTTACATAAAGAAATATTTTTATCTGTTTGGCGAGGATATCTGAATTCGGGGAGAAAAGAATGGATAAGCTGATAAAATTTCTGGCGACGGGTTTTGGTGTTTCGCGCTACGCGCCGCATCCCGGAGAAGGAACGTTAGGCACGCTCGTGGGCGTTGTCATTTTTGTGATTTGGCCGGATTCAAGGTATCATCCGAATGAGTTCTGGCTTCTTATACTTTTGGGACTGATGGGCGGTGTTTATGTGGCGGGGAAAGCGGAGGAAATATTCGCGCAGAAGGATTGCCCGCTGATAGTTATAGACGAGATAATGGGTTTTCTCATAGCCGCGGCTTTTATCCCAAAAACTTTCTGGATGATTTTTTCCGCGTTTATATTGTTCCGTATTTTTGACGGCCTCAAACCGGGGCCGGTGAAACTTGCCGAAAATCTTGCGGGGGGTTGGGGGATAATGGCTGATGACATTGTTGCCGGAGTGTTCACCAACATTATAATGCAGATGGTGGTGTTCAGATTTTTTTAAGCAGATGAAAGAAATAATAATTGATTCTATAAACACCGGTTTTGAAAACAAAGAACTTGAGCTTTCGGGCTGGGTGGATTCCATAAGGAATCATGGCGGTGTTTTTTTTGCTGATTTGAGAAACCGTTCCGGAAAATTACAACTTGTTTTTGACACGTCCGATAAGAGCGGGGATTATGCGGTCGCGGTCAATGCTCTACGCTCCTAATTCGTTGTTAAAGTGAAAGGCAAAATATCCAAAAGGCCGGATGATGCGGTCAACAAAAAAATACCGACCGGAGAGACGGAGATGAAGGTGGAATCTTTTGAGGTGCTCAATTCCGCTTTGCCGCTGCCGTTTTATCCGGGCGAAAAAGTTGGGGATGAGACAGCTCTGAAATACCGGTTTCTGGACCTGAGAGGCAGGGCTATGATGAGAAACCTTGAGGCCGTTGACAGGCTGATGAGGATAACGAGAGAATATTTTTCTTCTTTGGGGTTCTGGGATGTGCCCACGCCCATGCTCACAAAATCAACACCCGAAGGGGCGCGGGATTATCTTGTGCCGTCGCGTACCCGGCCGGGCTCTTTTTTTGCGCTGCCGCAGTCGCCGCAGCTTTTTAAACAGGTTCTCATGGCCTCCGGCGTTGAGCGTTATTATCAGATAATAAGATGTTTCAGGGATGAGGATCTGAGAGCCGACAGGCAGCCGGAATTTACCCAGATAGACATGGAAATGTCTTTCGCGTCT
>JAYEJT010000037.1:0-4409 GCA_034660675.1 Elusimicrobiota bacterium
ACCCCTGAGGTAAATAAAAGCTTATAAATGATACGGTTTCTCATGGGGCGAGCATAAATAAAGAGATAAACAAACCGGTCTAAAGGAAATGGCAACAGCCAGATACGGGCCATTTTAATTTTGAGGTTTGGTTCCCCCCACTGGACGATTTAATTTCGGGTTTAAAAAAAGACTAAAAGAACTATTGCCAATGATAGTATCATATGATACTATCATAATGTGAAACCGCCATTTAAAATTACTTCAAAAATAGTCAATTTGTGCGCCGGCATCAGTCGTGTAATTGGTCAATGCGAAGGGCTTAAGGCGTTTCCGCCCACTCCTCAGCTACGCAGACATAACCGTATAAAGACCATTCATGCGAGTCTGGCTATAGAAGGTAATAGTCTTTCCGAATCTCAGGTTACGGATATTATAGATAATAAAAAAGTGCTCGGTCCTGTCCAGGATATTTTAGAAGTTAAAAATGCAGTTAAAGTTTATGATCTGATTAAACAATATGATGTCAGCAGTTTAAAATCCCTTCTGTCAGCTCACAAAACTCTTATGAAACACATATCCACAGATGCGGGAAAACTGCGTGCGGGAAATGTGGTTGTTATGAAGGGCAGAAAAATCATACACATGTCTCCCAAATATACGCAGGTTCCCCGGCTTATAAGTAATTTATTAGAGTTTCTAAAAAAAGAAAAAGATGTGCATCCCTTTATTAAATCCAGCGTTGCGCATTATGAATTAGAATTTATTCATCCTTTTTCAGACGGTAACGGACGAATGGGAAGGCTCTGGCAATCGGCAATCCTTATAAATGATTATCCCGTTTTTGAATTTATACCCGTTGAATCATTAATTAAGATTAAGCAAAAAGCGTATTATAAAGCTTTGTCCATTTCTGACAAAAAGGGGGAATCAACAGCATTTATAGAATTTATGTTGACGGCGATAAAAGAAGCAATAGAAGAATTTATTAAAGATATTCGTCCAGTTCCCCAGACCTGTAAGACAAGGTTAATTTCTGCTGCGCAGCATTTTGGAAAAGTCTATTTTTCACGCAAAAAATATATGCAATTTCATAAGGATATTTCTCCGGCTACCGCGAGCAGGGATTTATTGTTCGGGGTCAAAAGCACAGTATTGCAAAAAGCAGGCAGCAGGGCGCTGACACGTTATAAGTTTTTTTGACCTATCTACCCCCCAAAAAACCGGTTCACTTAAAATTAGAGTATAGAAGCGAGTGAGCAGCTGATGTTATACGCGAATTTTCCTCGATGCCAAAATTAAGTTTCTCGAAGGTAAAAAGGTGTTTTCTCCGCGGGCAGGGCTCGAACCTGCGACCCGCTGATTAACAGTCAGCTGCTCTACCAACTGAGCTACCGCGGAAGGTGAAAGTATTATACAAAAATAAAATTAATTTTCAAATTGGGGGCGTTCGTGGCGGCCGCCGGCGATGCGTTTCGGCGGCCAGTAGGTAAAGAGGGCTTTGCCTCTGAGATATTTTCTTTCAAGGCAGCCCCAGAACCTGGAATCCATGCTCCTGTCTCTGTTGTCCCCCATGGCGAAAAAACAGTTTTCCGGTATTTTGATCGGCCCGTAGTTGTCGCGGACGCTCGCTTGCGCGGAGAAACAGCGTTTCCCGTCAGCGAACTGCGTGTAATCTTCAATAAGTTTTTTACCATTTATATAAACCTGTTTGTTTTTTATTTCAAGTGTGTCGCCGGGAAGGCCTATGCATCTTTTGATAAAGTCTTTCTTCGGGTTGAGGGGGTATTTAAAAATTATAACATCCCCCCGGACGGGTTCCGTGAACTTTAAATATTTGTGCGTCAGGGGAATGTGCCAGCCGTAGCGGAACTTGCAGGCAAACAGATGATCTCCGATGAGGTATGTGTTCATCATTGAGCCCGACGGTATTTTAAAGGCCTGTATTATGAAATACATGAGCGCTGACACGACTAACAGCGTGTGGAACAAAGATCTCACCTCTTCCTTTATTGCTGCGGTGTGTTTTTTCGGGTATGTTTCAAAGAGAAAGGGTACGCAGGCGATTATTGTCAGAGCCGCGACTTTCGGCCACTCTTCGCCGTTGAAATGCCAGAACGCTATTGCCCAGCCGCCCCAGACGAAGATACCCGTGAGGATTTTCTGCCATTTTTCGCAGAGGAGGTTTACCAAATAAACCGCTCCTATGCCGAGAGATATAAAAAATACAAGTTGTTCCATAATTACTTTCTGAGTATTTCAAAAAAAACCTGCTGTGGCAAGTCCACGGAGCCTATCCTTTTCATTCTCTTCTTTCCTTCTTTCTGTTTTTCAAGTAGTTTTCTTTTTCTTGAGATGTCGCCGCCGTAGCATTTGGCTATGACGTCTTTCCTGAGGGCGGAAACGGTTTCGCGGGCTATGATTTTTCCGCCGATCTTCGCCTGGAGCGCCACCTCAAAAAGCTGTTTGTCAATAAATTTTTTCATTCTCAAGAGCACATCGCGGGAGAAAAACGCGGCTCTTTCGCGGGGCTGTATGCTGCAGAGGGCTTCAACAGGGACGCCGTTGACGAGGATTTCCACCTTGTCCAGCTTCGCTTCCCTGAAACCGGAATGCTTGTAATCAAATGACGCGTAACCTTTGCTGACGGATTTGAGGTCGGAATAAAAATCGGCTATCATTTCGGATAAAGGCAGTTTGTATTTGAGTATGACTTTCTGGGGGTTGATGTAGGTGAGACTGATGTATTTCGAGCGCCGCGACTCAAGGAGTTTCATGCACTGTCCCAGCCATTTGTCGGGCGTTATGATCGTTGCCCTTATTTCGGGTTCGTACACTTTTGACACGGCTTTTTTGTCGGGCCATTCGTCGGGGCGGGATATGTTTATTATTTCGCCGTCCAGCGTTTTTACCCGGTAGACCACCTGGGGGGCGGTCGCGAGTATCTCTATCTCTGATTCCCTTTCCAGTCTTTCCTGTATTATTTCCATGTGGAGAGAACCCATGAAGCCGAGCCGGAAACCCAGCCCCAGCGTTTTTGACTGTTCGGGCTCCCATGTAAAAGAGGCGTCGTTGAGGTTGAGTTTCATTATGGCCTCGCGCAGCGTTTTTTCGGTGGTATCTCCTATGGGATAGAAGGAGGAAAAAACAAAAGGTGTTATCTCCCTGAAACCGGGAACAGGTGAGGTGTCGTCTTTAGAACCGGTTATTGTGTCGCCGATCTTTATTTCGTTAAGGGTTTTGATTCCGGCTATGAAATACCCCACTTCTCCGGCTGACAGGCTTTCCTTTTTTTCGGGTTTCATTTTAAAGATGCCCGTTTCCTGTACCTCGTACTCTTTGCCTGTGGCGATAGATTTTATTTTCATGCCCGCGCGTATTTCGCCGTCATAAATGCGTATGTATATTATCACGCCCCTGAAGGGGTCAAAGGTGGAATCAAATATCAGCGCCTTGAGTTTCTTCGAAGGGTCGCCTTCCGGCGGCGGTATGATTTCCACTATTTTGTCGAGGAGTTTGTTTATTCCTTCGCCTGTTTTTGCCGACACGGGGATTATGTCGTCTTTTCCGCATTCCAGTAGGCCGGCGATGTCGTCGCTGACGGTGTCTATGCGCGCGCTGGGGAGGTCTATTTTGTTTATTACGGGAATGATCGTGAGATTGTTTTCCCGCGCCATATTCAGGTTGGCCATGGTCTGCGCCTCAATGCCGCCGGACGCGTCTACGATGAGCACAGTGCCTTCGCAGGCTGTGAGGGAGCGGGACACCTCGTAGGAAAAATCCACATGGCCGGGTGTGTCTATGAGATTAAAATTACATCCCTTATAAGGAAGATTGACGGCCTTTGCTTTTATTGTGATGCCGCGTTCCTTCTCCAGAGCCATGCTGTCCATCTGGGGCGTTTTGCCTTTATATTTTTTTGAAATACCCGTTATTTCCAGCACACGGTCGGCGAGCGTTGACTTGCCGTGGTCAATGTGGGCAATAAAAGAAAAATTTCGTATATCCTTAATGCGTTTCATAATTATTGGCGAAGTATACAAAAAAATCTATAATAAAAAAATGGACAAAAAACAGATAAGGGTTACGGGCTTCGTGCAGGGCGTGGGTTTTCGCTGGTTTGCGAGTAGAACGGCCAGGGCCATGGGTCTGCGCGGCTGGGTGAGGAATCTTCCTGGAGGCGGTGTGGAAATTTTCGCCGCCGGTGAGAAAAGCAAAGTGAGCGAATTTATACAATCTCTTTACGGCGGGCCCGGCGAAGTCAGCGATGTCAGCGCGGCACCGTCCGTTGAAGAGTCGCCTGCGGGCTTTGACATCAGATTCTGAGAAAACCAGAACCGTCCCCGTTTTTCCCCCGTTTTTCCCCGTTTTTCTTCTTGACAGAAATAAAGAGATATAATAATGTGGCCTATGGATATCAAAAAAATAAT
>JAYEJT010000038.1:0-4303 GCA_034660675.1 Elusimicrobiota bacterium
GCTCTCCGCGGTTCACGGAGAAGTCTGGCAAGCCACTCAAAACCGGCGGCTCTGAAAACGGGATTGGCCCTTCTTAGATGTCCGGAAAAAACATCCAGCGCACCGCCTATACCCATACCGGAACATTTGAGTTCCGGTAAGTGTTCATACAGCCATAGCTCCTGACGGGGAGAATCAAGCGCCGCAAAAAGAAATTCCGGTTTTGCTTTCTTTATAATTGCCGCGGCATTAGCCGCATAACCGTTTAGCCGACCGCAAATATTTATTCCGGGGAAACGTTTTTTAAGTTTTTCGCAGGCGAGAATATTGATATCCTCTTTCGCGCCGTAAACGAAAACAGGAAAACTCTCTTCGGCGGCAAAAGCGCATAGATTATAAAAAAGTTCTATGCCCGGAAAATTATCTATGGCTTTGCCCTTGAGAAGAAAAGACGCCGCTTTTATACCCACGGAATCGTTTACACAAAAACCCGATTTCAGCACTTTAAAAAAAGAGGGGTTCTCAAAAGCGTGATTAACCATCAAAGCGTTGAGGGTTATAATATGAAATCTTTTACCAAGCCTGAGTGTTTTAAATACGCCCTCGCATATTCCTTCCCTGTCGCCCGTTAGAACAGGAATGTCAAGAAACTTCGTTTTGTTCGGCAACTTTGCGGTATTTGACAGAAATGAGCTTTGACACGCCGAATTCTTCCATCGTTATCCCGTACATGACATCCGCCATTTCCATCGTTCTTTTGTTATGACTTATAGCCACAAACTGCGTTTTATGAGAGTATTCTTTCACCAGTTTGTTAAACCTTACAACATTAGCGTCATCGAGCGGCGCATCAACCTCGTCAAGGATGCAGAACGGCGAAGGCTTTATCTGAAATAAAGCAAAAAGAATGGCAATAGCCGTCAGGGCGTTTTCCCCGGATGAGAGCTGATTATTGGAACTCACTTTTTTACCGGGCGGAGCCGCCTTGACCTCAACACCGCTCTCTATGGGATTGGACGGGTCAGTAAGAAAAACTTCTGCCGTTCCGCCCTCAAAAAAGTTGGCATAAACATTCTTAAAGTTTTCCTTGGCTTTTTCGAATGTGATCAGGAAATTTTCTTTTATCTGTTTGTTAGCCTCGCCTATGATACCGTCTATGTCGGCTATGGCTTTTTCGAGATCGTCGGACTGACCTTTCAGAAAATCATAGCGTTTCTTCACCCTTTCGTAATCCTCGGGAGCAAGAAGATTCACCGAGCCTATGGATTCAACCCGGGCTTTCATTCTGACGATTTCCTCTTCCTGAAAACGCACCGGCTCGGGATATTTTATCCAAGCCTCGTCAACAGTCATGTTATATTCCTCTCCCAAACGGTGAGAAAGCCCCGCAAGCATCTCATCTGCGTGAATCATATCGTTTTTTGCGACCTCGGCGTGTTTCTGCGCCTCATAAACTTCTGAATTCAGAGCCGACACTTTCTTGCGCAGGTCATCAAGTTCCTTCCTGCCTTCCTTCTGTTTTTCTTCAAGGTCTTTCATGCTGATAACAGCGTCAGAATTCTGTTTCTTCAGATTTCCGAGTTCTTCCTTCATCTGAACGCTTCTTTCGTTAAGATATTTCTGCTCGCCGACCATTCTTTCTATGTTTTTTTCAAGAGATTTCTTTTCTTCCCCGAGCCGCTCAACAGTTTCAGCGGCAGCGTCATATTCCACCGCGAATTTTTCGTATTGCTGTTTTTTGGCTTCGTATTCGGCCTGGCTGATATGCTTTCTGGTCTCTTCCGCGGAAGCCACTGTTCTTTCAACAGATGTGAGATTATCCTGTTGGAGTTTGCGCTTCGCATCCAGTGTTTCAAGCTTTGTCTTTCTATCGGCGATAGCGGCACTGTGCTTCTCAAGACTTTCTTCCAGATGTCTTTTTTCAGCGCTCTTCTCATCTATGGTTTCCTCTCTGTCGGAAATTCTGTTTTCAAGCATCTTCACATGCGTAGCGTTTTCTATAATTTGCTCCCTCCGGGAAGAAATTGAACTTAACACAGACCTTTGATCATCTTCCAGTTTTCTTATGTTTGAGACGCACTTTTCAACGAGAGAGAGAGTTTCTTTTAATTTGTTCTGCTGTGCGGATATATTTTTTTCAGCTGCGGACGGGTCACTGAAACGGAGAGCTTTTCCGAACACTCTGCCGAAAGGAAACTTTATGGAGCCGTCCGGCGAAAACACCGCCTTGCCGCCGTTTTCCTGGGTAAAACCGAGTTCGGAGAACATTATACCGAGAAATCTTTCCGCATATTCGTTTTTCGTCTTCAGCCCTCCGAACGGTACCCCGCCGCTTTCCGGCAATTTGTATTTCATAAGGTCCGCGACGGAAACAAAAACCATGTAAGGCACATCCTTTCCTGAAGAAAGGGCCTCAATGCACGAATGATCTTTAACAAAAACAACGCGCGGAAAATTAGCCAGTAGCGAGGAAAAGGCGTCTTTCCATTTCTCATCGCCGTCCAGAGCACTTTCCAGATCCCCGAGAATACCAGATCCTTCACTGGACGACAGGAATTTGTCATAAGCCGTTTTTCTCGAAGCTGCCTGATCACGGGCCGCCTCCAAACGGTATATTTCCTGCCTTACAGAATCCGCCCCGGCCTTTATGCCCGTTTCCTTTTCACGCTCGCGGGAGATATCGCCGCGCAGCGCAGCGGCTTGTTCTTCCAGACCGCTTATTGCTTCTTCTATATCAGAATTGGATTTTTTCGCGGTTTCTATCTCTCCGCGCAGAGATAAAATGTATTTCTCCAGTCCGGATATCTCCAAGCCGTATTTTGCGGTCAGGCGTGTTGTTTTCTCTATCTCATTTTCAGCGGACCGTATACCGTTGGAAACAGCGCTTGATTCCCTTAGCGTTTCAAAGAGCGCGTTTTTTGCGGATTGAAGTTTCTCGTCAAACGAAGAAGCTTCCGCCTCCATCATCGCCTTTATTGCCTCAAAGGCCTTTTTCATCTCGTCTTTCCTGCCGAGAAGACTTTCATATTCCGGAGTTTTAGCGTCAAGGTTCCGCTTTGTTTCCTCAAGGCGTTCCCTCGCGGAATCCAGTTCTCCGGGAAGCTCTTTTAGCGTTGCGGCTGAGGAAGAAAGCCTTTCTTCCAGCACCTTTAACGAAGAAAAAACATCGGTTGACGTCGAACGTTCGCTGTAAAGTTTTTCCTCTATCATATCCAGATCTATCCGTTTCTTATCGGTTTCTGCCGACGCACCCGAGAGTAACGCTCTGCGCTGAGTGAGTGTGTCGGAAGAAACGTCAAGCTCTTTCCCCATAGAGCCTTTCCTCTCAAAAAAATCTTTATAATCCAACAGGATATTGCTTACTATGCCCGTGTCCAGCTTTACTTTCAGGGCCTCAAACCTTTTGGCCTTTCTCGCCTGCGCGTCAAGGAGCTTGATCTCATTTTCCAGCTCTCCTATGATATCCTGCACCCTGTTGAGGTCATCGCGGGTTCTTTTTATGCGCCTTTGCGCCTCATCGCGGTGAACACGGTATTTTGTCACGCCGGCCGCCTCATCAAATAACGCCCGCAGATCATCTGGTGACGATTCAAGAATGGCCCTGACCTCACGCAGCTCAAGAGTTGAATAAGTGTTAGACACCACACCGGTGTTCATAAAAAGCTCTTTTATGTCTTTGAGTCTTACTTTTTCCTTGTTGATGAAATAGCCCGACTCGCCGCTGGCATAAAGTTTTCTGGTAACAAGCACTTCCGCAACATCAAGGTTCAGCCATGAATCGGAATTGTCAAGCATCAGATTCACCTGGGCGAAACCCACCTGTTGGCGCGAAGCGGAACCATGGAAGATAACATCCCTGTCCCTGAGACAGCGCACGCGGCGCGGGTTTGTTTCGCCCAAAACCCAGCGCAGGGCGTCAACAATGTTACTCTTGCCGCAGCCGTTTGGCCCCACAACAGCGGTAACACCGGCTTCAAAATTAACTCTGACTTTATCCGCAAATGACTTAAAGCCCTGAATTTCAAGATATTTTAAACGCATAATCGCAGAATGGTATAAAATACAACGCTGGAAATCAAGCACCCTTGCAAATTGCCTCCATAAAAGCTATAATAATTGCTGAATTTTGTTAAAGGAAGGACTGAAGTTTTGCCATAAGAGCATTTATAAAGTAGGCACGGCTGAAGTATCCAGAGCGGGCCATATGAGTGAGGGGTTTTGCCTCGTTCCCGAAGCGAATAGGCAGCGAACCGCATACGTGAGCGTCCGTCTACGGATACTTCTGTCGTGATTGCTTATGGCAAAACTTTAGAGGAAGGAAAAA
>JAYEJT010000039.1:0-4274 GCA_034660675.1 Elusimicrobiota bacterium
TGGCACATATCATAAGTGGCGCAATAAGGATGGAAAATACGAGGATATTCCGGGGTTTTGCAAATCAGCAAAACTTGAAGAGATAAGAAAACACGCTCATATATTAACGCCTGGAAGATATGTCGGACTTGAGGAAGAAGAGGATGATGGTATTGAGTTCGAAGAAAAAATGAAAAAGCTTACAGCTGAATTAAAAGATCAGTTTAAAGAATCAAAGAAACTTGAAACTGAAATTAAAAGGAATCTTAATGGAATCGGGTATGAAATCTAAGAAAAAATCAAAATCGGATAGTTTGGTTGTAAAAAAAATGCACTCGAAAAGAGTTTATACCCGCATAAGAAAAATAATAGAAGATGCGCGCGGAAATATTGCCAGGGTCGTCAATACGGAAATGGTAATAGCCTATTGGCAGATTGGAAAAGCAATTATTGATGAAGAGCAACAAGGAAAATCTCGTGCGGACTATGGCAAGAAGCTTCTTGTGGGTCTTGCCCGGCGGCTATCAGACGATTTTGGTAAGGGTTTTGATAGCAGTAATTTATGGAATATGCGTAGATTTTATCAGACGTATCCAATTCTCGACGCATTGCGTTGAGAATTAAGCTGGACGCACTACCGTATCCTTATGCGAGTCGAAAAACCGGAAGCACGCTCCTTTTATGAGATTGAGTATTAAGAATAATTGGTCAGCCAGAGAAATTGAGAGGCAGAAAGGATCTCTACTTTTTGAGAGACTCGCTTTGAGTAAGGACAAAAAAGGCCTTTTGAAATTAGCAAAAAAAGGGCAGGAACTCGCGTCTTATGAAGATATGATCAAAGATCCGTATGTTCTTGAATTCACCGGATTATCTCCCCAGGCAAAATTTTATGAAAGCAAGCTAGAGCAGGCGCTTATAGATAATCTTTCCAAATTTCTGCTTGAATTGGGAAAAGGTTTTACGTTTGTAGCTCGGCAGAAGAGAATTTCATTAGAGGGAGACCATTTTTATTTAGACCTCGTATTCTATAACACGATATTAAAGTGCTATGTCGTTATTGATTTAAAAATCGGCAAACTCGTTCATCAAGATATCGGACAAATGCAGATGTACGTGAATTTTTATGATCGGGAAATTAAACAGAAGGATGATAATCCTACAGTTGGACTTATATTATGTGAAGATAAAAAAGATGCGGTCGTTCGATATACGCTGCCGAAGGACAATAAACAGATATTTGCTTCACGGTACAAGTTGTATTTACCTACCGAAAAAGAGTTGGAACGGGAGTTAAAGCGTGACCGCTTATTTCTTGGTATGAAGAAACGTAATAAATAGATTAGTGCGTAATGATGCACGAAAAATTTGTTTGCGGAGAAGACGGGCCGCCTTATTTTTTAAAAAAATGGGCTTGACAAGGGGGAGTACTTTAGCCAATAAGTCACGAAAGTCAACCCCTGGCACCATTTTTTTCTTGCGGGGAAGTCGGGATTTTAATATAATAATGGAATGAAAAACACACTTCAGGTTTATAAAAAACTGCCGTTGACGGTGGCCAAAGCTCAGGGAAAATACATTTGGGATAAGAGCGGAAAAAAATATCTTGATTTTATATCCGGGATTTCGGTGAATGTTCTCGGCCACAGGCCTCCGGCGGTGGTCAGGGCCGTCAAAGAACAGCTCGGCAGATATATGCACGTTTCAAATCTTTACACGGACATGAATCAGGAAAAATACGCCGACCTGCTGATTAGAAAAACTTTTCCGGGCAAGGTCTTTTTTTCCAATTCCGGCGGCGAGGCGAACGAGCTGGCGATAAAACTCGTCAGAAAAGCTGGAGGGGGGAAGAACAAATACAGGATAATCTCCTTTTCCGATTCTTTTCACGGACGTTCCATGTCAACGCTTTCGGCTACCGGGCAGAAAAAAATGCACAAAGGTTTCCGTCCGCTGCTGACAGGTTTTGATTATGCGAGATTGAATGATATATCTTCGGTCAAAAAACTTGTAGGCTCCAGGACAGCGGCTGTTCTCGTTGAGCCCGTGCAGGGCGAGGGCGGCGTTTATCCCGCGGATAAGGATTTTCTGAAGGATCTCAAAAAGCTATGCGTGAAACACAAGCTGTTTCTTATTTTTGACGAAATACAGACGGGTTTTGGCAGAAGCGGCTCTCTTTTCGCTTTTCAGCAATGCGGCGTAAAGCCGGACATAATCACTTTGGCCAAGGCCGCCGGAGGCGGTTTGCCTCTCGGCGCGACGATTCTGAGAAAGGGCCTTGAGAAATATTTTCCCTACGGTTCGCACGGTTCCACATTCGGCGGTAATCCGCTCGCTGTGGCTGCCGGTCTGGCTACTCTCAAATCTATTGACGCGAAAATGCTGAAAAGAATAAACGCTCTCGGGGATTTTTTCAGGGATTCTCTCGCGGAGCTTTCCGGGCGTTTCGACGTCATCAGCCAGATACGGGGGCCGGGGCTCATGATAGGGGTGGAATTCAGAGAACCCGTGGCAAAGGATATTGCCGCGCATCTTTTTAAAAAAGGTGTTCTGGCCAATGCCTGTAAAGAGAATATTCTGCGGTTTCTCCCGCCATACATAATTGAAAAGAGTGACATAAGGTTTGTTGTGAAGGAAATAACTGGATTTTTAGACAGGAAATTTGATAGAATCAAAAGATGATTATGTTTTTAATTAAGATTTCTCGCTTTGCTCGAAATGACAGGGATACGAAATGACAGGGGCAGGGGAAACAGAATGATTTGTGCAATTTTAGGAGGTTATAACAATGACTGAAACAATTTCGTTTTTTTACATCCCGCTCATCTGCGGAATTTTAGGGTTGATCATGGTTGCGGCGCTCGTGGCGCATGTTTTGAAAGCGTCGCCCGGCAAATCTAAGATGATCGAGATTTCCAATCTTATTCATGACGGCGCGATGGCTTTTCTGTCAAGGGAATACAGGCAGATAGGGATTTTTGTTCTTATCGTGGCGGTGGTCATGTTTTTCACGCTGAACAGGATGATGCCGGTTGCTTTTGTCAGCGGCGCTCTTTTTTCCATTTTGGCGGGTTTTATAGGGATGTCCATTGCAACACGCGCTAACGGCCGCACGGCGCAGGCCGCATCCGTGGGCCTGAACGAAGCCCTCAATGTGGCTTTTCCCGCGGGAATGGTTATGGGGCTTGCGGTGGCGAGTCTCGGCCTTCTCGGTCTGACTCTGATGTACATGTTTTTTATGTGGAGAACGGGTCTCACGTCTCCCGATTTCGCCGCGAATTTGAAGAATGTTACCAGCATAGTGGTGGGTTTCAGCATGGGTGCCAGTTCTGTGGCTCTCTTCTCGAGGGTAGGCGGAGGTATTTACACGAAAGCCGCTGATGTGGGAGCTGACCTTGTCGGAAAAGTTGAGGCCGGAATACCCGAGGACGATCCGAGGAATCCCGCTGTCATAGCTGATAATGTCGGTGATAATGTCGGTGATGTGGCCGGTATGGGCGCCGACCTCTATGAATCTTATGTGGGGGCAATAATTTCGGCTTGCGTCATAGCCGCGGCCGCGGGAGACTTGAAAGGCATTTTTTTGCCTTTCCTTATCATAAGCTGGGGTCTTTTGTCGTCCATAATAGGCAAGTTTTTCGTAAAAACAAGCGACAAGGTGAACGCTCAGACGGCTTTGAGAAACGGGCTGCTTTCAGCCTCACTTTTTTTTATACTGGGCGCGCTGGCGATAACGGTTTTGTGGTATGATAACACAACCGTTGCCAAATTCGGGCCGTTCGGCGCTATTATAGCGGGTCTTATAGCGGGTCTTATCGTCGGTTATGCGGCGGAATACTACACTTCGGGGAAACAGGTGCAGAAAATTGCAGAGGCCGGAAAGTCGGGGCCGGCGATGAACATTCTTTCGGGTCTGACCTGCGGAATGTATTCAACGGGTTTTTCAATTCTTGCCATAGCCGCGGCAACGATTGTTTCTTACAAATGCGCCGGTATATACGGTGTGGCTCTTTCGGCCATAGGCATGCTTTCAATAACGGGAATGACGGTGGCTGTTGACGCTTACGGGCCCATCGCCGATAACGCGGCGGGAATAGCCGAAATGGCGGAAATGGGTCCGGAGGTGAGGAAACGCGCTGAGAACCTTGACGCTGTCGGAAACACGACGGCGGCCATAGGAAAAGGGTTTGCCATAGGTTCGGCGGCGCTGACGGCTCTGGCTCTTTTTACGGCTTACGCTCAGGGCGCGGGCCTGACAAAGGCCGCCGACGGTATGTTTATCATTAACATTCTGGACG
>JAYEJT010000040.1:0-4247 GCA_034660675.1 Elusimicrobiota bacterium
CTGTTTGATGAGCAAATCATACATTCCACATCGGGAAACATCAGTGTCAGGGATGGGGATTCCTTTTACATAACTTCACACGGCGCTTATGCGGCGAATTTGAGCTCTGACAACATAATCAGGGTTAACATCAATGATAAAAACAGAGACGCCGGCACCTCTGTGGAAGTGGATGTGCACCGCGCGATATACCGCGCAACGTCCGCCGGAGCGCTTATACACGCGCATCCTCTGTTCGCAACAGTTTTGTCGTTTGACCGTGACGTGATAAGGCCCATTGACGCCGAAGGGTCGTTTTACATTAAAGAGGTGCCGGTTATAAGCGCCGAAAATGCCATAGGTTCAGAAGAAGTTGTTATGAAACTACCCCCTGTAATTAAAAATTATCCTGTGTGTGTAATCAAAAAACACGGCTCATGGGCATCCGCGGCGAATCTGGACGAATGTTATAATCTCACATCCGTTCTTGAAAGCGCCTGCAAAATTTTATATTATAAAAGGATATCTGATTAGAGCCGGTTCCGAATTAAGTTCCGGTGCGGTCTGATGATAGGTTTAAGGAGGAAAAAGTGATGGAAAATCCTATAATAGTTCTTGGCGTGGTTGCCATTGTTTTCGGAGTGATAAATACTGTTTTGTGGTTTTTTCTTATAAAAAACGAAAAATCACCTTTGCCTCAGGGCAAGTCCAAAGCAAACGATATGCAGAACATTGTGTTTGCTTCTGAAAAACGCATGATAGACACCATTACAAAAATGCTGTCAGCTCTTAAAAGTTCAGGTTCGTCGCCGGCGGCTGTTGATTCAAAAAAAATAGCCGCGGATGTGGCGGCCGGTTTGAAAAAACAGCCTATGGATGTGAAGCTGCCTGAATTGGATGAATTAAAAAAGACGGGGGTGAATCTGGCGGAAAAAATAGATTCGGTGGAAAAAAACCTGAAAAATATTACCGGAGAGATACTCAAACAGAAAGATTTTGTCGAAGCCCTCGACGGCCACATCGTTGAAATGGAAAGACCGAAGGCATGAAAAAAACATTTCTCGGCACGATTCTGGCGGTGAATATTGTGCTTTTATTGGTTGCCGTGCATGTCCTTTACAAAGAGGCGTCTTCTCCTATTTCGGGAATTAAAGCAAAAACCGGTTCTGTAAAAAATCCAAAAGTCTCAGGGAAGACAGTCCGGAAAGAAAATAAAAAAAATAAGGCTGCCCGGCGGGCGAAGAAAAAAACAGACACAGCGGCCTATATATCGATCAACTCTGTTCCGTCCGGCGCCAAAGTTTTCATCAATGGTTATTATAAAGCCAAAACACCGGCTAACATAAAACTCACTTCTGTGTCGGAGGTGCCCCGCCAGTATTCAATAAAGCTGTTCAAGGCAGGGTTCTATTCGTGGGAAAAAATGGTTACTCTTATCCGGGGCAGCACAAAAGAATTTTCGGTTAATCTGAAAAAAAAGTAATTCATGTTTCCGGGAATACGAAAACTTTCGTTTTTTCTGCTCTTCTGTTTGTGCGGCAGCGTCTACGGTTACAGTCTTTTGATAGACGCGTCCGGCGTGCCTTCCGAACAAGTGCCGGACTGCATTAATTTTATCGCGGCCACGAAAGATATTCCCTACAGGATAGTGCTTCCTGATGCAATGGAACCGTGGGAAAAAAGAATCATCTGCGTTCTTGCGGAAAAATCGGAATTCGGGGTTGTCGGCGGGTTAAACCCCAATGTTTGGATGAGGGGCGTCGTGACACTCGGGGTTTCGGATCTCCGTGATATTCTGGCCGGAAATCTCATGAAACAGTATCAACTGAGCGATTCTGCCGCGGAGGAAATATTTATAGGCGCTCAAATGCCCGATGAGGAGTGTTTCCGTATTCTGGATGCCGCCGGAATCAAAACCGTTTTTTGCGTTGGTGAAGGTTTTTCGTCCAAACACGGGCCCACATCTATAAATGTTTTTTCCTGTTTGCCGGCGCAGAGTCCGGCCGATGCGGCGGATTTGCCTTTGTACCGAAAAGTCCTGACTTTTGACGGTTTTGCGGAGCAGCTTTTAAATAATAAACCGACGGAACCGGAAATAGCGCCCGGAGACATTTTCCACACGCGCGGCGGCATTGTCCTCAGCGATATAAACCTTAAAATGTGGGAGCATTTTTCCGAGGCGCGGAAAAAACTTGAGAATTACAAAAATTCCGGCCGCGCCGAGAGGGACAAACTGACGGTGGCGCTTGAAAAAACTTATTCCGTGGAAGAACTTTCCAACTGGACGGAGGAATCTTCTTTGGAGACCATCTTTTATGCTGTTGCCGGTATCTATGAAGCGATAGAAGAGCCTTTGCCCGAAAATTACGCGACCATCGCGGGGATGCTGTTTGATGAACTAAGGGAAATTCCGATCAGTGTGTCGGAGGATTTCTTTGCGTACACGATTTCGGCAGAAGACGGTTATATGAATATCAACGGCAATTTCTCATCTCCTGTTTCAACGGCAGTGCCTCTGGGATTTTACTGGTGGAATCCCGCGGCGGGTTATTCAACGCGCTTTGGCGTTGATGGCCGGGAGCTCGGGAGTCCCGTTAATTTCTGTATCTCGTGCGGGGAAAAAAATGTTTTTTACAGAGCCGGCCAGAACGAATGGGAAAGAATGTGGAGCGTTTCGGGCGTGGAGCGCAGTTCCTGCGCTTTTTCGGTGAGGATGCCCATGACTTTTATGCAGCTTTCCGGCCGGACAAATATATCTTTTTTTATCAGGCTTTCCTCGTCTGTGCGCACGCGGCCGCTGGCCATTTCGCTTCCCACAAGCTCCGTGAAAAAAAAGTGGCTGGACCCGATCGGCGACGCTAAAGGCCCCGGGTGGTATATCCCTGCTGAGGGTACTCCTTCGGGAATGTGCGATATAATGTCTCTGGCGCTGAGAAAAAACAGAACAAAGATTTATCTGCAGTTTTACTTCGCGGGGCCTGTTTCCGCCGGCGGTTTTCACAGCGGCTTTGATCTGTACATAGACATAAACGGCATAAAGAAAAAAGGCGCGGGGAGCGCGCTTCCCGGTCTTAACTGTTTTATGCAGGAGGGCGCTTACTGGGAATATTGCCTGAGGGTTTCAAGCGGTGCGGCGATTCTGATAAAAGGCGAGAAAGAGACCGTTGTGCCGTTGAAATTTGATTCTTCTTTCAGGATTGCCACCGTGACCATCCCGAAGGCAGATTTCCCGTACGATCCCTCTCTTTGCGGACTCACTTTTGTGTCATACAGGCTTGACGGAAAAGGAAAGGTGCTTGAAGTGAGAAGTGAAAAGGATTCTGTTTATCCAGGCGGCGGCAGGCCCCAGTTAAAATCTCCCAATGTGTTTGATATAATAACGCCGGGGCATCTTGCGCAGAAACATTCGCTGGGAGCGTATCTCAAAAAAAGAGGTGCCGTCATTCCCGTCCTCCCATGAAGGGGACGGTGCAAGACATTATGACAATAGCAAAGGGCAGGATTTATATAAAATTATGCGTAGAGCAAGATTAACCTATCAAGGTGCGTATCACCATGTTATGAACAGGGGGATACTCGGAGAAAAAATATTTTCCGATGCCGCCGCGCGGAATAAATTTATAAAATTACTGAACGAAAAAACGATAGCAACAAAAATAAATCTGATTGCGTATAGTGTTTTATCCAATCATTATCATCTTGTGTTGCAGAACAGTTCAGGACAATTATCTGATTTTATAAAAAGATTAGCCGGAGCATATGCTGTATATTACCGCTCGCGTTTCGGGGGAAAAGGATATGTTTTTCAAAATAGGTATAAATCCACATTGGTGCAGAAAGATAATTATTTAAGGTCGCTTATTATCTATGTCCTGATGAATCCAGTGAAAGCGGGTTTAGCGGGTGATCCTTTTGAGTATAAATGGTCAAGCGCCGGAGAGTATTTTTCCAGTCAGATAGATCAAACCGTAACTAATCGAAAAATTGCTGAAGATATATTTGGCAACAAAGCAGCATTGAAAAAGGCGTTGAGGAAATATGACGGCAAAGAACCGGATGCCCAGCTGACCCGCGTTGGTCAGGTGCTAGGGGGTGCTCATTTTATTGAGTCGGCATTTAGAAAATTTGACCGCAGAATATTGCGGGCAGGAATCCAACGACGCAGAGAAAGAGATTATATCTTTGATTCCGTTGAATCAACCATTAAAAAATTTGAGAAGGAACAGGGCATCAAGTTAAACAAATTAGATACGACAACAAGAAGAGCT
>JAYEJT010000041.1:0-4028 GCA_034660675.1 Elusimicrobiota bacterium
TTTGGCAAAGGTACGGCGTCGCGCGCTGCTGCCCCTGCCCTTTTGTATTATAACCGAATTTGCCGGCAAAACTCAAGCCCCCGCAAATTCCGAAGCAATCAGGTCTCACTCTGCGGAACCAAACCACAATCTTGCGAATTTTTTTGCGCGCCTGCAGGGATTCGAACCCCGGGCCCTCTGCTTAGAAGGCAGATGCTCTATCCAACTGAGCTACAGGCGCAATGAAATACGATTCTATTTATTTTTTACGAACAATGCAATAAGCCGTTTGCCGAAAAGCTGGGGGGAACCTTCCGGTTTGGCGACGTCAGAGAGGATCTCCTCTATTTTTTTCATCTGCTTGTATCCTTCGGTTTTAAAAGCGTTTTCCCTGCCCCTGAAAAAAATGGTGACTTTTACCTTATCCCCCAGCGCAAAAAATTTCTTGGCTTTCCCTATTTTTACCTCTATATCGTGATCATCCGTGTGGGGCCGAAAACGGATTTCTTTGAGCGTGGAAACATGTTTGGGCCCTTTGTTTTTTTTCGCTCTTGTATATCTGTATTTGGCGTAATCAATGATTCTGCACACAGGCACTTCTCTGTCGGAAACCTGAAGCAGATCCAACCCTTTAACCCTCGCCATATTCAGCGCCTTAAATGTCTCTATGGCACCGACATTATTTCCCTTCTCATCAATAAGCTGGACTTTCGCCGCAGCGATCCGCTCGTTTATCAACGCCCGCGGACCTTTTTTAAATTTTGCCACCTTGTTATTACCTCCTACTTTTGATCCGGTTTCCCGAACCGGATTCTCTTTCCAACAGATTTTCAACAATCGTAAAATCTTTTTTCTCGGTCAACTTGATATTAACATCTCCCGCAACGACAATTTTGACCGGCACACCGAGATATTCCATAACAGCAGCCTCGTCCGTAAAAACCCTCTTTCCCGCGAGAAGCTTTTTTATTTTTTCCGGCCAAACAACTTTAAACGCCTGTGGCGTCGCCGCGGCAAAAAGCTTTGTCCTGTCAAGAGTTTTTTTCACAAACCCGCCGTCAGCTTCTTTCACCGTATCGCTTATCTTTTCCGCCGCAATAGCGGCACCGTATGAAGAGGCCGCTTTTAAAACCGATTTTATGACAGCCTCTCTTATAAACGGACGGGCACTGTCATGAACAAGCACCGTTCGCGTTTCTTCTCCGACGCCGGCAAGAGCTTTTAACAGCGAATCCTGGCGCCTTTTTCCGCCGGCGACAATCGTCAGTTTTTTATTTTTAATTCTGATTTCTTTCACCCGGCCCCGCGGAACAACAAGCGTCACCGCGTCAATTTCCGGAGAGGCAAGGAGAACATCAAGGCTGTGGCGATAAAGCTCTTTCCCCGCTATCTTTACAAACTGCTTTGGCATGGGAAACCCCGACCGCGAGCCTTCGCCCGAAGCCAGAAGCACCGCAAGAATTCGCTCCGCCCTGGCGGATACAACACTGGAATTACGCTTGTCCTCAGGCATTGCTGTCAAGCTTCGCGAATATCATTCTTCCCGCGTCAGTCTGCAGAAAACTCACCACAATAATTTTTTTCTTCTGGCCTATGAAACGCCTGGCGTTATCAACAACAATCATTGTTCCATCGTCAAGATACCCCACGGCCTGTCTGTGCTCCTTGCCCTCTTTGAGCAGAAAAATATCAAGAGCCTCGCCGGGAAGGACAACCGGTTTTAAAGACTTGGCGAGCATATTCACATTCAAAACACCTATTCCCCTGATTCCCGCCACCTGCGCGAGATTGGTGTCTGAGGTCATAAGCTTTGCCCTTAAATCCGCGGTGCATTTGAGCAATTTCTCATCAGTGGTATTCAAATCAGCATAATCCTTTTCATATATCTTCACCCTCACTCCGGAATCTTCCTTTTCCAGAAAAGTGATGGTCTGGAGCCCGCGCTTGCCGCGCACCCTTTTGGAATCATCCGATGAATCAGCCAGTGTCTGAAGTTCGTTGATGACAAAACGCGGTATCACCGTCATCCGGTTCATGAATCCGGCTTTGGCGATGTCGGCTATCCTGCCGTCTATGAGAACGCAGGAATCAACAATTATGCTTTCGGGAATCATCTTCTTGGATGTGAAAGATATGCTCTTGTCCAGAAGATACATCTCGCTTTTTTTCTTTACGGCAATGAGCATCCCGGTATAAGCAGCCGTTATTTTTAAAAGCAGTGAATATTTGTTCCACACAGCCATTGTTTTATCGGCAAAAGTCATCATCACAAGATAATCCAGGGTCTTTATGGCAATAAGCCCGATGATTATACCCATTCCCGCGGCTATAATGTCATCCAGCGGCGCTTTTTCCAGAGCCCACTCTATAAAAATCACCAGCAGCGCCGACGATGTTCCAATCAGAATACCCTTTGGCCCCTGGGCAATACTGAAATAACCGATAATGGGACCCATAATGATAATAAAGATCCTCGCAAACCACATAAACATAATCAACCTCCAATTGCCGCACAAAGGCGGCCGGTCCGCCTGCGGCGGACAAAAACACAGGTCACACAAATCCGCTGCGCTGTTGCCCAACGACGCACTCCATCGCGACGGATCAACATTTCAGCCACGCCGCGCCGGCGGACTCATCCTCCGGCGGATGCAACATTTCAGCTTTTGCCGAGTAAATCCCCGAGCTGCTTTATATGACCAACTTCTATCACTTTTATTTTTTTTCCGCGGTACTTCAGACCCGCACTCGGAACAACCATGGTTTTAAACCCCAGATTTTCCGCTTTTTTTATTCTTTCCTCCAGTCTTGAAACACCCCTCACCTCGCCGCCGAGACCTATTTCGCCGGTAAAAACAATATCCAGGGGCATCGGCTTTTTCCTGTATGAGGAAATAACTGCCGCCGCCGCGGCGAGATCGCTGCCAGGCTCACTGATACGGATGCCCCCTGCCGCATTAAGAAACACATCACAGGATGAAAGTTTCAGCCCCATATACCTTTCAAGTATGGCTATGATCAAATACATCCTGTTGATGTCCAAGCCTGTAACCTGACGGCGGGGATACTGAAAGGAAGTGATGTTTATAAGGGCCTGTATTTCGGCGATAAAAGGCGCCGAACCCTGATAAGAACACACAGCCGCGGACCCCGGAGCATTGCGTCTCCCCGAAAGAAAAAATACCGAAGGGTCATCAACGATCTCAAGCCCCCTGCCTGTCATGTGAAAAACCGAAAGTTCATTTGTACTCCCAAAACGGTTTTTCGTCGAATACAAAAGCCGGTAACCGTGCACGGGGCTTTCTTCAAGATAAAAAACGCCGTCCACCATATGCTCTATAATCTTCGGGCCCTGAAGAATACCTTCTTTTGTTATGTGGCCCGAAAGAATAAAAGATATATTCGTTGTCTTGGCATATTCCACTATTGCCGACGTTATTTCTCTGATTGCCGACGGAGCCGCTGGCGCGGCCGTAGCGTTTTTAAAAGCCTGTACAGAATCAAGCATCACAAGATCAGGTCTAACACGCGAGATCTCATGCATAGCCTCCCCTATGTCCCTCGTTGAAAGAAGTTTTATATCTCCGCCTTTATCAAGCCGTCCCGACCGGATTTTTATCTGTGCGGCCGACTCCTCTCCCGTAATATACAAAACCTTTTTGACCGATGAGGCTATCTGAAGCAGCAGCGTGGATTTCCCTATACCTGGAGCGCCCGCAAGAAGCAGCACGGAGCTCTTCACAATTCCCCCGCCCAGCACTCTGTCTATTTCCTTCACTCCCGAACTTATTCTTTCCTCTTTTACCGCGTTGACTTCGGAAATTTTAATTGAGTGCCTGTAGTCACCGCTTTTTTTTGAACCTCCGCGCGTGGCGGCGTCAATTTTCGAAAAGGTGTTCCAACCGCCGCAATAGGGACATTTGCCCTGACTCTGGAGCGACTTAAATCCGCATTCTTTACAAACAAACATATGTTTTTTTCATCATTTCGGCATTGATGAAGCGAGAGAACCCAAACCGAACAGATAAGACAGATCCTCGTCGTTATAA
>JAYEJT010000042.1:0-3907 GCA_034660675.1 Elusimicrobiota bacterium
CGGAAAACGGGTCAACCGCCGCTAAGGATGATTCTGATATAAATTCTCTTCCGCAGATTCTCAACAACCCTCTTCTTCAAAGACTGAAGGGAGATCACATATCCCTCGAGGTAAAACTCGCGAGCCTATCCACAGTCAGAATTTCCATATAGGGAAAAGTTTACTGACGCTTTCCGCGGGAAAAGGCAACAGGACATTTGTGGATGAAACCGGAGATTTTGAAGGTTTGCGCGGCACATTCGCAGGGCTGAAACTGAACTCCGGAGGCATTTGCGTGGGGGTTGAAGAAGACGGCAGAGATGTCAACTGTTCTCTTTCCTATAATTTTCCGACAGGAATAAGCATAGGGGCCGACGCACGCAACCTGAAAGAAAATTTCGCGCCGAAAGTGTTCAGCGTTTTTTTGAATTTCAGCAACACCATGATAGAGGAAAGAATCGCCTCACTTGAAGCTAAAATCGAAACTCTCACATCAGGCAGCGCAACTTCCGCAGCCAGCCCTGTTTCCCGAAGCCGCAAGAAAGAGCGAACGAAAACAGATATCGCGCGGCAAAAAAAAGCAGCCACTAAAAATTTTAACAAAGCAACGGCTCTTTTCAACAGCAAAGACTATAAAAAATCAATTACTTTTTTCGAAAAAACGCTTCAATTGTCACCGGAAAATAAAGAAGCGGTAGAATATTTAACAACAGCGAGAATTAAAACCTATTTCATGAAAGGGCACAAACTATTCTCGGAAAAAAAGTATGCAAAATCAATAAAGTTTTTTGAAAAAGTTATTGAATTAAGCCCCGGCCATTCAGCTTCGGAAGACTATATTAACCGCGCCCGCCATTTACAAATAAAACAGTAATCTATCAGAATTTCCCGGATAGCGACAAGCGGTAAGTGTCGTCGAAATCACCGTAGGGCACCCACGCAAAATCCAGATTATAGACACCCATGCCCAAACCGAAACCGGCGGAAAAGCCGTCTATCGTGTCAAAATCGTTAAGCGTTTTGTATCCCATTCTGATCGGGAACTTCACGGCTTCCACGGGGAGCATATATTCAAAACCCACGCTCAAATTCACCTCGTTGTCCCTTGGCAGATTGAGATCCGCGGCAACGCTCAGCTGAGGGGAAACTTCCGCGGCCATACCGAGTTTTATCACAGACGGCAGATTGTCTTCCTGAGTGTCAAATTTTATCTTTGTGCCAAAATCTTTTAGTGTCAACGACATGTCTACAGGTTTTCCCGAAAGACTCAAGCCTTTTTTTATGATTCCCATATCTGCGGCAAGAGCGACATTGGATGAATCTGTGCCTATGTTTGATTTCAACGCCTTAACTGTAAAACCCGCATCCAAACCGCCGAGTTTTTTGGCATAACTCACACCCACGGCAGTGTCGTTGGCGTCAAATGTACCGATCGGCTGAGCCGTGTCTGCCGTCCTTTTTTCGAATTCGTCTATCGCCAGATATGTCATGCTCAAACCGAACACCTCACCGCCGACAGGAATTGCCGCGCCAAGAAACTCTATTGATGTGTCCTCAAACCAATCCGTGTGCATGGCCAGAACTTCTCTCTTTTCAAGAGAGGCGAGACCCGCAGGATTCCAGTACAGAGCGCTCACATCCGTCACGGCCGAGGCCGCGCCGCCCATACCCATGGATTTTGCGCCTATACCGATTTTCAGAAACTGCGCTCCGCATGTTCCCGCATCACTTTTACTCATCCAGGCAAAAGATTCGCCAGACAGAAAAACCAGACCCGCTAAAATTAAAATTTTTTTCATTTTTTATTCCTCCGGTAATTATCAAAATTCATATACAACCCCCGCGTCAAAATTATATGTGTCATAGCTGTACTGATAGACAGCTTCGTAATCCTGGTTTGAATCCTGCGTAAAATAATTGGCCGACACTTTCGCTTTCAGATGTTTTGTCAGCTTGTAAGAACTGCCAAGTGACACAAAATGTGTTTTGTTCTGTATCTTTGAAGAAGTGTACACACTGGTTTTTAGCTGTGCAAGACGTCCTTCGTAATTTTTAATTCCATATTTATAAGCGCAACTCACCTGTAATTTATTTCCAAAGGACACAACCGGACCGAAGGAATACGCGTTATAATCATAATAGTTACCCACAAACTTCGGAGTATCGGCATCGTAATGATCCTGGTTTGAACGGTTCACCTCCGCGCTAATAGACAGCCCCGCCGAAAAAGAACCGAAAAGCCTTGAATAAACCATGTCCAGCAACGAATTCCTGTCGTTTCTCTTAACCAGCGTGTAAGCGCCCTGTGAATCTATGACATTCTGATCGGGAAAATCCTTGAGCATGAAATTCAGATTCACATCAACTATTGATTTAGCGCTCAGCTTTTTTAAACCTCTGGAATAAATATTGACACCGTTAAAATCAAGAATATTCCCGCCCGGAAAAACCTCCGCGCCGTAACGTGATGAAGCCAGCGATTCGTATTCGGGAAATTTGACTTTCATGATGTCAAACGAAATTATAAACTTATCCATTCCCATACAGTTCTTAACTTCGTTCTCCACACCCAGCGTAAATTTCTCGAAATCAAAAAGTCCTTCACCCCAGTCCTCGTCCGTTGTTTCCCTGAAATAATTAAGGACATATCCCGTCTTGAGCTTAAACTTGTGATCAGGTGAAAGCTTGTTTATAAGCCTCAGCGTGAAATTGTGACTCATCGAATCCTGATAAAGAGTCCCGCCGCCAATGAGTTCATAGACACTTTTGGAACCTCTGTAATTACCGTAATAACCCGGAAGAAGAACGACGCTTTCGCTGAACTTGACGGCAGGAACCGCGGCAATATTGAGATTACCGCCTGAAGCCGAACTTTCGCCCTCATAAAAAGAAGCTCCGCCTGTTAGGTTTATCTCACCCACGGGCACGATCTCCGCCGCGTAAAGCGGAATTAGTAAAACGCCGACAACAGCAACAATAATAATCTTTTTCATATCAATCACTCAATGTCTCCTTCGCTGTTTCAAGAATTTTCTTCATCAGTTTACAATATTCTTTCAATTCGGCAAAAATTTTTTCCGCAATTTTCTCATTGTAAATATGTACTGTTTCATTTCTATCATCTGTCATGTCAAGGCACATTTTGGTTTCTTGTTCATTTATCCAGCCTGCAGAGAATATTGAGCGGAAAACCGTTTTCGGGAAATTTGCAATAACCCCCTTGTCTTCTTTTAATAATTCTTTAAGCATTTTCCACACCGATTCAAAGGTATATTCAAATCTCTGAATCGCGGCATCCCTCATCATAAGTGAGTATGGCTCTTTTAAAATATCTTCAAATGTTTGAAACGCTTTTTGCGCATTATTAATTTTAAATTTTAGTCTGCTTTCCATAGAATCGCTTCCTTGAAAATCTCATTTTTAAATTCCTCCGATGTATCATTCAAATTAACAACATCAACTTTCTGCGGAATATTTGAATTCTCAAATTTTTCTCTGAGCAGCGCAATCTTGCGCCGCCCATCTTTAACGCCGCCCTCAAACTCAATTCCCACATCAATATCCGACGCGGGATAAGCGTCCCCCCGCGCACGGGAACCGAAGATAAAAATCTTCGCGACCTCGCTTTTGGAGAAAGAGCTCAATATTTCGTTGAAGACTCTGTTTTTAACCATTAGTTTGATCTCATCCCCGCCTGCTCAAAAATTGCCGGCTCCACAACTATATCAATTTTACCGCCAACGCCGCCAAAATTATCACTGCTAAAAACAAATTCTTCATTATAACCTGATGCATTGTTCTGGTAATCAGTTTCGCTAGCAAGAACTCCTTCGTCATCGATAAAATAATATTCTTCTTTGTAATTACCCAGTAGGTCACTAGTGTTAAGGTGATGAGCTTTTGAATCAATCCACCGCTGCTCAGGATT
>JAYEJT010000043.1:0-19534 GCA_034660675.1 Elusimicrobiota bacterium
ATTTTCGTCTCCGCTATTTTATCCCTGACACCCGTCCGGTAGGATTTCACCGCCGCGCGGAAAATAAAAAAGGCCGGCACAAAAAGTATCAGAGAAATAATCGTCGTTGACATAACAACCGTGTTGTAATACCTCGTGAACGGCAAGAGCGGCATGTTGTAAAGTTTCGTGAAAAAATTCTCAAGGCCGGGAGATGACAGCACGCTAAAACCCGCGCTGTCAAAAACGGCGCCGAGAGCGGCTCCCGCTATTTTAAAAACCGCTGTAAAAACGGCTCCCGCCGCAAGATTTGAATTGGTTATGTACATGAGTATGAGGATCACCCACCAGTGCAGAGCCGAAACGGGAATAAAACCCAGAGCCACTCCGAAGGCCATACCCAGCGCAACCTGACCGGCCGCGGCATTGGAATTGAGCGCCTTCAGAAACTTAAACAGATATTTCATCACCAGCATGTCAAGATTGTAGCAAAATCATGCGCAGAACAGCAATAGAAAAATTTACTTGGCTACAATGGTACTGAATACAAAAAGGCAAAGCTGTTAAACAGCAAGTGCGCGTCATGGCACAATTTCAACTGCATCCGCTTGCCCGCTTTCAGTGGGCATTATGGGCAAAACGGGAGTATGAAAATCAGCGCCGAAGTCCGGAATGGTCGGGGTGGGCGGACTTGAACCGCCGGCCTCCTGCTCCCAAAGCAGGCGCCCTAGCCAACTGGGCCACACCCCGGATTAGTGTAAATTACAAAATGACAAACTAAAATGCAAAATGAAGGCAATATAATAGGAACCGTCCCCATTACCTTATTTTTTGCGGAAAGACCACTCGTCGCCGATGGCATCGTGGTATATTCCCAGCGGCCGCTTCGGGAACGCCGTTATGTTGAAAAATATCCAACCCTCCCGCCGGTCGCGCGTAACAAGATATTTGAACATCATATCCCAGCAGTGAAGATTCCTCTTGAGTATAATTTGTTTCTCTATAACATCCTTCGTCCTGATATCCGATTGTCTGTAATTAAAATACGCCCTAACTTTGACAGAGACATCCCATTTGCCGTACTTAAAATTAAAACCCTGAAACCAGTTCGCAAAATCCGGCACCGCGCGGTTGTATGTAAACCTTGACGAAAAATGCCTCCCCTTTATCTCACCTTCCCATGAGACAGCCTCCCCTATACGAATATCATAATAATTCCTGACATAAAAATTCAGCCTCAAAGCCCGGACGTTGAACTGATTATTCAGAAGAGAAAATCTGTTTTTAAGCGGCTGTGAACTTTTTTTCACGTCATACAGAACACTCTGTCTGAATATAACGCCCCGGGCCGGCCTGTATTCGTCCGAGAAAGAAACACTGTCGGTTACAGAAGTTTTTCCCGGCTCTTTTTTATAGTTGTGGGTAAACGATAATTTCAGGGGCCTGTAGAAATTGAGAGTCGTGTTTATGTTGTGGAAATAATATTCAACGGCGCTGAGATCGCCTTTTTTATAAAATTGATAACCTATCCTCGGGAACAGCGTCAGACCTCTTACGATTTTATAGCTGTTAAAAATCCGCGCGTAGGAGCTGTGTATTCGCGTATAATCGGAAAAAATCTCTCCGGCATTGATATCGGTGTTAAAATAATTTTTGTAATCATAGCCCAAATCGTAGCTGAATAATTTAAGTTTCACCGGTTTTAAACGGAAATACAATTCAGGAGCTATCACATTATCAGCGTCGAATCTGCCGAGAAGGCTGCTCCATGTCTCGTTCCTGTAACCGGAAAACCGCATATAATAAGAGGCCGCGCTTTTTGACAGAGAAACCCGGCTCCGCACATATGTGGGTTTCAACACCAGAGATTCATCTCTCAGATAATTGCTGTTAAAAACGGAATAATCCTGAAAGTCAACATAAGACTGCCAGAGAAATCCGGCGGGGAGTTTCTGCCAGTGACTCTGACGGAAAGTCAAATTCCTCGTCCCTGTGTCTTTTTCGTTTATGCCGTAAACATAGAGATTGCTTCGTACCGACGGATTTTTATAATCAAGCTCGGCTCCTTTCCCGTGTCCGAGACGGCTGAAATAATCGTTTATCAGATAAGTCCTGAAATTTTTTGACCAGCTGTAACGCAGACGCGTCTTCACAAACGAACCTTTTCTGGAGGATCTGCCTGCCCTGAGAGACAGAGACCACCTTCTCTCGCCAAGACGCTGTCTGTAATATGGAGTATAAAAAAGAGGAATACCCCTGATGGAAAAAACGGCGTGCTTCATTGTCACGCTTTTTTTGTTGACCAGAACTATGCGCGGCGACGACAGTTTATAATGGGGATTTTCAAGATCACAGGTCGTCAGATACGCTTTGTTAAAAATATAAGTGTCTCCTTTTTTATCGGCTGACTGCCCCGAAAAATACATTTTATCCTGAAACACCCTGATATTTTTGAAAATCCCGGAAGCAGGCTCCGTGCCGGAAGCGAGGTGATACTCGGCCTCGTCACAGTTTATTGTTGAATCCGCGTCTTCTATCCTTACCCCGCCCTTCAAAAACACAAGAGCTTCTGTTCTCCTGAATTCTGCCTCCTTCGCGTATAATTTCAGCTTATCCCTTTTTATAAAGACATTTCCCGACGAGAAAACAACTTCCGTGTTTCTGCCGTATTTGAGATAATCACACTGTATTTCAAAAGGTAAATTATCCTCCCGCCACGTGCGGACTTCGCAAGGCTCAGCACCGCGCAAAAAACCCGCCGCTAAAACAAGAACAGTCAGTAAAACTAATTTGTATTTCAAAGCAGAGCCAGGTCAGCAGCGCCGTCCGCGCCGATGTAATGATTCTGCCGGCAAACTTCCGTTGAAACAGATTCCCTGTAAGGCGGAAGCACATTCCTGTCCAACTCCAGCATAAGGCTTTCTTTAAATTCTGAATAGGCTCCGGCGAGACCTCCGGTAAAAATAATTTTATCGGCTGCGAATAAATTCACTATATCCGAAACAGCAAGCCCGAGATAAGAACCGTATCTCTTCCAGATTTTTTTTGCCCATGCCGCGCTTTTGCGTGATTCGTCATAAATTTCCCGCGCGCTCAAATTTTTTCCGGCGAAACGGGTTTTAGACCAAAACCCCGACGCCCATTTATTCATGTACGCCGAGCCGCAATAAGCCTCAAGGCACCCTCTCGCGCCGCATCCGCATTTCAGGCCGCCCGGTACTATCTTTATGTGCCCCGCTTCAAAAACGGAAACGCTTTTGTGCGCAAAAAGTTTTCCGGACTGAATAAAACCCGCTCCTATGCCCGTCCCCAGAGTCAGCACCGCCAAAAAATGCGGTTTCGGAGCTTTGTGGGTTTTATAGATTCCCCATGCCGCGCAGTTCGCGTCGTTCTCAAAAACCATTTTTTTGAATCTATGATTTTTCATCACGGCTTTTCTGACGGAAAAATTTTTCCAACCCAGATTCGGCGCGTAAAAGACAAAACCGTTTTTGGGTTTTATCATGGCCGGCACGCCTATTCCCGCGGCGCTTATTGTATCGAGATCACACCTTTGGCTTATTTTATTCAATATGTTTGATACTGTTTTTTCCGGAGAAGAAGAAACAGGGGTCGGGAAATCAAAACGCATAGATGTTCTGCCCGATGATGAACAGATTGAAACGGCTGTGTTCGTGCCGCCTATGTCTATACCGATAGCTTTCATTTTTTTTCGCTCCATATTTTTTTCCTCAGATACGCGCTTCCGATCAGCGAACCGAAACACAAAATAACTTCCGGCGAAACAGCCGCCGCCTTCGCCATGCTCTCCTCGGGCGAAGAAGTTATAACAACATCCGCGGAGCCTATTCTGCTTTCCAGCTCACCGGAGCCCATACGCCTTTCGTGAGGAAAAGACGAACAGAATATTTTTTCAAAAAGCCCGCTTGAAGATGATAGCATTTCTTCTATCTTTTTGTCTTTCAAAGCGTAAAAAACACACACGCGCGGCAAGGGCATCTTCTTTATCTCCGACTTGATTTGATTCCACGCGTCAAGCGTGTGCCCGCCATCCAGTATGACATCAATTCCCCTGTATTTTTTTCGTTCAAAACGCGCCGGCAGAAGGTATCCGGGAAAATATTTTTTTTCCGGCTCTACTCCGGCAGCCTTCACTGCCGCAAGAGCCAGAGAATAATTCTCGCCGAGAAAAGCCGCTTCATAAGGAGTCTTCACAAGCACAGCCCGCACGAAGCGCGCCTTTTCCAGCACAGCTTTCTTTTCTATAACCCCCGCGGCCGCTCCTTTAAGACGGGTTATCACCGTGCTTCCCTTCTTTATTATACCTGCTTTTTCGCGCGCTATTTCAGGCACACTCAAGCCGAGATAATCCGTGTGTTCTCTGCAGATCCCGGTGATAACCGCAATTTTGTTTTTCAGCACATTGGTGGCGTCAAGTCTTCCGCCAAGACCCACTTCCACGACAGCCCAGCGCACTTTTTTTCTCATAAAATACATAAAAGCCGCCGCGGTCAGTTTCTCAAAATATGTCAGCGGATAATTTTTAAACCTCCGCATCTCGTTGTAATAAAGCGAATCTGAAATTTCACTGCCGTTCAGACGAACTCTTTCTCCTATATGTTCAAGGTGAGGTGAGATATAAGAGCCCACGCTGAACCCGCGGCGGAGCAACAGCTGTTCGGTAAAAACAGCCGTCTGGGATTTCCCGCTGCTGCCGGCAATCAGCACACAGTTAAAATTCTGTTTGAATCCCTCCGACCGGAGCGCTTTCCTCATGCGTGAAAGCCCGAAAGACATTGTTTTGGTTTCCTTGCCTGAATTCATTCTTAATCACTAAGCTGCCAACTTTCGTCAATTGACATCATTTTTTTCAGGTTTTTCCTCGTCTTCTTTTTCTTCTTTTTTTGAGGCCTCATGTCTTCCGGCAGATACTTTTTCGCAAGTTGCGGTTCTCTTTGCAAAAAAGCGTTTTGGTAAAACCTCAACCCCGCGCAGACGGCAATTCCCGTGAGCAGTCCGAAAAAAAGCGATATTATCTTAAACCCCAGAGCAAGAGCCATGAGAAAATAAAGAGCGTTCATCAGAAGAAGAACATGAACAGCCTGATTGGCCATGTCAACGCCCGACCACGGATAAAAGAATATGCCCGTCACACCGTAATAAAGAAGTACGGGTATGACAAAGGCTCTCATAAAACTCTCTCCGGCAAAGAGCAGAATAAAACAAAGTGCCAGAACAAAGACCTGCGGGGCAACGGCAAAAAATTCTTTTACCGGCAGACCGCACAGCTGTAAATAATAAAAGGACAGAGTGGCAGCAAAACAGAAATTCAGAAAACCCAGAAATCTTTTCAGCACAAAAACCTCCTCACCGGTATTTTATCAAATTTCCGGGGACAAACCATTGCAGGAAATTATGGGATATCCCGGACTTTGTCTGCTCAATCCCGTGGAAACGCGAAGCCACAACAGGAAGGGAATCGGGAGCGTAAAGGAAACAGCAGGGCTGGTCATCCGCTATTATCCCCTGAATATCTCCGTATATTTTCTTCCTTTCATCCCTGTCAAAACTCATCCTGCCCTTTTCTATCAGCGCATCCACAGAAGGATTACTGTATGAAATAAAATTAAAACCTCCCCTGCGGGTTTCTGAAGAATGCCACAGGGAATAACAATCAGGATCCACGGCAAGAGACCAACCCATAACCACGGCTTCAAAATCTTTACGGTCTATGTGCCTGTTTATCAGCGTCGCCCATTCAAGAATCCTTATGTGCACCTCAAGGCCGACTTCCTTCAGCTGTGATTGTACTATCGTCGCGGTTTCCTCCCGCATCTTGTTGCCCTGATTGGTCAGAATAGTGAAAGAAAATCTGCGGCCGTTCTTATCCCTCACACCGTCACCGTCGGAATCTATCCACAGCGCCCCATCCAGCAAAGCGCGGGCTTTCTCCGGATCATATTCAAACTTTTCAACATCCGGATTGTACGCCCATGATGACGGAGGATAATTGGCGCTTATTTCACTTCCGCAACCCATCAGCACAGAATCAACAAGTGCCTTTTTGTCTATTGCGCGGGCAATGGCGCGACGCACTCTTTTGTCTTTAAACAGAGGGTTTTTGAGATTGTAACCCATGTAGACATACTGAAAAGCCGTGTAACGGAATTTATTATAATTTTCATTAAACCCGGCGTCTTCCGTTTTAAATTTGTACTGGTGCGGGGTGAGGCCCATGCTGTCAATTCCCTGCTTTTTGAGCTCAAGAAACTGCACGGAGCTGTCGGGAATTATCCTGTATATTATTCTGCCGATGTTACCGGTCTCCTCAAAATATGCACTGTTCTTTTCCAGAATTATTTTTTCACCCGACACCCATTTAACAAACTTGTAAGCCCCCGTGCCAACAGGATTTCTGTTCGCCGGATTGGATTGAAAATCACCTTTTTCAAATATGTGCTTAGGTATTATTCCCAGCCCCCATGACTCAAGCGCGGGAGAATACGGAACGGCATATTTAACAACCAGAGTGTAATCATCGGGAGCCGTCACGCTGTCTATCATTTTGAAACGCGCCGAACGCGGCGAAATGATGCCGGAGCTGACAAGGCATTTATAGGTAAACAGCACATCGGCGGAAGTAAACGGTTTGCCGTCATGCCACTTCACTCCCTTTTTCAGATTAAAAATTATGGTTTTACCGCCGTCAGACACCTCCCATTTTTCGGCCAGATCTCCGGTGAGAACAAGATTCTTGTCATATTTAACAAGGCCGTTATAAACAAGATCGTTTATTTCCGCCGAAGCGGAATCACCGGCCAGAACGGGATTGAGATAAGACGCGTCACCGATTGACGAAAAAATTATGGTGTCTCCGGAATAATGTTTTGTTTCCGCGGAAGAACAACCTCCCAAAACCACAGCCGAGAAGAGAGCCGCCGCAAAAAATGGAAAAAATGGGGACGTCCTTAATATTTTAAGAGCGGCGCGATCATTTATTTTAATCACGGGAAACGTTCCTCCGGCTTCTTATGACCTGCTGAAGCTCATCCAGCGATCTCGTGTTCAGCACGTCTTTTTTTTCGCAGCCGGAACGGCGGAGATTCATAAGGCCGTATCTCATATTGTCCATGTGATGGAGAGCATGACTGTCGGTACCGAGAGAAAGTGTCACCCCCTTTCCCATTGCCATCCTGATATGATCTTCTTTAAGATCCCGCCTGTCCGGAAAAGCATTCACCTCTAAAATAATTTTTTTGGCTGCGGCCTTATCCGTAATCTTTTCCATATCCAGCGCGAGAGGGGGCCTCTTCCCTATGAGCCTCGCCGTCGGATGAGCCAGAATATCAAGATAGGGATTATCCATGGCTGTCAGCACTCTCCTGTTAAGCTCTTCAGGACTCTGCTTAAAAGCCGAGTGTATAGCGCCCAGACAAATATCAAGACCCTTCAGAATTTTGTCTGGATAATCCAGCTTCCCGTCGGGAAGAATATCCACTTCGGCGCCGAAAAGAATTCTGACGGGGGATGTTTTATTCAGATGCTCTATCTCCTTCTTTTTCTTCATCAGCGTTTTTATGCTTAGGCCCCGCGCTATCCTCAGACTCACAGAATGATCACAAACAGCTATCCATTCATAGCCCAGCTCCGCGGCGCGCGCGGCAAGGCCCCTTATCTGAACGGCTCCGTCAGAATAAACGCTGTGAAGGTGAAGATCTCCTTTTATGTCTTTTAATTCCACAAGTTCCGGCAGGGCATTTCTTCCGGCCGTCTCGATCTCGCCCCTGTTCTCCCGCAGTTCGGGCGGAATAAACTGAAGCCCAAGCCGCCCGTAAATTTCCGACTCCTTTTTTCCGGCGGCATATTTTTCAGTTTTTTGTTCGTACAAACCGTATTCATTCAGCGTGAGGCCTTTCTTCAGCGCGAGCTTTCTTAAAGCTATGTTGTGCTCTTTGCTTCCCGTAAAGTAAAGCATGGCGGCGGCGCGTGAGGTTTCGTCGACAACCCTCAAATCAATCCGCACATCACCCTCGACGTAAACACTCGCTTTTGCAGGGCCTTCGGCAATCACTTTTTCCACGCCCTGAATTTTGACAAATGTGTCTGTAATTTTTTCAGGCTCATCCGAAACAGCCAGCAGATCAATGTCCCCTATTGTTTCACAGCCTCTGCGCACGCTGCCGCAGACAAACGCCTCCCTGCAGTTTTTATCCTTCCTTAAAACGTCCAGAAATTCTTCTGCCATGTTTTCAGCTGTAGACATAAGCAGCCTGCCGTCCATGCGGTTGGCAATTTCCAAACCCCTGGCAATGTTCGCCGTGTTTTTCTCTCCCATCCCGGGCAGAGCCGCCAGTTCCCCGCGGCGGACGGCTATGTCAAGACCTCTCATCGTTTTCACACCGAGCTTTTCGTATATCAGCCTTATTTTAACGGGGCCGAGCCCGGGCACCTTTAACATTTCCAGAAGGCCGCGGGGCACTTCTTTCCTGAGTTCTTCAAGTTTTGTTATTTTTCCGGCGCTTAAATATTGTTGTATTTTCCCGGCTATGCCTTTGCCTATTCCGTCTATTTTTTCAAGATTGCCGGAAAGATAATATTCTTCTATGTCGCGATCAAGATTTTCTATTGTTTCAGCCGCTTTTTCGTAGCTCCTGATTTTAAAACTGTTTTCTCCCTTGATTTCCAGAAGATGAACCATCTCCGTGAATTTTTCGGCTATTTCTTTGTTCTTCATATTTTTTCTGCCCTCGTCCCGATTCGAACGGGAAACCTTCTCCTTCGCAGGGAGACGCTCTATCCATTTGCGCTACGAGGGCTTAAAAAAAATGCGGTTCGTTACGACTGCATGGATTTCAAAAACTGCTCATTTGAAGAAGTTTTTTTCATTTTGTCCACGATAAACTCCATGGCTTCAACATGATCGGTGCGGGTGAGAAGTTTTCTGAGAATCCACACTTTGTTGAGCACTTCCTCGCTTAAAAGCAGCTCCTCTTTTCTCGTGCCGCTCTTTGTTATGTCTATGGTCGGGAAAACCCTCTTATCGGTGAGATCGCGGCAAAGATTTATTTCCATATTTCCCGTTCCTTTGAATTCCTCGAATATGACCTCGTCCATCCTTGAACCCGTGTCTATAAGAGCGGTGGCGATTATTGTGAGGCTTCCTCCGTCAACAACGCTTCGCGCCTGCCCGAAAAATTTTTTCGGTTTCTGCAAAGCGCTTGACTCAAGACCACCCGACATGACCCTTCCCGAAGAAGGCGCCTGCGCGTTGTGCGCGCGGGCAAGGCGGGTCAAAGAGTCAAGAAGTATCACAACATCCTTTCCCATTTCCACCAGGCGTTTCGCCTTTTCAATAACCATCTCCGACACCTGTACGTGACGGGAGGGGCTTTCGTCAAAAGTGGAGGCCACAACCTCCGCCTTTACGCTCATTCTCATGTCCGTTACTTCCTCGGGCCTCTCGTCTATGAGCAAACATATCAGAGTCACATCAGGATGATTCTCCGTGATGCCGTTGGCTATGGCCTGGAGCAGCATTGTTTTTCCCGTCCGCGGAGGCGCCACTATCAGGCCTCTCTGCCCCTTACCTATGGGCGTGAGCAGATCCATAACTCTGCCCGATATCCCTTTCCTGTCCGTTTCAAGCTTAATTTGTTCATTGGGATACTGCGGCATGAGTTTGTCAAAAGAAATCCTTTGCATAGCTTCTTCGGGTTTCATCTCATTGACCGCCACTATGTTGTTCATGGCATAATATTTTTCCCTGTTCACCGAAGGGTGTTTGCAATAACCTTTAAGCAAATCGCCTGTCCTGAGCCGAAGTTTTTTTATGAGCATCGGCGCAATATAAACATCCTCATTGGAAGGGAGATAGCTGTTTTCGGCAGCCCGCAGAAACCCGAAACCGTCCGGCAGAATCTCAAGATAACCTTCTTTTTCCTCTTTTGGATAATCCCCCTCTGCATTCTGTCCGCCGTTATTGTTACGCCCGCGGGGACTGCGCGCGTGATAACCGTTACCTTTTACATGGAATGGCTTCTGCCTGACAGCTTCGTCCGGGTTCCCGGGCGCAGACCCGGAAACACCGGCTGATTGATCTTCTCCGGCTGAAATTTTTAAAATGGCTTCCGTGAGTTCATGTTTTTTCATCCGCGCGCTGTTTTTCACGCCCTGCTCAACCGCCGCCTCTTTCAGTTCAGGCAGTTTCATTTCCTTCAATTTCTCTTCAGTGTAAATAGACATTTTTCCTCCATAACAGGGTCAGAGTCTGACTTCAGTTTATTATGCCGCTTTCCGGGGCCAACCCGATATACCGCATTTTTTATGTTTTGCCCTCTTCTCTTTTTTTGGAATTCCCAATAAGTCCGTACCCGGGAAACAACCTCCGGATCACTACATTATAAATTTGCCGGCGATTATTATTCCTTTGGTGGCTCATCCTATCAACATTTTTTTTTCGTGTCAATAAGCAATCGGTGAATTATTGCCAGATTAAATCCAAGCTACTCCTGGGTTTTGCCATAGGCGCCGGCGGCACGTTCAGGATTTTATTTTAACAGGAAGCGCACTCCATATCTCCGCAGCATACTCCTTCACCGCCCGGTCACTGGAAAAATAACCCATGTTAGCCATATTTAAAAGCGCTTTTTTCTGCCACGCGAGCTTATCGCTAAAATCATTATTGAGTTGATAGGTCTTTGTGAGATAATCCTTAATATCCGCGAGCAGAAAATATCTGTCCGGCTCGCCGCCGCCGTAACCAAAAAGCAGTGAATCATACAAAGGTTTAAACAAATCCTTATCCCCGCCGGCCAACACACCCGACCGGAGCATATCAACCGCGGCTTTTATTTCGGGAGAAGACTCATAAATTTCACGGGGGTCATAAGAGCACTCCTCTGTTTTTTCTTTTATCTGCTCCGCGTTAAGACCGAAAATATATATGTTGTCCGCCCCCACATGTTCTAAAATTTCTATGTTCGCACCGTCAAGGGTGCCGAGAGTCAGAGCGCCGTTGATCGCGAATTTCATGTTGCCGGTGCCGGACGCTTCCGTTCCGGCCATTGACACCTGCTCTGAAACATCGCTGGCCGGTATAATCTTCTCGGCAAGCGACACCCCGTAATTCGGCAGGAAAACAACTTTTATTTTTCCGTTTATGCCCGCATCATTATTAACCAGCCCGGCAACACTGTTGATGAACTTTATAATAAGTTTTGCCATTGTGTATCCCGGCGCCGATTTTCCGGAAAAAATAAATGTGACGGGCGAAACCAGAGAAGACGGGTCCTTCTTAATCCTGTTATACATAACAAGAATCCTCAAAGCGTTTAAAAACTGCCTTTTGTATTCGTGAATCCTCTTCACCTGCGAATCAAAGACGGATTCAGGATTCACTTCCACCCCGCATTCTTTCTTTATATATTCCGCCAGTTTCTTTTTGTTATCAAGTTTTATGTTGTATAAATTTATCAGTGTTTCTCTGTCCTCGGCAAACTTCAGCAGACCGGTAATTTGAGAGAAATCCGTTATCCACCCGTCCCCTATTTTTGCCCTTATAAGACGGGAGAGATAATGGTTGGCCACAAGAAGCCAGCGCCTCTGCGTTATGCCGTTTGTCTTGTTACTGAATTTCTCCGGACACAATTCATAGAAATCTTTAAAAACTTCTTTTTTCAAAATTTCGGTGTGCAGCTTTGCTACGCCATTCACCGAATGAGAACCGATAATCGCAAGATTCGCCATTCTGATATATTTTTCCCCGTCGCCGCCAACCATTGACATGCAGTTGACTTTCATGTGATCTCCGGGATACTTGATCCGCAGCTCACCGAGAAAAAGCCTGTTTATTTCATAAATAATCTGCAGATGCCTGGGTAAAACCGTCTCAAAAAGATTCAGCGACCATTTCTCAATGGCTTCCTGCATAACCGTGTGATTGGTAAAAGCAAAAGTTTTGCGGGTTATTTCCCATGCCTCAGCCCATTTCAAACCGTAAACATCCACGAACAAACGCATGAGTTCCGGTATCCCCAGAGCCGGATGCGTGTCATTGAGCTGTATTGCAACCTTATCCGCGAACCTGTCAAAATTATCGTAAGTTTTACGATAACGTCTTATAATGTCCTGCAGCGTGGCCGCCACAAAAAAATATTCCTGTTTGAAGCGCAGCTCTTTACCTTCGTAAATATCATCGTTGGGATAAAGAACTTTTGAAATATTTTCCTGGCAGTTTTTATCTTCCACCGCTTTGATATAATCCCCGTGATTGAATATGCGCAGATCAAACTGATTTGAAGAACGGGCAGACCAGAGCCTGAGCGTGTTCACCGTGTGGCTGCCGTAACCTATAATCGGAATATCATGGGGGATGGCGAGAACATCCCGCGTGTTTTTCCATGAAAAACGCACCCGGCCGAACTCATCTTTTTCGGCAACGCTTTTTCCGTAAAACTGAACATTAATGGCGTATTCCGGCCTTTCTATTTCCCATGGCGAACCGAATTTCAGCCATTCGTCAGGCGCTTCTATCTGAAAACCGTTCTGAATTACCTGTTTGAATATCCCGAATTCATAATGAAGGCCATAGCCGTAAGCCGGCAAACCGAGTGTAGCCATAGAATCCAGATAGCAGGCCGCAAGCCGTCCCAGACCGCCGTTACCGAGCCCCGCATCAGGCTCAAGCTCCAGAAGTTTCGTAAAATCATTGCCTGCTTTCTTTATGACATATTTCACCTCGTCTATGAGATTGAGATTTATTACATTGTTCAGCAGTGCACGGCCCAGAAGAAACTCAAGCGAAAGATAATAAACCCTTTTCACATTCTGGTTGTAATAACTCTGCTGTGTCTTTGACCACCTCTCAACGATCCTGTCACGCACCGCGTAGCAGAGACTCATGTATTTGTCGTAATCCGTCGCCGAAAATTCGTCTTTCGCGCGGGTGTATCTCATGTGATTTCTGATGGACAGCCTCAGGGCCGACGAATCCATACGCTTTCTGTAATTTTTTACAAGATCGTCCTGTATCTCTTTTTTCTTTTTTTCTTCTTCTGTCATGTCTTCCGCCTTTCCCTCATCCTCAATTTGACGCTATTTTATGATTCTCCGGGACGATTGTCAACCGCGGAATCTCTGATATGCGCATGACTGTAATAACGCACGGCTCCCTAAGAAATGGACACAAACAAAAGAAAGAAGTTAGACTGCGCTGCAATCATCACCGGAAATCACATTTTTTCCGGCGCGGATATTCCGAGAAGTTCCAGCCCCTTCTTCACCGTGCCCCTCACCCTTCCGGATAGAAACAGCCGCTGAGCCGAAAGAACCGGCTCAGAGATATCAAGCACTTTATTGCGGTCGTAATACCCATGAAAGAGCGAACATAGCTCCATGAGATAAGCCGTTATGTGATGAGGCGCCCTTTCCGATGATGCCAGAGCAACCCTATCGGTAAATTCGCATATTTTCTTTATAATAGCCCTGGCCTCCTCCCCCGTCAGATCTCCGCAGGGAGCGGCTTTTATCCCCAGCCCGGCAGCTTTTTCAAATATGGAGCAGATTCTGGCGTGCGCATACTGAAGATAATACACCGGATTTTTGCTGGAATGTTCTTTTGCCAGTTCCAGATCAAAATCAAGCTGCGCGTCGCCCTTTCGGGAAACAAGAAAAAAACGCACCGCATCCGCCCCCACTTCATCAACGACATCGTCAGCAAGAAGAAAAGTGCCGTCCCTTTTTGACATTTTGAGCATCTCTTCGCCGCGTTTTAAACGCACGAGCTGATAAAGTATCATTTCAAGCTTTTCGGAGTTTCGTCCGAGAAGCTCCACCGCGCTTTTGAGTCGGTTAACATAACCGTGATGATCCGCCCCCCATATGTTTATACAGACATCAGCTTCGCTGAATTTTTCATCGTGATACGCGATATCCGAAAGAAAATAAGTGGGTTCGCCGTCTTTTTTGTAAAGCACCCTGTTTTTGTCGTCGCGATCAGTAACGTTGAGCCACACCGCCCCCTCTTTTTCAAAAACGGCATTCTTTTTTTTCAATTTTTCGATGGTTTTCGCCACAATCCCCCCGTCATAAAGTTTTTTTTCGCTGTAGAACACGTCAAAAGTTATACCAAGTTTTCCGAGAGTAGCCTTTATGCCGCCGAGAATCCGCCCCACAGCCAGCGTCTTGATATTCTCTATGTTGTCACCGGATGAAATATCTTCTGCTATCCCGTCCACACAATCTCCCGCATAGCCGCCCTCAGGCGGCGGCAGCTTGTCTTTGGCAGCAAGAACGGATTCTCCCAAAAGCTGCACCTGACGGCCGCGGTCATTAACATAATAATGCGTTATCACATCATGCCCCGTAAATCTGAAAATACGGGCAAGGGCGTCCCCCATAACGGCCCCTCTCAAATGGCCTATGTGAAGAGGCCCCGTGGGATTAGCGGAGACAAATTCTATCAGTATTTTTTCTTTGCCGCGCGGGAAAACCTTCTCTCCGCCGTTAAGCATTTTTACAAGCGACTTCATTCCGAGCTTCATGTTGACAAAAGGCATCAGCACCTTCACTTCTTCGAAAAGGCCTGTTTTTTCAAGCGCGGCGCACAGATCATCCGCCGCCTTTTTCTTATTTCTGACCGCCATTTTCACAGCGGCATTTGTGGCATAATCACACGCCGTGAATTCAGGCGCCGTCATCACATCAAAATCACCCGTCAATTCCGCGCCCAGGGCATCCAACGCCCCGCGGACAGTTTCTCTTATAAAATCAAGCATTTTATCTCCCTAAAGTTTTACCATCACAGTTTTATATTCTATAATAAAACCGCATTATGCTCAACTCCAAAGTTATAATAAATCCCTCCTCAGGAGGCGGCCGGGGGGCACTCTACGCCCGGCGCATCGCGGAAGCGCTTCACATCAAAAACGAGAATGTTGTTTTTTCCGCTGACATAGCCGATGCCGAAAAAAAAGCGAATCATTTTGCCGTGATAGGAGTCAACCCTGTTATTTTCTGCGGCGGAGACGGTATGCTGGGCGCTGTCTTAAACGGCGTTTTATCTGTGTCATCCAATGTCGCCATAGGCGTCATTCCCGCCGGCATGAGTGATGTCGCCGCCGGGAGCCTCGGAATACCCCGCCGTTTTGAGGACGCTATCCGGAACATAAAGAGCGGAAAAACAGCAAAGGTTGACGCGGGACTCGTTGTTCACCCCGAAGGCCGGCGCTATTTTTATTCAATGGCCGATTTCGGCTTCACCGCCGACATTGTGAGAACAGCGGAGCAAAATCTTCTGATAAAAAAATGTCTCGGTAAAAAAGCTCATTACGCCGCGGGGTTCTATCACCTGCTGAAACGCAAAAAATTCTTTGACATAACATGCGGAGATCACACCGCCCGGTCATTTCAGACAATCTTTATGAACGGCCTGCTGTGGGGCGGAAATTTCCGGTGGGCAGACGATACCTCACAAAAAGACGGCCTCGGCAATTTGCTGGTGTTTAAAAAGATGAATGTGTTCAAACTGACCAGGATTTTCATCAACCTTGCAAAGGGCAAAGAAATAAAAAGCATTGAGCGTTTCAGGACAAAAACCGCTTTTCTGCGCTCGGAAGCGCCGGTGCCGTGGCACACGGACGGTGAATTCATGGGCTTTCTGAAAAAAGCCGAAATAAAAGTTGTTCCCGGAGCCGCCAAATTCATTTGCGACCCGGCTTCGGTTATCTAAAATCAGCGATAGAACAAAACATATTTAAGCAGCATCTGCCTTATTGTGTCTTTCTGACCGCTTAACGGAATTTTTATTGTTTCTCTTTTTAGCTTCTGCGCGATAATAATCACTTCAAACGGCTCAACCTCAATACTGAAGTTATCCCCTTCCTTAATTTTAGCCGCTGACACGGAAAAATTCTTTGAAATTTCAGACGTTTTAATCCCGGCCACATGAGCCTGCTTATCAACAACGAATCCGGCGATATCTTTTGTCGGTACGATCTTAGCAGAAATGCCCATCTTGTCCGGCCGCAGATCCGTTTCAAGCAAAAGCACCCCCACCGGCAGATTGTCCTCAAGCAAAACAATATTTTGTTTTTTGATGCGCCCGCGCCGCACCGGCATGACCCCTTTCATAACAGCAACCCTCCCCCCCCCGACTTCAATTTGAAAACGTGCCGGAGGAATATAGGAAAACTCTGGAACACGCGCGTTGGAAATTTTCGCAAAAATAACAGCTTCTCCAGCGCGGTTAAAACGCCTGACCTTCACGGATGCGAGTCCCTTTTTATCTGTTGTAACAAAAGGCGGGTCAATAAAACCGGAATTCCGGGTAAAACCGAAGGTCATATTCATACCTCTGACCGGCTTATCCACACGCCCGAGAACGCTCACAAGCACGCCGAGTTCTCCGCGAAGCTCCGCTTTGGTGTTCCCCGCGTGCGGATATTCAAGAGGCCGTATTTTCACCCTCGTGACAAATTCCCTGATCATGTTTTCCAATTCGGCTTTTTTCACTTCCGGAAGAAGTTTGTTTGTTTTAGCCGCCGATAAAAGTTCTATGGCCTCTATCACCCTGTCCCGCGCGGCGAGCTTTTTGCTTTTCTTCACAGCTGAAACAAAAATAGCTTTGATTTCCTTTCTCCGCCATTCAGCCCGCAATTCCTTTTCGGCGGTATCGCTCCGCGGATAAGAGGAAAGCATATAACAGGTATACACCCCTGACTTTATATCCTTGCCGTACCTTTCTTTTACGAGCTCAAGCAGCGTACGGTCAAAATATTCTCCGAGATAGGAGGAAGAATCCACCACCGTGTCCCTTAAAGACGCTTTTCTCGCGGCAGATTTATCAGTTGAGGTGGCGGCGGCAAGAAAATAGAATTTTTCAGCGCTCTCAGGCGGTGAAACAAACCACGAAGGAACAGCCGCGCCTGATAGAGCCGGCAGTAGGATAACCGTCAAAAAACGAAATTTCAATTATCTTTTTCTTCTGGCCGGAAGCCTTCGTTTCCTTCTTTCCTCTATGAGATTCTTTTTTCGCTTTTTGTGAGCTTTGAGAATCTTCTTTTTCCTGGCCTTAAGAACGGCTTTGCGCCTCTTGATTATTTTCTTTTTGAGTTTCTTCCTCCGGGCCTGATTCTTAACCATCCTCTTCCTGATTCTCTGCATATCAGCGGACAGTTTTTTGCTCAACTCCGGTTTTTTGTAAAGGCGGACACGGGCCTCCTGCATTTTCTTCACTATTTGCGCGCGCTTGGCGAGTTTCCCGTTTTTATCGTAATTTGTGACGCCAACTTTGCCTTTGAACACAGCAACCCGCGATTCTTTGGATTTGCCGGATTTCACGGCAAACTTTGTTCCCCTGACCGCGCAAACAGCCTGGGGAGTCCTCACCCTGTAATCAAGCCCCTTTTCTATTTCAGAGAGAAGTTCCCCCATTTCAAGGTCGAAAATGGCACGCTTGAGATGATCGTTTTCACCATGGATATCGTCTATCTTAAGGAGAGAATTCGGACCAACCTCAAAAATCGTGCCGTCGATAAGATAGACTTCGCAGGTGCCGCCGGTAAAAGTCTTTATGATATCGCCGGAGGAAAAAACATCGTCCTTTACAACCGCTGCCCACTCCTGCGCGCCCTTTTTGAGCGCTTTGACATCGCCGGAAACTCTGCTGACGATTGCTCCGTAATCATCTGACGCGGTCAGCAATCCGCAAAACAACAGGGAAAAGAAAATAAACTTCTTCATAAATTCTCCACTAAACAGTCTTTTCTATTGTTATTCCGGCGAGAGCACTCATCCCGCCCCGCGCAAACTCCGCCCGGAACAATCTTCTGCCGCCGGCTCCGCGCCGCTTGAAATAACGGCATAGAGGCCTTTTAAAGCAGCCTCGAACTTTCTAAAAATTACTGCAGTTTGTCCAGCAAGCTCATCGCCGCGTTCTCTGCGGCTTTGTCTTTTTCTTTTCTCGCTTTTTCGGCAAGGCCGTTAAGTGCCCTGTTCCTGGATTCTTTGTACTGCTGTGTGGGAATCTGAAAAAGAACGGAGCAGTTATAAAAATACCTGACGCCCGTTTCCGTCACTTCTTCCACTTTCTCATAGTAACTTTCCGCAGGAAGCAAACCGCTCACATTGATATTGTCGGCGGTCATGGCTATTCCGTCCTGCACAAAACGACCCAGATCTTCGCCCGGTAAATTGGAACCGCGGGTGTTCTGCACGAATTCCGTTTTGGCTTTTGTCTTGATGGCTTCGGCAACATTCTTCATGGCCTCGGCTTTCGCCTGTCTCAGACCCACGGCGTAATCGCCCACGCCCCTGAGAGTGCCGGCAAAATACATAGTTGTCTCGTCTTCAAAAAAAGGTGTGATTACCCATTCCGGAGTTTTATCGGAACTTTTCTCAATCACCGTCTGGCTTCCTACAGGCCTGACTTTCGGCCCGCCGCAACCGGCAAGAACAAACACCGACACCGCGGCTGTCAAAACAACAAATTTTTTCATCTTAATTCCTCCTCCAAATAAAGGGGCGTGCTTAGCTCTACCCCCCTCACATAAACTCATCATTGCCCGACGCTTCATTTCGCGTGAGTCACAATTATCAGATTTTTCCCGGCGTGAGGCACAACCGAAACGCTGTAGTCCGCCAGGCCCTTAAAAAAATTCATATTAAATGTCCGGCTGCGCTTTTTGCTCGTGGAAAGTTCAAAGCCCTTTTCCGACATTTTCTTCTGATAGAACAGTTTGATATCCCTTGCGGCCGCTGCCGTCTCAAAAACCCTGGTTTCTATCCCGTCTTTTGTTTCGCCCAGAAGAACAGTGCCGCCCGGATAATCAAAACCCGCGGAAATCGCGCCGGCCGGCGGCCTTTCAGCCGTGCCCGGCGCCGCAGAGCCGCTTTTTGCGGCAGCGGCTTTGGCCACAGCCTGTTTCGGCTGAATCTTTTTCACAGCAGGCGCTGGTTTAAACACAACAAATTTCAAAAGGGCAAGAACAATTATAACCCCGGCCGCGGCGGCTATGGGCACAATAGGTAAGCTCTTTCCTTTTCCGCCGGCGATGTCTTTTTTCACAATTTCCTTTTTCCCCGCCGGTATTTCCTCATATTTTTTTATTAATGCGTCTATGTCTCCCTCTTCAGATTTTGACGGCTCGCCGTCAGAGGCACTGTCCTGTCCTGAAACCGGCGCTCCTTCTGCCTGATCGGAAGAAACCGCTGCATCAGGAGGGGGAGGAACATCTTGCGCTGAAGATGCCGGGGGTACGGCCGGATCCTGTCCCTGTTCACCGGAAGAAACCGCGGGTTCTTCGCTAAAAACAGGCGTCTCGGGAACAGCTTCTTTTCCCTCTCCGCCTTCACCGGTGTCGGATAACACCGAGGCGAGATTCTCAATATCCATATCTTCTCCCAAAGCGTCTTTGTTTTCTTCCATGGTTTTTATCTCCTAAATTACTTTGCTCTATATCTCTTATTCTCTAAAATTTTGAACCTGTTTGTCAACGTAATATTTGTCACGTTTTTATTAGTTTGAGTATTTTATCATGGAACTGTCCGTTGGAAACAA
>JAYEJT010000044.1:0-3862 GCA_034660675.1 Elusimicrobiota bacterium
TCCTCTCCATGCCTAACTGCGATTCCTGATGTCCGTAACCCCTGTAAGCGCCGACAGGCGGCGTGTTTGTGTACACCGAATAACCGTCAAGATAACAGTTGGGGAATTCGTAAGTCCCCGTGGAATTGTGCGTAGAGCCTCTCATGACATGAATGCCCGTGTCCACATAAGCCCCCGTGGAATGAAGAATTGTTGTTTTCAAAGCCGTGAGTTTTCCGTTTTTCTTAACGCCCACTTTGAATTTCGTTCTTATGCCGTGCCCCAAAAGAGTTGAAAGAAAATCCTCTTTTCTGCTGGCGACCCATTTCACGGGACATCCGGGAACAAAACTCGCTATGTACGCAACAGTCTGCTCAATTGTCACATCCGACTTATAACCGAAACAACCGCCGACTTCGGGTATGTGCACACGCACCGAAGAAACAGGCAGTTTGTAGGTGTTGGCAATATCCTCCCTTATGACAAAGGGGCATATCGACGACGACCATATCTCTATTGTCCCGTCCTCGTGATGCTGGGCTATTGTGCCGTGGGGCTCTAACGCGGCGGAAGAGCTGAAGGGATAATTGAATTCCCCCTCTACCACAAGATCCGCTTCCGCGAAACCTTTTTTCACATCCCCTTTTTTCAAAAGATAATGATCGGCTATATTGGTGCCTTTTTCCGGCCCCATTCCCGGCAGATGCCAGTAATCACCGCTGTCGGGATGAATGAGGGAGGCTTTCTTTTTCAATGAATCCCTCGCGTCAATATAAACGGGAAGAACTTTGTATTTCACCTCAATTTTTTTGAGGGCCATCTTGGCCTGATGGGGATTTTCGGCTATAACAGCGGCCACGGGCTCTCCTATGTAACGGACCCTGTCAACAGCCATCGGCACCCTGTCCTTTATGTTATCGCCGAAAAGAAAATCTATGCTCTTTCCCGTGACGACTTTTATAACACCCGGCTCTTTTTCGGCCGCCGAAGTGTCTATGGACAAAATCTTCGCGTGCGCCGTCGGCGGGGTGAGAATCGCTGTATAAAGCATTCCCGTAAGCTTGATATCGTCAAGAAAAACGGATTTTCCCGTTATTTTCTTTACAGCATCCGGTCTCGTTATATTTTTACCAACATATTTCAAACTCATTTATCCCTCCCCGGCGATTTTTATTTTTTATATATTTTGGTAAAGCTTTTCGTTTCGGCTATGACCTTCCCGCCGTTTATCACGTAGGCGGGAGCTTCCTGACCGCGAAAAGCTTCAAGAACGGTGTCAACACCGAGCACGAGCATGTTCGCTGCTTTACCCGCTTTTATACCGTAATCTTTTACGTTCATTGCCTTCGCGCCGTTGACCGTGATCATATCATAAAGCGTTTCCATGTCGTCCGCGCCTGTCATCCACAAAAGGTGCGACGCCATAAACGCGACTTCAAGCATGTTGTTCCTGCCGTAAGGATAATAGGCGTCGGAAATATCGTCCTGGCCTATGCACACCAGAGCGCCTTCCTCAAGGAGTTCTCCCACGCGCGCGTGCAGCGGCCCCGTGTGGGGATCCGTCACAATGCCGAGCTTCGCTTTTTTAAGAAGAGCCACGACTTTCTGAAAATAAGGTTTCGGATAAAGACACATCGCTCTTGCGTGCTGAGCAAGACAGCGTCCCGTCCATCCCGTTTTTATGGCTTCCACCGCGTACATCTCAAGAGTTTTGAGCGTCGCGTCTCCGGCGTCATCCACAAGCATGGAAACATCCTTACCGTATTCTCTGGCTATGGCCATCATCTTCTGTATGTGAGCGAGCTCATCGGCTTCCGTGTATTCGATCCAGGGAATTCCTCCGACAATATCAGCACCGAGATCCATGGCTTTTTTGACAAGCTCTTCAGCGCCCGGCTCCCTTATGACTCCGTCCTGAGGAAAAGCCACGACCTGAATGTCCACAAGACCTCTGTACTCTTCTCTCGCCTTGATGAGAGCTTTCACGCCCTCAAGCTTCGCCTTTGAATCCACATCGGCAAAAGCCCTTATGTGAAGATTGCCGTATTTCATGGCCATCTCCGCGGCTTTCCTGACGTTCTTTATTATCCATCTCTCGTCGTAGTTTTCCTTGACCCTTGCGGCGAGCTCGATCGCCGACATGGCCTTTCCCATATCGGAACCGTGATAATCCTTAAGAGCTTTTTCGTCCATCATCTGCAGAGTCCAGACTTTGCAAAGATGAAGATGGGCGTTGCAGTAAGGTTCTGTGACGAGATTCCCGCCGGCATCTATGACTTTGGCGGCGCGTGACTTTATTTTTTTTTCGATTTTGACAATTCTTCCCTTATCAACGGCAATGTCCACAAGACCCTTCCGTTTTCTAAGCTGAGCGTTTCTGATTAAAAGTTCCATAACAACCTCCTACTTTTCTCAATTTCAGGCATTAAGATTACCAAATTTGGGTTTTACCGTCAATTTGTCAGAAAAATATAAGTTTTACTGCAATCACCGATAGAGCAGCAAAAAGAATTTTTTTGATAAAGGAGTCACCCTTCTTCACGGCGGCTGACGAACCCAGCACGGCCCCTGCGGAATTTCCGGCGGCAAGGACAAGGCCAGTGAGCCAGTCCACCTTGCCGTTAACAGCGAAAATGGCTATTGACGGCACAAGATAAACGGCTATGACAATCACTTTCACGCTGTTGATCTTAACAAGAGAAAAACCCGTGAGCACCGAAAGAGCCGCTATTATTATAAAACCTATCCCGCCCTGCACAAAGCCCCCGTAAACACCCACACAGAAAAAAACCGCCGCAATAACGGCCTTTTTTCCTCGGGAAAAAATTTCCTTTTTCACCGTCTCTTTGCTGTTTTTTCTCTTAATCATCGTAACAAAAAGAAAAAGTATTATAACAACCGTAAATATTTTTTTAAAAAGTTCGTCTGGGCATCTCACGGCCAGAGAAGAACCCAGCACCGCCCCCGCGGCGGCGGGAATAGCCGCGAGAAGACCGAATTTCAAATCAAAATGGCCCTTTCTTTTGAAATTCAAAATTGCCGCGGAGCTTTGGAAAATGAGAGCTATTCTGTTGGTACCATTTGCCACAACCGCGGGAAGCCCCATAAACATGAGGAGCGGCACAGTCATAAGAGACCCGCCCCCGGCGAGAACATTGATAAAACCGGCGGTAAGGCCCGCCGTGAAAACAATAATTATTCTGGAAGCCGTCATAGGCTCAGCCATAATTCCTAAGAGCCGCCGGGCGGAGTTTTTTTCTCAGCCGGGTTTCCGGAGGAAGATTTCACTTCCTCGTCTTTTTTGAATTCGCGGGAAAAAACATTGCTGTAAACGGCGCCGGAAGGATGAAGTTCGCTTCTGATAAGAAAAAGTTTTTGCGCCTCAAAAGAGGCCCTGAATCTCAACGAATAAAAATTTTTACCCACACGCCCGTCACTGACCCTGCAGAGTGTTATGTGGGGGATAAATTCTTTTTTGTCCTTCGCCACGCCGAGGTCGGACAGCGCTCTTGCCGACACGAATTTACCCACAGCCGCAAGCTCGCCCCTGCCTTTTCTTACCCCGGCCCAGAGCACTCTGGGTTTTCTGGACGGAAAAGAACCCGTTTTCCCCAGAGACACTCGGAAAGACGAAAATTGCGTACACGCGTCGGAAATTATTTCCTTGGCCTTTTCCACCTTTTCATCGTTCAGCTCACCGAGAAATTTCAGTGTAAAATGCATGGCCGCTTCCGTCACCATCCTTCCCCGGATATCATCGAAAACGGGCCAAAACACATTCTTGATCTCTCTCTTGGCCTCATCCGGCAGTTTCACGGCTATAAAATATCTCACCGGCGGTTTATTATCATCTTTCATTTTTTACTCATTCTCATACTATCTA
>JAYEJT010000045.1:0-3837 GCA_034660675.1 Elusimicrobiota bacterium
TTCATTTTAGGAGCGGCGCTTGCTTTAATATTTTTGCCGGGTTTTGATGTGTTCGTCCCTCTTTTTTCTTTTTCAAAACTTTTAATACTGCACTGGATACTGATATTTACCGGGGCGCTTATTCTCATCTGGGTTCTGCTGGGTAAATATCGCGCGGTCACGGCCGTCATGCTGCTGCTGATCCCTGTTATACTCGGAGCCGTTAATTACTGGAGATGTTTTAACACACATTTTCCCGATCACATAAGCCATCATCTGGACAAACAGTTCTGGGATAAGACAGGCCTTCGCGGCACGGTTGTCAGAGAGCCTGACGAGAGAGCTGATAAAACGAATCTTTTTATCAAACCTTTTGAAATTAAAAAGAAGGACGGCGTGTGGAGAAAACTCAAGGGCCGTACGGGGAATGTCCTTGTTCAGGTGAAACCCGTAATAGGAGATTACTACAAGGACTGTGAATACGGTGACATTATAGAGGTGGAATCGTCTCTTATGATTCCCATGGAGCAGAAAAATCCCGGTTCTTTTGACTATAAGGAATATCTGCAGTCAATGTTCGGTACATATGCCTGTATGTATCCGCGTCAGCCCGGACAGGTAAAGAAAATAGGCGAAAATTCCGGATGGCTGCTGCGTTTCGCGCTGGATCTCAAGAAAAAAATGATATGCATCATAAAGGAAACCATACCTTATCCGCAGTCGGCGTTTTTAGGAGGCGTGACTCTCGGAACCAGGGGCGGTGTGCCGCCGCAGATGAAATTTGAATTTCAGGCGACGGGCGTCGCGCATGTGCTTTCTGTCTCCGGCCTTCACGCGGGCTTTATAGCGGCGCTTTTTTTTGCAATCTGCTCCATTTTGAGAATACCGCCAAAGCCCAGATGGTTTGTGGTCACCGGCGGGCTTATTATGTTCACACTCATAACCGGAGCCCGTCCCGCGACGATGCGGGCCTCGTTGATGTACTCCATGCTGGTTTTGTTCAACACTTTTGGTTTGGGGCTCAAAGCTTCCACCTCTCTTACGATACCGGTTACTGCCGTTATGATTCTTTCCTTCGATCTTTTGGAGGATGTTGTGGGTATAAATATCGGAGGGCCTCTTCTCCTTCCTTCGGCGAGTTTCGTTCTTTCTTATGTGGCGGTGTGGTCGCTGTGCTATCTGACAGGGCCGGTTGAGAAATTTTTTGACAGGTTTGTTAAATCATGGATGTTCATTGTTTTTTTCTTCTGGGTGTTTTTTCTTACGGCTGTTGTCTGCCTGGAATACGATCTTTTGAGGAACAGCAATTTTCTTATGATGATGTCTTCCGCCGTTGTTTTAAGCTTTTTCCTCGCTTCCCGCCTGCATGCGGTAAAACCTCTGGACGGCCTTGCCATAAACAGAATGCCTCCGGCTTTGCAGGGCCTTGTTGCGTTTTTTTACGCGCAGTTCGCCATACAGATAGGAATGATGATTCCTCTTTCCGCCGCTTATTTCCACAGGTTTCCGGCGGCCGGAGTTTATGCCAATTTCATTGCCATTCCTCTCATAGGTTTGATTGTGATGGCCGGTTTTCTCGCGGGGCTCATAGGAGCGCTGTTTTCGGCGCTCGGTTTGCCGGCGCTGGGCTCGTTGTTGGCTCTCTATCTTAATGCCGGGAATTACTGGCTCTGTGTGGGTTTTACCGGAGTGGCCCATTTCTTTTTCAAAGCTTTCACATATCCTTTTATGCCGACTTTCAGCTCATCGTGGCTGATAATGTATTACAGCGGCGTTCTTCTTATAGCTTTCCACAGGCCTGTCTGGGATTTTTTTGAGGAAATGTTTCATCGCCTGAAATATTATTCCAGAGAGGAACTTTACATCAGGGCATCGGCAATAGCGGCCGCGCTGATTCTGATTTTTTTTCTTTACGGCTGGAAATTCAAAAAGAAAACCGTTCCCGAATTTAAGGCCACCATTATGGCAATAGGTTTCGGGAACTGCAATATAATCCGCACACCCGGCGGCAAAAGCATTCTTGTGGACACGACAATAAGTGATAAGGGTGGTTTTAACTTCAGCGGCCTGGCCGCGGCGTTCACTCTCTATCACATAGGCGATTTTGATGCTGTCGTTCTGACGAATCTCAAACCGGAAAACACGGGCAACGCCGCGCAGATTTTCCCGTATTTCAGAGCGAAGAAAGTTTTTACATCTTATGAGCCGTCTGAGTTTGTGAAAAAAAGATCATATCAGAAATTTCTTGATTTTCTCGCCGACGAAAACCTTAAAGAAAAATGGGACAATTTTTACGCCCAGGCGCTGTACAGGAATTATTACTATATGCTCAGAACGCCGCTCACACCGCACAAGAATTATAAAATTCCCGGAGGATTTAAAAAGTTTGTTTCCACGGTAAAAGGCTCACCTCTTTACAGGGCGAAGAAGGGCGATATAATTTATTCGGAAAAAACGGACGGCAAGGATTTTATCGTGAGCGTTCTGTGGCCGCCGGAAGAAAAAATCGCGGGGACAAATGACGATTTAGCGAACAACTCTATTGTCCTGAAAATAAAATACGGTGATTTTGTCATGATCATGCCTTCGGACATAATGAACGACGCGGAATACGAAATGCTTAAAGACAAAAATGTTGATTTGAACTGCGATGTTCTCATCGCTCCGTATCACGGACACATGGACGCCTGCCTCGGCGAATGGTTTGAGGCGGCGAGCCCCTCACTTGTTGTGATGCCTTATTCTTATCAGAAAGGCTGGAGTTTTTCCGATTCGGACATAATCGTCACCAGAAACAAGAGCAAAGAGCTGGGCGCAAAGGTTCTGCGAACGGATAAATACGGCGCCGTTGAGATAGCGTCGGACGGCAAGACATATAAATGGACGAGCGTTAAAACCCCGCGTGAGGCAACGCAGGGCGAGGCGTCGAACGAGGATTCCCTTGATGTCTTTTAAAGAACTGAATTTTGAACTGCGGCATGATCTGAATCTGCTGTTTTCATCGGACCCGTCGCCTGATAGCGTGACGGCTTATTTTGATTCGCAGGATCTTTCCGAAACGGACTGGGCGCTCATTTCAAAAGCGCTCACGGGGCTGGATGCCAGCCGGTTAAAAATTGTTTTTGCGGCGCTGCTTAAAAAAATAACATTCGCCGATATTCCCGCCGGGGGCGGAGCCACGGAAACGCTGATGAGAATTGCCGCGCTGGATATTATTTCCGGCGTGAGGGCGGAAGATATCCTGTTTCTTGTTTCTTTTGAAAATCAGCCGGATGAAATAAAACAAAAGCTGTCCTCACTTCTCCCCGAGAAAAAGGATGATTTTGAAAAAATAAAATTCGCAACAGCCAGTCTCTTTCTGCAGGATGTGCTGAAAGACACTTCCTTCGGACAGTCTCTTCTCGTGCGGCTGGGCATGATAGAGGATTTTTCATATTCGTCGAAGTGGATGGAAATTTTAAGCGGCATACGCAACGGCATAAACAGAAAAGTGTATTTCTGGATGGTGCTGAACCGCAAACTCACATTTTCGCTTGATTCTGTTCCCGAAGAACTGAGGGATGACACCGAGGAAATCTTCAGGTCATACGAGGTGGCGCTGGAGGGCCGCCAGCTTTTCGACAGAGTGGGAATGTGCAATCTTATAAGAAGATTCTATGATTTTGACAGGGATTTTTTTCTGAATAATTTTTCAAAGCACAGCAGGGTGCTTGTGGATGACGCGCAGCGTTTTCTCCCGGGGGAATGGCCGGTTCTGAGACTGTTCTCAAAAGAGGGCAGAATAGCCGCCTGCGGGGATTTCTCAATGTCTTTTTATAAACCTTCAGACATCGGGATGGGGGAATCTTTTGCTGAAAG
>JAYEJT010000046.1:0-3814 GCA_034660675.1 Elusimicrobiota bacterium
CAGAAAAATGGTCGCTGCTAAAAACAAACTCTTCGTTATAGCCGTACTGGTTACTGGTGTAATCGCTCCTGGTAGGAAGATTTCCTTCGTCGTCAATATAATAGTAATCCTCGCGGTAGGCCTCAGTGACCCCACCGACGGTTATATCAGCAGTTCTATAATCATGGGCAACATTAGGATTTAAAATATCCCCTGAGTCACTGGCAATTGTACTAACCACTGTCCCATTAATTTTCCAAGAACTCGCATCTGTCGCAGAAGAGTATGACCAATTACCAGCAGACCCGCTTAAAACTCCAGTTTTGTCCCATGTCATATCATCAACTGTGTTTGAAACCGCACATTCGTGTTTTGTTATGTAATAAGCTGGCTCAGCATCACTATACCAAGTACCAGCCCCAGCAATCTGGTTAGCAACAGAAAGATCTGCGGGTAAATCAGTGTTGAATGTGGCAAGCCATGTAAAATAATCAAATCTGTTATCTCTCTCGTTGAGAGCGACAAACTTAAACTGATCCGACTGGGGCCTGACTATGTACTCCTCTATTCTGAGGCGTTTACCGAAATAGTCAACCATTGTTTTGCCCTGTTCGTATTCGGAATTTTTTATTTCAATCGCCGCGGCAGCCTGCACCTGCTCCTTGGTCATATCCATTCTCACCTCATTCATGAATTCCGCTTTTGTCATCAGTACTTCTCTTGCAGCCGGCGCAAAACTCAAATCAGCGGCGGCTCCCGGAGCCACCCCCGGCAAAATCTCAAGAAACTGATTCTGTCTGATATATATCTCCTCTCCAATACCGGAAATTTCCCGCGCAGAAACAACACCGGCGAAAACATTAACTCTGGTCTTCCCGCTGTTATCAACAATAACAGAAAAACGCGTTCCTCTGACCGCGCACACGGAAGCGGGAGTTTTCACCTTGAATGAGTGCTTTTTTTCTTTGAGTTTCTGAACCTTATTGGTCAACTCCCCCATCGCCATATCCAGCAGAGTGTCTGTGTCGGTGAGCTTTGCGATCTTTACCTTCGTTGACGGGCCTATGTCTATCTGACTCCCCGTGTCCAGAACAAGAGACGCCTTGCCGCCGGGTCCGGTCTTTACGACATCGTTTTCCTGAAGATACAGGCCTTTTGTGAGCAGCGTCCAGAGAGAGGAAAGCGGCTCAGAAACGACTCCTGACGATTCCGCGCCAACGCGTGAGTACTCAACGCTTCCTCCGACATCCGTCACAATGGCGCTCGCCGCGAAGGCCGGAGCGGCTAAAAAACCCACAGCCACTAAAATTTTAAATAGTTTTTTCATTTTTTATTCCTCCCTTCGGGGATTTCCAACTGCTTTCTGATCATCCTGCAAAGAGTATCTTTTATTTCTATATGCCTGGGAACAGGCGCTTTTCTACCTGTAACCGCATTTGCATAAATATCATGCCTCATTCCATGTCTCCTCAAGTAGCACCCTTTGCCAACCAACTTTTTAATAAAAGCATTTCTTTTCACAAACTCACTTGAAGTTGAGTAACACTTGATTCCGACTTAACCGGAGCGCAGTCTTCCTCTTTAATCATCAACTTGTAAACGTCCTTTATATTTTCCTTTAGCGCCCGCAAAGTTTTCCCCTGACTGAAAACACCGGGGATCCCCTTTAATTTTCCCACAAACCATCCGTCGTCAATCCAGTATTCCAGAATAAATTTCTGCTTTATACGTTTTTTCATTTTTTATTCCTCCGGAATCCCCCTTTTAAGGGGAAAACTCTACCTTATTATCGCTATCTTACCTTTATCTCTTCCCTGACCGGCAACTTCAACGATGTAAAAATACACGCCGGACGAAACATTTCCGCCGTTGGAATTTTTCAGATCCCAGTTAATTATATTTTTTCCGCCCCATGAAGGATCGGTGTCGCCGGGGCCATAGGCCTTTTTAAGGCTCTGCGAAGCTGACCACACCTGCTCACCCGTTATCGTGTATATCCTGACCTCGCCGTTTACCGTCGTACCCGCGGAAACTTCCGCAGCCGTCCCCGGCACACACACCTTTATACTAAGACTGTTTGCGCGGCAGGGATTCGGAAACGCATAGGTTTTAAACGCATCGGCATAAGGATTCGCTGTGATCGTCACAACAGCCGAACGCATAAGGTATTCGCCCGTGTTATCGTCAAGCTGAAGATCATACGAACCTGCCGGCGCGGCCACCGGAATAACAAACTGCACCGTCAGCGTGGTTGTCGAACACGGGGCAATTGTGCTCCCCGTGATGAAGTAACCTTCTGAGGCATTATCCAGTTTTATAACATCTTCCGGCTCGTCATTAAAATTATCAAGACCCGTACCTGTTACTGTTAATATAATCGTATTCCCGGGCGTAACAGTACCACTGCATGTAACGGTACTAACGTTAACGGTGGTGCTTGAGGAATTCACAAAGAAAGCATCGGCAAGAGTGCCGTAGCCTCCGTCCGAGTTTGTTGCTGTCAGGTTTCTCGCCCCTGTAGCCGCACCCGCCGCAATAACAACGTTCCAAGCGGTAAGCTGTGTGGCGCTGACTCTTGTTACCGAGCTGACACTCATCCCGACCGGAGACAGAGAAACGCTGACACCGTCCTTGAACCCCGTACCGGTTATTGTCACTGAGGGAATGGTTGTGCCTTTTGCGCCGCTCGCCGGAGAAACAGATGTCACCGTCGGGCTGACAACCGTCACGCTCGGCACCGCTGAAAGTTTAAACACGGCAAAATACGAGAAATGGCTCGTCTGAACCGTTACCGTATTATCCGTCGTGTTTATCACCGGAGTCGTATCAACGAGATTCCATTCCGCATTAGAAGAAGCCGTTGACGAATAAACATATATGTTATCCGTCGCGGGATACGTGGAAATCGACGGGTCATATTCAAAAGTCAAATCCACCGCCTGACTCGCTGCGATTGAGGCAAGGGGCCCGCTGACAAGTCTCGCCTTCACCTCATAAAGAGCGCTGCCTGTTGAAACCGCAAGCTCCGGACCGTCAAAAGACGGCATTGCCGCGCCGTAACGGGCTGTGTAGAAACTGTCTCTCTTTTCAACATATGCTTTAACAGCCGCGGAAGACCGGATCCCTGGAATCGAAGTCTCCGACTCTGGAACGGATTCGCTCGGGAATTTCGTTTTTCCGACGGTCACTTTAATATCTTCAGATGTGTCCATGCTGCCGGTAGGCACATACACTTCGCTGTTATCGCCGTTACCGACTTCAACGGATCCGCCGAATGTCGGATTGATGTTCTTCTGCGCGTAATTATCCCAGTCCTTGTAGAATGTGTAGCTGAACGGATATTCACTTTCCGGTTTGTCGTTTGCCGACGCCCATGCCGCCGGCGACTGTCTGTTACCTTTAAGGTCTGTTCCTTCAAAATGATACTTGATGTAATTCTCGTCTTCCCCGAACTCAAAACTGGCCGAAATGTCTATTTTATCAGATGATATTACCGTAGCCATTCTAGTGCTTACGACAACGCACGTTCCCTGAACATCTTCTATCAAAGTGCCTATTTCATCAAGCACAACAACATCCGACCCCACGCTTTCACGGAGAGGTTCTGAAGCAAAAGCCTCTATCGTAACAACATTGGATGATTTTTTAATCCAGCTGATAAAAAGCGGAGCGTTATCCTGAAAAATAAAATTGTATGTCTGCTCATCCTGTGTTATGTACTGCGACTCGGGAGCCATGAAAAGAGCCTCCTCTCCCATAGGCAGAACCACGGTATAAGAAACACCTTTACGGAGGCCGGGAATGCTGTAACTCTCTATTTCTCCGGTACCGCTGT
>JAYEJT010000047.1:0-18657 GCA_034660675.1 Elusimicrobiota bacterium
CATAACACGCCCACTATCGGATGGCACTAAATTCTATAATGACCGCGGGGTTTTGTCAACGTGCTTTTGGTCACAAAATCCGGTAGTCACAAGAACCGCGCTAAACCTTAATTTTTACTCCGCGGCCTGCGCCGGTGAACCGTTAAAAAGTTCCGCAACTTTTTTTACAAGTTCCTTCGGAGAATACGGTTTTTCCAGATAATCCGTAACGCCGTAACGCTTTGCCGTTGATGCTATCACCTCGCCCGGAAGGCCCGAAATAATCAAAACTTTTGACGGGGCGCGGCCTTTAGCTTTCAGAAGCTTCATCAGGTGATCGCCACTCAAATATGGCAACCGCAAATCCAGCAGAACCAGATCAAAATCCTCCTGGTAAAGCCTCGCCAAAGCCGAAGGCCCTTCTGATTCGTAAAAAACATCAAAGCCCTCGTGCATGAGAGTAAACCCGTTCATCGTTCTGACCCCGGGGTCATCGTCCACAATCAGTACTTTTTTATTTTCCATAACACATGCTAACCCTTATTGCCGGAAATGTCTATGTGATTTATGTCACAACCCTCAGCGTCGGGAAAACATGGGGCAAGGGGCAAATGGGGACGGTTCCTATTGTGGCAATAGGAACCGTCCCCATTGATCTTAGAAACTGTAGTGAAGACGGAAAAGATATCCGTTTGAGCTGTAATCGTTGGCATCCGTTGTTTCATCATTTTTTTCAATGCTGAACCCCGATGTCACAGAAAGATTTTTCAGGGTGCTATAAGTGATTTCCGCCGAATAATTCTGCATAACCGTTTCCACATTATCCGCAAGTTTTTCCCTTGAAGTTTTTGAACCGTATAAAAACATATTTACTTTTTTCGTGAACTTCACATTGGCGCCCAGCGAAACAGAGACCGTTTCATCAATTGATTTGTCGTAAAGATTTTCTGTTTCGTTGGTTGTGTAACCGGCATCAAACGACAAAAAAGAACCGACAGCGCCGGAATAAGTAAAAGACAGGACCCCTGTGTCCAGATCCTGCCCCGTGGCGGTTGACGCGTAATTTCTAAAAGCGGAATTAGAAAAACCAGCCGAAAACATCTGATTTCCTCTACGATAATTGACGCCTATATTCATACCTTTTGTTTCATTGTTCAAAACAGTGACCGAACTCCCCTCAACTTTATTCAGTGTGGATGAAACATTAATTCCCGGAAAGTTTTTCACGTTAAGCTGAAAACCATAGTTTGACACCGTCTGCTTTGTTGTGACAACGGAAACATCGTTGTCCAGATTATCTTCAGACGATTGAACACCGCCGTCGATACGCAAAAACCGGAAAGGCACATAGCCTCCCGACAACTCGGTGATCTCTCTGTCGGGATAAAGTCCGGGGCTGGCAAGATTCAAAAAATCCGCTTCCGCCTGCTGGTATTTTCCTTTTAAATTAAATTTTCTCGTAAAAACTCTCGTTTCAAATCTGTATGCCGCGCCTGCTGTTGAAAGACCGCTGTCATAAGTGTTGGCCGCTAAAACATACTCTTTCTCTTTTCTGCTGCTTGAGGCGTACTCTCCTTTCACATCCATAAATCCGCACGACCAGCGCATCTCGGAACTCAGCACATTGTTCGCAATTGCCGAATTCGCCGGGCCGGGAGAGCTGATGGAACTTTCAGAATCGCTTGTCTGCACGCCAGATAATTTCAGGCCAAAACCAGACGGCAATTTCACCGAAGCATTGAGGCCGCCGGTGTAACGGGCATAAACCCCGTTAGAAGAAGCGTCCCCCTCCGAGGAATCCTGCGTTTGCACATAGCAGACGGAAAAATCTCCGCAGCGCGCTGCATAATCCACCGCCAGGCCACGGCCGGTAAGAGAATAAAGAGATAATGGGGAAAATTCCGGCATAATGTCACCGGCTGATATTTTGTATTTTTTCGCGAACAGCGACAGAAAAATAGAGTCAATGTCAAATCTGTCATCTTCCGAAGAATAAGCGTTTGAATTAAAAATCAGCGTCCGGCTATACAATTTACCAAGCAAATTCGCAGAAACAGAACTCTGGTAATCCGCGCGCTCGCTGTCTTTGAAAAGAAACGACATGCTGCCGTTTAAAAACACCGGCTTATGTTTCTTTTTCTCCACAGCAGCGGCCTTTACACTAAAATCATAATAATCACTTGTCAGAATGTTCTGACCTTTTTTATAGAGCATCACCCTGAATTGATACCGGCCCGAATAAGAAAACGGAAGCCTGTGCGTTGCGAGGATAAGAGCGGAAGCTCCCTGCGGTACATCGGAAGGCAGTTTAAATCCCCCCGTTTTGCCTATATATTTCCCTGACGAGTCAAAAAGCTCTATAACACAATTAACATCTGCTTTGTTCCACGCCGCTGTTTCCTTGTTAAGCATTATTACCTGGAATGTCAATTCTTCACCGGCCTTCACCGGATCCGGCGCGGCCACGGCAAGCTGTATCTCGGCCGGTGACTGAGCTGCTGAAGGAATCCGCGCGGACACAATCAAAAACACAAGCGCGGCGATACTCCAAAATATACCTGCTATTTTTTTAGTGTTCATAAACTTCATTTCAAACTACTATATTTATACCCCTAAGGCAATCAGCGCAAGGGACAGCCCGGGCAAAGTAAAACTTCCCATAAGTCTGCTATAAACAGGGAAATTACTGTCGTACATCCTCAACGCCGCCGAAGAACCCGCCAGAAGTGCGACCACAGGCATAAGTATGCCGCCCCCACACTCCTGCCATAAATTCTTTCGCAGTGTCAGATAAAAAAGCACGGCCCCGGCTGATAAAAAAAACAGAACACAGCGTGAAATAACAAATCCTCCGACAGAAAAAAATTTAACAGCTCTGTAATAATAAACATCTCTCGCAAACAAAAGAGCAAAAACAAATATAAATAAGGCCGCCGCATAATAATACGACCCTATACAGCAATGCAGCTTTAAAATTTTTAACTGCAGCACATAAGCGTATTCCGAAAGTTTTTTCTTTTTTTCCGGTTGTTCTGCGTCACCCTGCATCTTAAACATACTGCCTAACTTTTCTATGACCGGCGCCTTTCTCTCCATACTTACGGCTTTGTTTATTTCGCCCATGAGCCTTCTCTCTTCCGAAGACGAACCGCTTTGCTGACCAGCGGCAAAACCTTCCAGGCCCCTCTTCTCTTCATCGGAAAGCCCCGAATACTTTTCCCTGAAATCCCCCCGTGCCTCTGGCATAATGACTTGTCACGCCATATCCGGCGGATGAGGATATTTTTTTTATAAGCTTCTCCGCCTTGCCCCTTTCAACTATGCAGGTAATCATTTTAAAATCGCCCATTCCCCCTCCTTACCTTTTTTTTCTGCTTTGTTTTTTCTTTTTTTTATCCAGCAGCTTCAGGAATTTTTTTATATCTTTGTTCTTAGAATCGGTTTTAAGCGCCAGTTTCCAGTTTTTCCGCGCCTCGTTAAAATTATTGAGCGCATAATACGCCGAACCTTTTCTCATCAGAGCGAGTGTGTTTTTACCGTCAAGAGAGAGAATCCTGTCGCAAACAATGATCGCGCCGGTGTAATCAGCCTTATAAATGGAATCAAGCGAACTTTGAAGCAGCTGCGTCATAAGATCCATCCCCGCTATGAGCTTTATACTTTCTCTTTCTTCGGGATATTTCTTTCCCATATAGGTGTTCAACGCGGAAATTCTTTTTCTGATAGCGCTTTTTTTATTTAACTGGCCGGCATAGATCAGGGCATCAAACATGAGAAGAGGGTTTTTATCAAAGTAAGCCCTTACACTTTTTCTCATCATGGCCAAAACCTTCCCTTTGCCGGAAGAATCAGGGACAATATCCGCTATTTCCTCAAGCTTGTCTTTTTTTTCCGCAACACCGGGATAAGTGGGATCGATATCCAGCACCTTGCCTGCAGCCGCGGCGGCAACAAACCATTTGCCGGACTTCAAGTTTTTCTCGAGAGACTTCACTCGCGGAGCAAGCTCCTGCTTTATCTTACCCCTGGTAAATTCTATCATTTTCCGCGGAGGGATCTGTTCAGCATCTATCTCAAGTATCCTCTGCCAGCACCTTATGGCGTCGCTGTATCTGCCCGAACTGTAATTTTTGACCGCGGCTTTATACAATTCCCCCATATCATCAGCTCCTGAACACACAGAAACAACCCCCAGAATAACAGCAGCAACAAAACCGGCGGTGTGTCCCTGAATCCTCATTTACGACTTTGCTCCTTTGTTTTGAGTTGTTTTATGTTCACGAAGAATGCTTATTTCTATGCGCCGGTTGCGGCTTCTACCGGCGCTGTCGCTGTTGGATGCAACAGGACGGTGAGCCCCAAAGCCATAGGCGGAAAACCGCGACGGAGGAATTTTTTCAACATCTATAAAGTACTTGATTACATTGAACGCCCTGAGTGTTGAAAGTTCAAAGTTACCTCCCGGAAGCGCGCGAAACGGAATATTATCCGTGTGACCTGCCACATTTACTTTGTTACGCGTTTCCTTAATCACTTTCGCGACTTTGCCCAGCACACCGCGGCTGGAATCTTTAAGCTCGGCGGAACCGGAAGCAAATAGCACGGGGGTATCCAGCATAATTTTTATCTTTCGCGCATCCATCTGAATAACACCTTTTTCGGAACCGAATATCTCCGTCATTTTTTCGGCGGTTTCCACATCTTTGACATGACGTTCCTCATGAGAAACCCCGGTCTGAAGTTTGGCAATAACCCCCTCATATTCAACGCCGGATTTCAAAGATATGGCATACAGAATCATAAAAAAAATCATACAAAGAAGCATCATCGTGCCGTAAGGTGTTTTCCATGAAGACGAGTCAAACCCTTTTTGGCCCTTTATGCCCATATCGCTGCGGCGGCGCCCCGCATTGGAACGGCTCACTCTATTTCCTCCTTGAGCAGCACAATTTCTATCCTGCGGTTCTTTTTACGGTTAGCGGCATCGGCATTGGAAAATCTCGGGAAATACTCACCGTATCCGGCGGCTATAAATCTCTCAGCCGGAAGCCCCCTTTTTACAAAATAATTTATAACATTCACCGCCCGTCGGGCGGAAAGCTCCCAGTTAGAACGGAATTCCCGGCTTTTTATCGGCACATTGTCAGTGTGACCCTCCACCACTATACCATATGATGTCATAGCCAATGTCCTGGAAATAACGCCGAGAAGAGCCCGCGTCTCGGGCTTTAATTCGGCGCGGCCGGAGTCAAAAAGCACAGGGGTATTCAACACAAGCCTTATCTGGCTCTCGGAAGTTTCAACATTTGAGTATTTTTTTAGATCCCCCTGGTTCATCATCTTCTGGAGATTACTGCTCGTTTCATCTTCCGCAAATTTTTTCAACACGCCTTCCGCCTTCTGCCGGAGAATTTTCGCGCTGTTTCCCGAAGAACTCAACGCAATATACATTTCTCTCTGCCGGGTTTTTGACAGTCTTGTGAAACCGTACAGCAGCAGAAAAAAAAGCATCAGATTTGTTGTCATATCACAGAAAACCGTCAGCCAGATAGGTTCTTTTGCGGTTTTTTTTATCAGACGGAATATCAAGTCTATTCCTGTTTCGCGCGTACCTGCTTTGAAAGAAAAGCGTCAAGACGCCGCAAAGTTATAGACGGCACTTCGCCGTTGAGAACAGACTCCAACCCCTCGGCTATGAGTTCTTTCGCAAGGATTTCTTCTCTGGAATATTCCCCTAATTTCAGTGACGCCGGGAGAAAAAGAAAATTCGCGCCGAAAATACCGTAAAAAGTCGTTGTCACAGCTATAGCCATGGAAGCTCCCATGCTCTGGGGATCCTGAAGATTTTTCAGCACTTGTATCACGCCGATGAGCGTACCGAGCAAACCGAAAATCGGGGAAAAAGTGGCCATGGACTGAAGAACACCGGATGCCCTTTCATGCCTTTGCGCCACGGAAAAGATTTCCTGGCGCATGTTCTCTATGATAACATCTTTTTCCACACCATCGGCTATTTTTTTTATGTTTTCGGAGAGAAAAAAATCTTTCGTCCGGAGATTACCGTCAGAAAGAGTCATGAGCCCCGACTTTTTCGCCTCAGCCGAAAGAACAGCCATATCTTTTATGAGTCCGCTTATGTCAATCTTAGGAGGCGGAAAAAAAATAAGCTTAACCGCCCGCGGAAGTTGGATGATGGTTTTAAAGGGAAAAGCTATCATGGTGGATCCCAGTGTCCCTCCGAAAACAAGAATTGCGGCATCCAAATTAAGCAGAAGATAAACAACATCGCCGTGAAGCATGACAATGTATATCGCGCCGGCACCTACCGCAAGCCCCAGAACTGTCATTAAATCCATAATTTTGTTCAGGCCTCCGTGGTAGCCGCCCCCAGCAGTCCGTCTTTTTTAAGCCTTGACACCAGGCGGGAAAGAGCTTTTCTCTCAGCAAGAAGTTTCTGCGCGCCGGGAGATGCCGCGAGATCTATCTCCTCGTTCAGCCGTGACGATATTCCCTGCGGGAATTTATCAAGAACTTTCTTTCTGATATCTTCCGGAAGTTCCCGAAGCACATCAGCAAAAGAAACGGGGTTAAAATTCTGATAGATGAGCAGCAGGTTTTCCGGCGACATCTGCGAAAGCTGAGCAACCTTGAAAACCGATTTTCTGAGTTCCTCCGCAAAAGAACTGTCTCCCTCCCCAATAAGAGAGATATATTCATCAGTATCTTCATCAGACAGATTCCCCAGAATATCGGACACAATATCTTTCCCGCCGACAAAAAAATCAAGTTTTAGCCTCAGTTCATTCTCCCATTTTGTGACATCCTCGGCAGAAAGAGAACGCGTATAAGTCAGGCGCGAAAGAACATCGCCCGCAAGTTTTTTATCCAGCCCGGAAAGTATTATTCCCGAAACATCCGGCGCATAATTCAGAAGAATTGCTATGTTTTCCGGTTTCTCTTTCTTCAGCAGGAACAATATTTTATCCACCGTCCCCGGAGTCACAAAAGAAAAATGCCCGGCGCTGGCGGTTTCCCCGCTGCCGGAGACCGCCGCAGACGGCCCGGAGGCGGAAAGAAGTGAAGCAGCGCCCGCGCCGGAAGAAAAACCACCGTGAGCGGAAGTGTTTTGCTCACCCGTTTCCCGCACCGCCTGAGAAACAGATTCGGCCGCGCCCGGAAAAGTCCGCAGAACAAACACAAAAAAAGCCGCCATACCCGCCGCAAACAGCACCGTAAACAGCAACCCCCACAGATGCGGAGGATAAATTATGTCCGACCAGCTGAAAGGATTTTTCCTGAAATTCATTTTCTTAATGGTAAGGATATCTCCCCTGCCGGTGTCCATGCCCAGCACGGCGGACGACACCTCTTTTATTATTTTGAGCATAGGCTCGGGAAGACCGTTATCAATTATAATCTGCGCCGAAAGTTTCTTTATTTTTTTGGCCGTGTCACCGAGTTCCAGGCCGGCGAGGCCTAAGCCGAGTTTTTCCTGCAGGGGAACGCCGGGCAGGACGACTTCTTCTTCCTCTTCTTCTCCGTCAGAACTTCCGACAAGCTGAGCGTTTATAACAATTATCAGCTTATCTGTGCCTATGATCTCAGTCAGAATCCGGTGAAGGCGCTCTTCCAGATTTTTCTCTATGGCAATTTTCGTCTGGATGTCAGAACCCTGTTTTGCCGCAGAGGACGAAACCAATGCGAAAAACGCGAAAGCTGCCGCGAATAAATGGGCTTTCACTTTATTTATTTTAAAACTCTTCTGCAATGATATCAGCTATGATTCTGGCAACTTCCAGATTATCCTGTGTTAGTATATCCTTTGAAGTGGATTTTTTGGCGTTTAGAACACCTCTAACCTTACCGTTCTTTATTGCCGGAACGCTGAGGCCGGATGATATTTCCTCGTATTTTTTCAGATGGGTAAAATTTTTATTGTTAGAAATGTCACCCACAATGAGAAAAGGTTTTTTCTCGGAAGCCGAGCGTCCGGCTATTCTTTCGCCGACTTTAACGCGAATTCCCAGTTTTCTGCCGGCAACTTCCGCAGTCTCTTCTCCGGAGACAACTATCTCAATCTCGTCCGTGTCATCATGCTTCATCATAAAGGAACAGCCGTCAGCCTTTATAATTCCCGAAAGAATTTTAAGGGCTGTTTCAACAGCTTTTCTCTTTTCCGCTCCAAGTTTTGCGTCACTGACAAATACTGGCATCTGTGTTTCCTCCTACTTTCTTCCGCTCACTTTAAAATTACCCTTTGGTGGAGGTGGCGGGAGTCGAACCCGCGTCCGATAAAGCACCTTCCGGGTATCTACAGGCTTAGTCCGCGTTTTAAATTTCCCCCGGTGCCGTCTTCCGCGGACAAAATACGGCAAGGGTAGTTTCCTGTTTTCTCGCGCGAAAAAGGGAAACGCTCTTCCGCGCCAGTTCACCTGATGTCGGCGTCATCCCAGCCGGCGAACATGCCGGGGACACCGGGTAACCTTTAGCAGGTTGCCATTGCCATGTTGTTGGCAGTTTCAAGCGGTCGAATTTTTATGCGGCCAACGACCATCCGCAGCCTGCTGCCTGAAAAGGACACTGTCACCGTCGAGACCTTTCACCCCCTATTTCCTTAAGAATCGTCTTTTTCTTCAGGGCCTCGCGCTTGTCATAAAGTTTTTTCCCTTTTGCAAGCGCTATCTCTAACTTGGCCAAACCTCTTTTAAAGTACAAAGTAAGAGGAATAACTGTCAAGTTCTGAAGAGCCTGTTTATCTCCTATCTTTTTTATTTCCCTTTTGTGCAGAAGCAAACGCCTCTCTCTGTCGGGATCAGGCCTGTCAACACCCGTGTACTCATACGGATTTATGTGCATGCCGTAAATGTAAGCTTCTTCTCCCGAGAGTTTGACATACGCTCCCTCCAGACTCACATTCCCGAGCCGCACAGATTTAACCTCACAGCCTTTCAGCTCAATTCCGGCCTCGTACTTGTCAAGAACCTGATAATTAAAATAAGCCTTTCTGTTTTTTATCTTTATTGACTTAGCGCTCATATTGAATTATTATAGCAAATACAGCCGGAGTGGCGGAACTGGCAGACGCGCTGCGTTCAGGGCGCAGTGAGCATTAGCTTGTGTGGGTTCAAATCCCACCTCCGGCAAAACACAGCGCCTTTTCCTCTTTGACATAATCAATAAATATTGTATGATACTTTCAGTTGATGAAAAAAAATGTTTTGAAGTTTTTTTTCAATGTTAAGCCAATTAGGAGGCTATTATTATGAAAGGTACAGTAAAGTTTTTCAACGAGAGAAAGAATTTTGGTTTTATCGAGCCGGAAGACAAGAGCAAAGACCTCTTTGTCCACAAAAATGACATTGAGGTAGGCCCTATCCAGGACGGAGACCAGGTGGAATTCGATTCAGAAGATGGTGAAAGAGGTTTAAAAGCGGTACACGTCAAAAAGATCTCATAACAATTTTAGTAAATCACCATTACAGATATCAGAAATATCAGTAAGAGAGTACAAAAAAGAAACAAGACAGCGAAAATTACGACAAGGCGCACAGCCTGAAATAACTTCATGTGGATGTAGCACGAACTGTTGTTTGTGGTGTAGTTCGTTATAGTGGCTTTGTGTAATTTTCAGTTTTTATTTGGAGCAGGCGGGAGTTGAACCCGCGACCTCCACGTTGCGAACGTGGCGTTCTCCCAACTGAACTACTGCCCCTAAATATAACTTCCTGTATTCCAAGCGGTCGCGGGAAATTTTATTTCCTCCGCGATCTTCCGCCTGCGGCGGACGTTCTCCCAACTGAACTACTGCCCCTAAATATAACTTCCTGTATTCCAAGCGGTCGCGGGAAATTTTATTTCCTCCGCGATCTTCCGCCTGCGGCGGACGTTCTCCCAACTGAACTACTGCCCCTAAATATCCGCTTCTGATCATTTCGGTAAACGATTCTTAATTTATGGGTCGTATAGGGATCGAACCTATGACCTTGGGCTTAAGAGGCCCCTGCTCTACCAGCTGAGCTAACGACCCTGTATTCTTTCTTTGCCCCGGAGAAGACTCGAACTCCTAGCCTTGTGGTTCGAAGCCACACGCTCTATCCAGTTGAGCTACCGGGGCGCTATCGCCGTTTACCTTAGCGCCTATTATATAAAAAATCAGCAAACAGTAAAGCCTCTGAAATTATTTTTAAACGTTTTGCCATAAGCAATCACGGCAGAGGGTATCTGTAGCTGAAAGTCTGCCGTGGCGGACGGGCCATATGAGCGAGGGGTTAACGCAGTTCCCGAGCGACATAGGCAGCGAACCTCATGCGTGAGCGTCCGTCTGCGGATACCCTCTACCGTGATTGCTGCTATACAATTCCTGAAATTATTTTTGTACGCCCTGGGATTTCACCTTCAGGAAATACCTGTAAAAATGTTCCGCGAGAGATTTGTCTTTTATGATAATGTTGGCTTCGCGGTAAAGTTCAAAACCGCCGTATCCCCAGTTGGAAGAACCTATCATAACGCTGTCGTCGGCAACGGCGAGCTTGGCGTGCGTTATTATTTTTTCGCTTTCAAAAGACACCTCCACGCCGTTGCTTCTGAAATGTTCCGCGGCATCGTCCGTCATTTTGTTGAGCGTGTCATTATAATCACTTTTTTCCATGACAACTTCTGTCTTCACTCCCCGGCGGGCTGCGGCAAAAAGAGAATCCAGAACTTTCATAACAGGATTTTCTTTTCTGCCGGGATAGATCTTTATTCCGTATATGAGCAGCGCAATTCTTTTTTCCGCGGCCTCAAACATCTCAATGAGAGCTTCATCGGCGCGGGAAGTCTCCACCGTCCTCACACATCCGGATGTGACGCTTGCAGGCGAAGATGTTTCATCCCAGAGGGAAAGAAAATATTCTTCAAACCAACGGCCTATGTTTTTATCTTTGATAAAAACATTTGTTTCATTATTCCTGTCAATTGACGAGAAACTCAGATTGGTAGAACCCACTATCACTTTTTCGCCGTCGGCCACAATGAATTTGGAGTGCGAAAAAATATCCCCGCTATCGGCTCTGGCTTCAACCCCTATCCTTTGAAGCAGAGGCAGAGCTTCATCATTATATGAAACCGAATCCTCCAGAATGCACCTCACATCAACACCCCTGTCAACAGCCTTGTTTAAAAGAAACACCAGCGGCCGCGTTGTCTCATCCATGTGAAAATAAAGCTGACTGATGTAAAGCGTCTTTTGGGCGCTTTTTATTGTTTTTTTCAGTTGTGGAAGATAATCCCTGTTTGAAGCCGGACGGCACACGGATGGAGGAGAAAAACACGACGTTAAAACAATCAGCGTTAAAAAAAACCATCCGCGGCGGATCATTATTTTTTTTGAGATCTTTTCAGGAGCCTTTTCCTTATTGCGGAAATATTTTTTTTGACCCGTTGTTTTTCTGCACGGTCGGGAGAAAACGTCACATCAAGGAAATCGCCTTCTTTAATCTTAAAAGGAAATTTCTTCTCCGGTATTTCCATTCTTCCGCCGCCTCTGATAATAATGACAGCTATACCTTCCTCGATCCTGTCAACAGAGCATTTCATAAAACCTCCTCAGAAAAGCGGCCGGACTCCGTTTTTACTTATCCGGAAAAACCCGACATGATATCCCGGGTTTCTTTCTGTATCCGGTTTTTTAAAATATTTTTCATATCATCCGGACAAAAGGCCGCTTCAACAGCAAAAATATTCATATCCAGCACATCCTCTATTTCCAGGCCGCACTTTGTCTGAACAATATTCCATTCATGAGTAAGATCTATGTTTGAAACTCCCCTGTCGTCCGTGTTTATCGTTGTTTTAATGCCTTTTTTGTAAAAATCCGCCAGAGGATGTGATTTATAATCCGCACAAACTCCGGTCTGGACATTGCTTGTTACGCAAACCTCAAAAACAACACCAACATCTTTCATGCGGTTAAAAAAAACATTGTTCTCGGCCATTCTCACGCCATGACCGATACGGGAAGCGTGCAGAACATCAACAGCTTCCTTGACCGACTCCCATCCGGCAGCTTCGCCGGCATGAATTGTGACAGGAATTCCCGCATCCCGCGCGCGGTCAAAAATGGCGGCAAACGGAGCGCCCGGAAAACGGCTTTCATCTCCGGCAAGATCCATTCCGCACACGCCGCGGCCCGCGAATTTTTCGGCGAGCGAATATGTTTCTTCCCAGTCTTCCCCGGGGGTGCCTCTGTATGCGCAAAGCAAAGAACCTGTTTTTATGTCAAAATCCCTTTCTCCTTTTTTGAACCCCGCCAGAACGCTTTTGAGAATGTCTTCCTGTGTCACCTTTTCCGACGCCTGAAGACAGGGCGCGAAACGCACTTCCATGTAGCGTATGTTTTCTTTTGCCGCGTCTTCACAAAGCTCATAAGCTATTCTTTCCATTGATTCCGGTGATTTCAGATACGGATAAAAAAATTCAAATTTGCTGAGAAAATCCGTCAACGAGCGGCAGGACGAATCAACCTGCACGTAATCGGCAATATCAGCGGGAACATCACACGGGAGCTCGGCCCCCGCAGCTTTCATTATGTCAAATATCGTCTCCGGCCTTATTGAACCGTCAAGATGACAATGTAAATCAACTTTCGGAAATTTAACCAGCGTTTCTCCTGCGACTTTCATATTCAGAATTCGTCAACCACCGCAAGAAGCTGTTGCTCAATATCTTCCGGCGTGACGCCGTTATCATTTTTGATAACAATCACTTTCGCCGGCGCTTCTGCCGTCAGCGTGGCGCCGTCATCGGTCAGATATGTTTCTTCCATTTCCTTCCTGGAAACAAAATGAGCGTCAATACCTTCCTTTTCCGCCCTCTTTGTCCTCTCCTCATTGCGGGCGACACAGGTTTCAAAAGAAGCGTCTATGTACAGAGCCGTACCATTGTTCAAAATTTCCTCAGAAAACAGACCCAGCGAGCGCGCATTATCCGGACGCGAAAATTCTATCGCGAGCACACCGTCTTTCTCCTTATAACCAAGGGCTTTTTTATTAAGGCCAACGAGCATCTCATCCCATATGCCGGGATCCATGACCTTGAAACCCCCGTCGTCAGTCGGCAAAAACCTGTCTGTGCGGCCTGCCGCCGCGTCGGCGTCATGGAGTTCCATGAGTATGGGAAAATCGTCTATCCTTTCAAAATTAACCACCTTTCCGCTCTTCTTCAAAATCTCCGTTATAGTCCTAAAAACTATACTTTTGCCGCAACCGGGCCGTCCGAGTAAAAATATATTCTTCATACAAAAATCTCCGCAAGATATGCCGATTCTTCCTTAAGAACGTCTATTCCGTTAAGAAGATCGTCCATATCCCTCACCGCTGTCTCAACAATAATAACCTCCACTCCTTTTGCTTTAAACAATTTGTTTATGTTTTCAAGATTGGATCTTTTCAAAAAACCCTGCTGCCTGTGCAGCGGCGGATGAAATTTAAAAGGGGGCTGGCCCTTGGGATCCGGATTGATCCAGAAATCATTGAGGTGCACCTCATAAAGCATCTCCGCGGGAATTGTTTCTATTATGCTCTCCACCGGATCAGCAAGTTCTTTTTTTCCGAACATCGGAAGAGCCCTGGTAAACCAATGCCCTATATCAAAACAATACTTCACATCCAGGCCGCCCGCCCTCACATCTTTCATCAGTGCCAGCATATCGTCATTTTCCACGCCTATTGTGTCAAAAGCCGTGTTGTTTTCAACGTGCATCAGCAAACCTTTTTCTTTGCAATACGAAGCAAGCTCTATCGTGCTCTTTCTCAGACTTTCATTAGCCAGATCAAGATATTTTCCGGTGGCCTGATAAAAAGGCACACTCCCCGGATGCATGTTGACAAGGCGCGCGCCCATTTTTTGCGCGAAATCAATGTATCTTTTCATCAGCGAGCAGGCCGTTATTCTGTCCTCTTCCTGGAATGTCACAACACTCTGCGCGACAAAGGTATAGGGAAGATGCACCGAAATAGAAACATCTTTTTCCTCCGCGTATTTTTTTGCCTTCGTCACCTCTTCATCACTCATGGCGAGGAAAGGATTCGGCACGCCGCCGTCAAGCTCAATATGATTCAAGCCTATATTCTTGACAACATCTATCTGCCCCGTTATATCCGCCTTGGACTTTCCCTGAACAGTGGCGTCCATATCCGGCACCGTCAGTTTTCCCGCTTTTAAATCCTCTCTCTGGGCCTCAGTCAAATATGTTGTTTCCAGCATATTTGTAAAATTTCTTCCTAATCTCATTATTTCCTCCCGGCAACGGGTTTAAAACCGCCCCTTCTTCACTTCCTCAAAATGAACCAATTTGACAAATTCCTTATATCTTTTGCTGACATCGCTTTTCTTAAGATCTACAAGGCCGTTAACGCCGAAACCGGAAACGGTGAAAGAAGACATGACCGTGCCGTAAGCCGCGGCTTTTTTTATTCTGCCCCACGTAATTTTTCCGGATGAGGCGAGATACCCCATAAACGCTCCGGCAAAGCTGTCTCCGGCACCCGTGGGATCCACGGCATCCTCAAGAGGATAAGCCGGAAGAAAAAACATGCCTTTTTTACTGAAACAGCCGACCCCGTATTCCCCTTTTTTCACAACCACGGTTTTTACCCCTTTCCTCAGCAGAAGTTTCGCCGCCTTGATTATGCTATGCTCACCGGTGTACTGCCTAATCTCCGCTTCATTTATGAGAAGAGCGTCGAGACCCGGCAAAAGAGCGCCGATTTTCTTTTTCTTGCTTTCAATCCAGAAATTCATGGTATCCAGTGCAATATATTTTCCCGCTTTCGGGGTCTTCATCTGGCTCAGAACTTTTTTCTGCAGAACAGGATCTATGTTGGCCAGGAACAAATGCTTTGATCTGCGCAGGTCTTCCGGCACAAACGGACTGAATTTTTCGAAAACATTCAAACGCGTATCCAGCGTTATAGCCGTTGAGAGATCCCATGAATATTTTCCTCTCCAAAAAAAAGTTTTGCCCGGCACTCTTTTTATACCATCCGTGTTTATCCCTTTTTTATTCATCTTTTTTAAAAAATCTTCAGGAAAATCACGGCCGATAACGCCTATCACGGCAACAGGCGTAAAAAAAGACGCGGCAAGCGATGAATATACCGATGAACCGCCCACTCCTCTGTTTATTTTTCCGAATGGCGTCTGTATGGAATCCAGCGCCACCGAACCAACAATAATAATTTCGTTTTTCATTCGCTGCCATCCTTTTCAGGCATATACTTATCCAGTATTATTCCGAGTTTTTTTCTCATAGCCGGAGTTATTGCTTTTTCATCCGTCATCACGGCCCCCTTGAGCGCCTCTCCGCATGGACATCCTCTATCTCCGGATAAACGCGGGATAATATTTCTGATAACGCTTTTAGCCATTTCTATATTTTTGTTAAAATTGGAAATAACTTTTTTGGTGTCAACCTCTTCCCCCTCTTTCCAAACATCATAATCCGTCACATGAGCCATGGTGGCGTAGCAAATCTCGGCTTCCCGCGCGAGAAAAGCCTCCGGCATCGCCGTCATTCCCACAATATCAGCTCCCAGAGAACGGTAAAATTTGGATTCGGCTTTGGTTGAAAAACGCGGGCCTTCTATAACGACAAATGTACCGCCCCTATGAACTCTCGCGCCGGTTTCTTCCACAGTTTTGTAAAGAATATCCGAAAGCTCACCACAAAAAGGCTCCGCTAACGGCACATGCGCGACAACGCCGTCACCGAAAAAAGTGGAACGGCCCCGCTGCTTTGTGTTATCAAATATCTGATCCGGCACAACTATATCTGTCGGGCGATTTTCTTCTTTCAAAGAACCGCAGGCGCTCACGGATATTATTCTTTCAACGCCTATGGATTTTAAAGCGTATATGTTGGCCCGCGAATTCACCTCGCCGGGCAATATCCTGTGCCCTCTTCCGTGACGGGGAAGAAAGGCAACCCTCACACCATCCAGCTCTCCGCAGATAATGCTGTCAGAAGGTTTACCGTAAGGAGTGGAAACAACAACTTCTTCCACGTTTTCAAGTCCTTCAAAATCATAAAGGCCGCTGCCTCCTATCACCGCTATTTTTACTTTTTCCATTATGTCCCCCGCTATAAAGCCGAAAGTTTTTCGTCGAACAAAGCCATAATTTCCCCCACCGGGAATTTTTTCTTTGTCCTGCATTCCGCCGCGAAAGGATGACCCCCGCCGGATGCGTGCTCCTTTCCGAATTTTTCCTGCAGAGCCACGGCAAGGTCATGGGCAAAATTACCGCAGTGCAGCTTCCCGTTTTTGGAACGGAAGGAAAAATGCACGCCCTTTTCTCCCATATCCGAGAACATTATGAACAAAACATCATCGTTCTGCGAAGCGAATTCGTAAAGGATGACACTGCCCACCATGGGCATAAGTTTGACCTTTTCACCCTTAAACAAATATATGTCCGTCCCATTTACTGTTTTTATCTTATCCGCATTAAGCATCCCAGCGGCCGTTTCTTTCCAGTCGGAAAGATAATAATCAAATATTTTTTTCGCACGCCCGGAATCGGAAAAAGCGGATATAAACTCAACCTCCGTCGTAAAAGGAACGCAATTTTTGAGCCATTTTTCCAGAACGTTCAAAGCAAAATCGCCGCTTGTTATATCGGCAAGGTCTTTGTCCCTCTCATTATAAAAATACTGGAAACCCCCGCCGCCGAGCGCAAATATTATTTCCGCGGCCTGATTGAGAAGCGTTGTCTTTTCTCTCTGCCTCACCTCGAACATTGTGGGCCTGGATTCTATCTTATTGAGCAGCCAAGAATATTTATCCGCCATCTCATCATAAAAAGATTTCACATAATCCGATATATCATCAGTGGCCGGTTCAATTGCCCAGTCTCCCTTGAGACCTATGAGAGAGGCAATATCATCACTCGGCGACACTTCCCCGCAAAAAGTGGAAAGCATGTGAGCAACAAAACTGGCGGAACATCTTTTGTAGGAATCAAGCACAGGGTTTACAACCGTCACCCTCTTGAGCTCTTCGCCGAGAAGAGGATGATGGTCCAGAATAATTATGTTGTCATGAATATCCGCGTAAGCGTCGTAATATCCCATTGTCCCCTTGTCCGCCACAAATATTATATCAGGAGAAGTCTCGGCGATGGCATCTCTCAGGCGTGTCTCTTCAAGCTCCATTGTGACCGGAACCTTTACGGTCACGTCCATGTCACGGGACTCAAGCAGCTTTTTTATTATTATCCCCGATGTTATACCGTCTGGGTCATCATGACAAAAGACAAGCGCCTTTTTCCCGCGGGCGGCTTCTATCCTCGCGGAAACTTTTGCAAAATTCAGATTAAGCGCTTCCGACGCAACAAATTCGCTGTAGTTCATTTCAACTCCTTTATCAGGGCGTCAAATTGCCCCAACAACACCTCCAGCCCCTCAGACGAATTGTCCATGACAAAAAAATCGCCGGGCATGACTTTGTCCAGCCCCGAACGGTCCTCAAGATAAATTTTCTCTATATCATCGTTTTTGTAATAACTTTCCATGAGATCCGTCGGCACAATATGATCATCAAGGGCGTTATTCTTCTGCTGTTCAAATCTTTTTCTGTTACGCGCAAGACACACATCGTAAGGACAGTAAATATAAACGATCATTGCCTTGGCAAAAGTTTCAGACCTGAAATTTTTCAAAGCCGAAATATAATTGTCTCTCGCAAATTCAATAAAAACAAGGTCATTCTTTGACTTAACATCCTCAAGCCGGCTGTCTATGGTGCTGAGTACCTCATCGACAATGGTGAAATCCGTCACTTCAAAACCACCCTCTTTCCTGACGTGCCTTTTGAACTCCGTGTCCTTGTCCAGCAGTTCCTTTAAAATCGGAAAATCATCTACCCTTTCCGTCTTTTCAATATTCTCCGTTTCCCCGAGCTTTTTTATGACCGTCTCATACACAAAAGACTTTCCGCAACCGGGACGGCCGAGAAGAAAAATATAATCTTTCTTCATAATGCGAGGCACTCCCTCACATATTTGAGCTCCTCTTCAACAAGTTCATGACTCCGTGCCACCTGTTCTTTTGTCTTGGCCGCGGTTTCAAGAATAATAACTTCCGGCTCCAGCGTCTTGACGATCTTTCCGTATTCCACAAGATTCTCTCTCTGAAGAGGGCCTTTACTCAAATGCAGAGGAGGATGAAACGTGAAAGTTTCCGGAACAAAATCATTGAGATGAAGCTCTTTCACCAGTTCTTTGGGTATGGTTTTCATAATTTGTTCGGGGTGCTCGGGAACGGGCTTGGCCTTTCCTCCGGGCGCGAGGGCGCGCGTGAACCAGTGCCCTATGTCCAGGTTATAATACACTTCGGCTCCTTTTTTGCGGCATTTCTGAACGAGCCTGATGCCGTCTTCCGGTTCCACATACAGCGTGTCAAAAGAAACGTTGTTTTCAATATGAAAATTGATATCGCCCGCATAATCGGCAAGTTCCATAACACTCTCCATAAGAGCGGCCTCTATTTTCTCCATCCATAAAGGGCCGTCCATATAAAAAGGAGCTGTACCGGGGTGCATGTTAAGATGCTTCGCCCCTACGTCCTTAGCAAAATCTATATAAATCTTCTGAAGCTCAACAGCCCTCTCCCTGTCTTCTTTCTGCATACAGGCAACGCCG
>JAYEJT010000048.1:0-3657 GCA_034660675.1 Elusimicrobiota bacterium
CAGTGAAGCGTATTTCAGGCTCCTGAAATCCACGATGAGGACGAGAAATATGACAAGGGCAACTATTATCAGTATTTTTCTTCCTTCCGTGCCCGCGATCTTCATTATCTTGAGTGTCATCAGAGATGTGCCGGTCAGCGCTCTGTCCAGGGATCTTATCTCGCTGACATAAACCGGCTGGAACTCGTCTGTCCAGACGTCTCCCCCCGGATAGATGGCGGTGAGGTAAGTGCCGTCCTTCCCCACATAATTACCCCTGATGTTTTCGGGGATATTCAGCGGCGTTATTATCTTCCCGCTGTTTGAACCGAGGACATTTTTTTTGAGCCGCGCTATGAAAGTCTTCTGAAAAGCGTCGGGGCGGAAGCGTTTTTCCGTTATGGAATTCTCCGCGGAAGAGATGATACCGCTCTTGATGAGAGCGTCGCATTTATCCACGATTTTCGTTTCTCCCGCCATGAAAGAAAGATCACTTATCTCGATGATGTTATCGCTCAGTCTTTTTATCTCTTTTGCAAGGCCGGGGGCGTTTATCTTTTTTTCGGGGCTTTTTTTTATCTCTTTTTTCAGCCTGCGAAGTGCCCTCATCCTCTCTTTCTGGTCGGATTTTCCGGGCACAAAATCGGCTATGGAACTCACCGCGCCCACCGAATCAAGATCGTCGGCAGCCTCTTTGAGGATGTGAGCTTCTTCCACGGTTTTGGTGATGCCTATTGTGATGTCGCTGCTGAAATCGAATTTTTCTATCAGCCTGTCGTTAAGTTCCAGCGATTCCAGGCCAGCAGGCTCTATCTTCTTGAGATCCGAGGTGAAGGTGACGCTGCGGTATCTGGCTACGGAAAGGATTAGCAGGATGATGATCATTCCCGTGATGAGCCGGGGTTTGGCAACGACCGTTTTTTTGTAAAATTTTACGGCTCTTGAGGGGCCGGCTTTTTTCCTTATGTCTTTGCCGCCAAATATCATGAGGAGGGAGGGCAGGACAAAAATGGAAGCCGCCAGCGTGCAGAGAATGCCGAAACCCATGGTAAGGCCGAATTCGCGGAAGGCCTTGAAGCTGCTGAGCACAAAGGTCATGAAACCTATTGCCGTTGTCACAGAACCCGTCACTATGCCTTTGGCGACTTTTCCGTAAACCGCCATGACGGAGTTTTTTACATCCGTGCCCCTGAAGCGTTCCTCGGTGAAGATCGTGATCACGTGTATGGCGTAATCTATGCCCAGGCCTATGAGTATGGCTCCCATCATTGCGGTGAACATGTTGAGTGACCCTATGATGACGTAAGTCAGGCCCATCGCCCATGATATTCCCAGCATGAGAGGTATGCCCGCGAGTATGGTGAACCTGAAGAGCTTGCAGCCGATCAGAAAGATGATTGTGATGAGAAATAGCGAGAGTATGAAGGAGATACCCATGTCTTTTTTTGTTGCGTTCATCTCGTCCCTCTGGAGTACGAAGAAACCCGCGAGCCCCGCGCTAACGCTGTGTTTCTCCCGGTATTTTTTCGCGATTTTTTCAAGTTCCTCTATAAGGGGAATGATGTTATTGATGTCTGTCATCTCAAGGGGCGTTCTTATGTCTATGATGCCGAGTGACCTGTCGGGGGATATCATGTAGCGCGGGCCCGCGAGAAACTCATCCGCGATATCCTTTATGCGTTCTTTCTCAGGAGAGTTCTTGTTCATCAGTTTGAAGAAATCTTCAATGGTGTTGAGGAAAGTGAGCAGCCCGCGCCTGTCGTCGCTGAGCTTGTCAGATTTACCGTCAGAGATGTATTCCTTCTCAAAATTAGTGTTCAGTCCCCGTATAAATTCTTCAAGGGAGGATGATTTGAGCATGCCGGACAGGGATTCTCTCTCCTTTTTTTTGAGAAGAAGCAGGCCGTTCTTTCTGAAGAAATCCCTTTCCGAACGGTATATCACTTTGCCGACATTCTTCACTTTTGCGAATTTTGGCGCGACATCCTCCATGTAGCTGATTATGCCGCTCTCCTCTCCCTCTATAACGACGATTATGGAGTCTATGCCCTCAAAGTTTTTTAATGCGCTGTTGTAGGCGATCACCTCTGGTTCGTTTCCGGGCAGCATATCAACCATCTGCGTTTGCAGCTCAAGGCGCGACATCCAGTAAAAACAGAGCACCGTGAAGAGCCCCGAGGCTATCAGCACGAGCTTGTATCTCCCGGTAACAAATCTGCCGAGTTTAACGAACATCCTTTATCTCCTTTAAAAAAGTTTTTTTATAAGATCTTCCCATATCTTTTCAAGGTCCATGCCCATTTCAAATGCCGAATAGAACTCAATGGCGTCAACGATCATGAATATTTCCTGAAGAAGGAGTTTTCTGTCTGTTGCCGCCGGTATAGCGCCTGTGTTTATGCCGTGTTCTATGGCATCCCGTGTTGAAGCGAAGCCGGCCTCTAATACGGGACGCATTTTTTCCATCAGGTTCTTTTTCCTTGCTATGACGGGCATTATGGCGAGCGTGAATCTTTTGATCCCGGGTTTTTTTCTGAGAAACCGTATATATCTTTTGCCGTTCGCTATGAGTTTTTTTCTGAAGCCGGCTTTTGTTGTTTTTTGGACGTCGTATATATCCTTGAGAGTCATGTTGGCCCAGTGATGTTCCATCACTTTTATAAGGAGATCCTCCTTGCTGTTAAAATAATGATAAAGGACGCCTTTGGAGACGGCGCATTCCCCGGCGAGAAGGTTCATGCTCGTGCCTTCATAACCGTTTTCGGCGATAAGCCTGAAAGCTTTTTCTATTATCCTTGTCCTCGTATTTTTAGCCATGATCACACCCCCCCCGGCGGAATTTTATAAAAAAACCGACCGGTCGGTCAAGAGGCGGCGCGGTTTTGATAATGGTGCCCCGCATAAGGGATACCGGCATATACATTTTTGCTCACGGCTTTTGTCCGCTTTATTTTTGTATCCGCTATCATTGCAGCCAAACACAAATTTCGGTTTGATGTGATATTTTTGTTACAATAAAATACGTTAAAAGGGATGATTTTTTGTGGGATAAAGAGTTTCCGGTGGTGAGAGAAAGGGGGACATTATGGCTGACGAAGCAAAAATTTACAGATGTGAGGTGTGCGGAAATGTTGTGGGTGTTCTCAACGCCGGAGTGGGCGAACTCGTCTGCTGCGGACAACCGATGACGCCCATGGACGAAAAGACAGCCTCGTCTGAAGGTAAGGAAAAACATGTGCCGGTAATAGAAAAAATTGACGGGGGTGTCAGGGTTAAAGTCGGCTCAACGCCGCATCCCATGGAAGAGAAACACTATATACAGGTCATACAGCTCGTGAGGAACGGGCGGGTTTTTGAGGGGAAGAGGCTTCATTTTTCCGACGCGCCCGTCGCCGAATTCTGCTGTATCGCCGATACCGAAGGCCTGACAGCCAGGGCTTTGTGCAATATTCACGGCCTCTGGAAAAGCGAGTGACGAATATTATTTTATGATGCTAACGGGAATTGTTTTTGCTTAGAAAATTATAATAACCCCTGAGGTAAATAAAAGCTTATAAATGATACGGTTTCTCATGGGGCGAGCATAAATAAAGAGATAAACAAACCGGTCTAAAGGAAATGGCAACAGCCAGATACGGGCCATTTTAATTTTGAGGCTTGGTTCCCCCCCACTGGATG
>JAYEJT010000049.1:0-3655 GCA_034660675.1 Elusimicrobiota bacterium
TTCCTGCTGTCGGAGCTGTTGGTTTTTATGCTTTTTGCATAGGCCCAGCCCTCGCCGAAGGAAACCTCAATTTTTCGTCCTCTTTTTACGGGCGCGGGGCCGTTGAGATGAACAATAATTATTTCTGATTTTCCTGAGGGTGTTATCCCGTTTTTTTTCAATGCGTATTTTTTTTCCAGCCGCCGTGCTTCGGAGCGGAATCCCATTTTAACCGCGGCCGCATAACAGCTGTTTATCAGGCCTTTGGGCGCGGTTACGCCGGTTTTTTTAAACGCTCTGAGGGCATTTTTATAATCTATGAGAGAGCCGTTGATGTCCGCCGCCGATTCCCTGATCATTCCGGCAAAATACAGAGCGCCCGGTTTTATTATGTCAGATGCGGAAGTGCCGCGCTTGGAACTGATGGTTTTGAAAAAGTGATTTAACTGCCGTATTTCAACCAGTGCGCCTTCTTCGTCGCCGAGCGCAGCGTAGTTGAGCGCTTTGATTAAATAAATCATACCTGTTTCATAATCCTCTCCGTCGTAGGGCTTTTGAGAATCGTTTGTCAGCAGAGACATGCTTTCGGCGCTCAGACTTTTTGTGTAGAGTTTTTCGGCGAGTTTTTTGGCTTTCTCAAAGGCCGTGTTGCTCTTTTTGTATTTTCCCGCAAGGTGAGAGAGCATTCCCTTATCCAGAAAATAGAGCAGGGTGTCATTTTTCGGATAGTACCTGTCACGGTTTGTTTCTATTTCGCTGAGAGCGTCTTCGTACCGGTTATCTGCCGAACTGGCGTTTATTTTTCCGTAAAAACTTCGCGAAGCGCAGCCCGTCGCCGCAATAATGGCCGCCGTACAAACAAAGCTCAGAATATTTTTGAAAAATAGCGGTGAGGGAATAGAGAACGAACCGCATATGTGAGCGTCTCCCGGCACGGCATCTTCGCCGCTGTTGATTATACGGCAGGGTTCCAATAGCTCAGAGGCCGAATCTGGAGCGCTTGACGAGTTTCTTAATCTTTTTCTGGCCTATCCAGACTTTTTCGTTGGTTTCTACATTAACGAGTTCCAGTTCAACCTGATAATAGCGCAGCGTTTTTTTACCGGCGCTGTCGAGGATACTGTTGATGCCGCCCTGGAGGATGAAGTCCGCCGCTTTTTCCTTAAAAAACGCCTTGGCGTCTTCTGAAAATTTCTGCTGATCGGCCCGTTCCTGGCGTATTTCCTCTCTTTCAGAGCTTCCGGCGACGAAAACAACTTTTCCGGAGTTTATGAGCTCTCTTTCCATGTCTTTGACAAAAGCCGCCGTGGCTATGTGTTCGGAGGACATGTTTTTAACGGTTCCCACGATAATCCGCGGTTTTTTATCCGTTCTTGAGGTAAAATCCTGAAGCCATCCGCGTGAAAGGCAGTCTTTTATGACTTCTTCGGCAACGAGACGCGAATCGGTGTCATTCCAGTAGCCGGATAGGTCCACTTCATCACCCGCATCAATACGGCCCACTCTTACGGGGGAGCATCCTGAAATCATCAGAAATGAAACACTTAGCGCAAACATTAAATTTTTTTTCATCTGTTCTCTCCTTATCATCGCAGTTTCCGGTTACTTTTGTAGTTTAAAATCGCTCAAATTCCAGCCGCACCATTCTTTCAGGCAGAACCCCATTTCTTTGGCGGACACGCAGTTGAGATCCAATTCGCCGTCCAGTCCGGTCAGGAGGAGATCTGAAAAAATACGCACATAAAAATTGGCCCTTGAAGCGGGGTCGTATTTTTCCCAGTTTTCCGTCCAGTTGTACTGTTTTCGCGCATATTTAGAAGTGATGAGGCCGGCTATGTGTTTGGGGTGCCAGCCCTGAAACATGAGGACCCTCACAAGATTCTGGATATTGGTCGGGCGCAGCATGTTATCGTTCGGCAAAAGCACGGCGAGCCGTGTGCATTCCGGCAGAGATAAAGGGTCGAGAGCATCGTAGGTTGCCGGCCATTCTTTTTCCGTGTGTATGCGGGTTCCATCAAAATCACGGTGAATGTCTCCCATCTTGGAGGCTTCGTATGAGGTCAGCAGGTTTAGTAATTCTTTTGAAAAATCAGGTATTTTGCAGGATACTGTTTTCGCGTATTCGATCGTTTTTTTCGGGCTGGTACGGGTTTCAATAATCTTTTTGAGGGGGGTGTCATTTCTTGGAATGGCCAGCCTCGGTGCCAGGTTTTCCGCGATATCCTTACCCACTTTGTACCATTGCATCTTGTGTTTCTGATGGGTGCTGAAAGGACAGCGGATGTCGCGCATAAAAATAGGATCCCCGTACATTGAAAGGTCGAAGGAAAGGGCCTCTCTTTGTCCGCGCGAAGATTTTCCGACAGCCACATCCGTGATAACGCAGGGAATCGCGAAGTTTTCTTCGGCGAGTTCCTTTATAACCATGTGTACCGCGTATTCCAGAGCTTTTCCCATTCCGTCAAAAGCTTTTCCGTGACGTATTGATACGGGGCGCTTTCTTCTGCCTTTCATTGTCTGATAACGTTTTTTCAGATTGTCGGAGACAAAACCTATCTTTTCAAGTTTTTTGTCAGCCGCGGAGAAACGTGAAATCTTGAAGGAGAAATGATAACCCTGTCCTGTCATTATTGTCAGGGGAATGATGTTGAATCTTGCGAATACTTCACGGATTTTTATATAGGCCGGTTCCATAAGGGTGAATATTTCTTCGGGGTCAGTGTACACTTTTCCGGGGTTGTCTATGTTAAAATATTCTATGTCCAGCACTCCGAGAGTGGATTCCACGTCCCAAACCGACCTGTAGATATCAAGGCTTCTTTCCAGAAGATAATCAAAGTGCTTTTTCGGCGCCGACATGAATTCAATGTGTTTTTCTCTCAGAAGCTCCAGGCCGTAACCCACAAGGTATTGGGATGTAAAAGAATCCGGGTCCGCGGCATCTCCTCCGCAATATTCACCAATGCGTTCTCTGATTACCGGGTTTTTATAATATTGTACGAAATCCATCGCTTTCCTTTGTTATTTTTTCCAGCTCCATTTGTAACAATGCTAACATTTTATTCATTTCCTGTCTATCAGCATTGCGGGGAACCTCCACGGGTTTTCCTATGACATAGCGTCCGCTGGTGAAAGGGGCGGGTATCTGCACTTTGTTCCAGTAGTAATCCACAATAAGTTTTTTCTTTACTCCCGCTGAAAGAGGGAGTATTACCGCCCCGGACATTTTTGCTATCTGTATAATACCCGGTTTCGCTATTTGGGCGGGTCCTTGCGGACCGTCCACGGCCAGCGCGCCGTTTAACCCGGAACGGATTGCTCTTATCATTCCTTTGAGTGCCGAGGCGCCGCCGGAGCTGGATGAACCTCTCACAACTTTGATGGTAAAAAAACGGTGTATCACTTTCAGCACCTCGCCGACATCGGAGCGTGTTGCGAGAATCACGAGATTTTTTCCGACAGCGAAAGGCAAAAGAAACATTTGACGGCCGTCCCAAATAGCATAGATATATTTTTTCCCGGCAGCTTCAATTTTTTTCTGGTGTTCCCATCCGCTTATTTTCATCTGTACGCTTTTCATGAGTGTACAGCAGATGAGGGAGTAAACAATGCCGGCAAAAGGGAAGAGGTTTTTTTTTACAAACGGTTTGAAAAAATGCCATATTTTTTTAACAGG
>JAYEJT010000050.1:0-3538 GCA_034660675.1 Elusimicrobiota bacterium
ATTTTCAAACACCTCTATAATGTTCTCATTTGCCTGGAAACGCGGCGGAAAAAAAATAAGAGAAATGCATTTGGGAAGTTTTTTTATCAGTCTCCATGGATAAGTGATGAGTGTCGCTCCTATAACACCGCCGAACACCAGCACCGCAGCGTTGGTATTAAACAGGATTCCTAAAATACCTCCCGTTGAAAGCACATAATAAACAGCCCCCGCACCCAGCGCCAAACCCGCTATTGTCATTAGATCCATATTGTTCTCCTAAGAATCATCTTCGTCCCAATTATCTAAGTTCTATCGTGCCCGCATCTTTCAGGCGCCTGATAACAGCGACAATATTTTTCTTTTCCCTGTCGCTGGCGGCGGAATTGGACGGCAGCAGCTCAAGTTCCTCGGAAACGATCTCGCGCGCTCCCTCGGAGAGCACAGTGAAAATTCTGTCTTTCACTTCCTGTTCGGCAAACTGAAGCGCCTGGGCGAGATTTCTCGTGTTCACAAACCTCAGCACCGTCTGCACCACCTGAGTGTCCTGACGGGCAAGATCCTCAAAATGAAACACGCTGTTTCTTATCTCAGAGGCCATTATGGGATCCTCGTCGGCAATGTGCCTGAGAAACTGCTCCTGCACCTGACGGGATGAGTTTTCAAGCATGCTCAGCAGCTGCTCCCTGCCGCCGGACACATAATTTATTTTTTCCTTTACAGTGTTTTCGGTATCAATGATGTCTTCTTTGTTCAGCTCCTTTTTATAAACCAGAAAGCTCATTATGTCGGACTGTTTTTCTTCCGGATAAAACTGTAAAAATTTTTCCACAAGGGTTTCTTTCAGAAAGCCCAGCACTTCCGCGATTTTTTCCGAACTCTCGTCTTTCATCAAAAAAGCCAGATTTGCTATATTTTTGTCGTTAATAAAAGCAAAGGGCCTGTCCGTTTCCTGGCCTTCGGACTTTTTTGATTCAGACGCGGCGTTGAGAAGATTAACAGGCATCTGACGGATTGGCGAAGATTCATTTTCCCTGCCCGCGCCCGAGCCCGCGCCGGCGGCGCCACTCGCGGCGGAGAAATATTGAGCCATGTATTTCATAAAATACCTGAGAGGCCCGAACAGGAAAACCGATATTATCAATATCACAATCAGAAGAACTATGTTCTGAGGCTTAGAAATATATAACACAAAGGCAGCCGGAGCCGACAAAACAGAAGGTTCTCCCGGCGCGGAAGAAAGCGTTCTTTTTTGGGCCACAAAATCCTCTTTTATTATTTTCAGCGAGTCTTCATTGCCAAGGCTCAGAGACACCCTGATCACGCGCTCTATCCGTTTTTCCAGATCGGGGGAAATACCTTTTTCAAGGATAAGCGTGATCAGTAAACGGTTCCGCTGCATCAATTTTTTGTCAGAAACGCGCTGAAGTTTTTCTTCAACGGGAACGCCCGGCAAAAGATTTCTTTTGTCCTTCCCTATATCCACGACTTCCGTGTATTGAGACTCTCTGACCGAAACGGAAAAATTTCTCAGATTAAACACTTTCGTCAAAACCTGCGCAACCTGGTTTTCAATACCCTGAGGGGCGGCAAAGGAGATAACCGGAGAAATTACCAGAAATAAAAACAGCGCAACACGGCTCAATTTCCACCGCGCCAAAAGCCGGCCCGCCCGTTTAAAAGTTATTTTTAAAAGTCCCATTCGCTATTTTTTCATTTTTTCCCTGCATAAGTCAATCATTTTCAGAGATTGCCTGTGCCCCTGTTTAACCGCCAGCAGTTTTTTAAATTCGGAAACGGCTTTCTCGTACTTACCGTTTTTATAATAAGACATGCCCGCTGAGTAATGAGCTTTCATACGCCTTCTCTTATCCTCATTCTCTTTTTTTATCAGCTCCCGCGCTTCCTTGAGAGCTTCCTCCGCCTTCATCCTGTATTTGTCTTCTTCAACTCCCGCGCCCGGCATTTCCTGCGCTTCCTTAAAGAGCAGCTTGGCCCTGTCGTATTCGCCTCTCTTCACCGCAGCTGCGCCGTTAAAATAAAGTTTTTTTATTTTTAGCAACGCACCCTGATCCCCGGCCGGCGCCCGGGGCGCCGCAGTCCGCTTTGTCTTGTAAATTTGTTTTATGGAACTGTCCCGCGGCATTTCCATAAATTCCCTTATATCTTTGTTGTCGGGATCATATTCAAGAGCTTTTTTCCATATGTCAACGCCTTTCCCTTTTTTACCCAAAGCATAATAAGCCGAACCCAGCCTCGTCAGAGCAAGAACATTCCGCGGCTCCAGATCGAGCGTCTCGTTGCATTCTATGATGGCCAGATCATAACGCGCATTGTAAATATTTTTGAGCGCCGAATATAATTTTTGCTCAACAAGATTCATTCCCTTTATCAATTTGAGCTCCCTGTACTTTACGGAAAATTCTTTCTTTACCATATCCCTGATGCTCTCACTCACAATTGATTTATCAATCTGCGAAAGATACACCGCCGCGTTAACGGCCAGAACGGAATCCTTATTCAGATAAGCCCGCGCCGAGGCCCTTATCAAATGTGAAATTTTGTTTGTGCCGGGCGCCTGCGGTGTGATGGCTGTTATATTTTTTATTTTTTCGCACAGATTCCGCACGGACTCGTCATACGGATTGATATTCAGCGCGTCATTATACTTTGATTCTGCCGCCGTAAAGCTGCCCTCATTCAACATACGATTACCGGACATGATCAGGGGCCCGGACAAAACACGGAGTTTATCCGAAGCCCCGGAAAATATTTCCGCGGCCTCCGGATTACCGGGTTCTATCAGCAGCACTTTGCGGGAAAATGAAACCGCGTCAACCCATCTTTCTTCGCTAAAAGCGAGACCCGCCTTTTCCAGAAGTTTTTCAATATCCGTTTTTTCCGCAAAAACGGCCGTCTGCGCATGCTGCGCTTCTTCGGAAAATTTCACGCCGCCTCCGCCAAAAAGGAAAGACACTTCCATACGATGGCGGCCGAGCGAATCCTTGATACCCGCAAGAGGATAAATAAAAGCGTAATCCACAGACACTTTTCCCAGATGCAGATATCCAATGCCCATGGATAAAAGCTTCAGGTCACCGCTGCCCGCGGACAAGCCGCCCCTCAGCTTAAACGCTTCATTTTTTAATCTTTTTTCAAAACCCGTGTCCGAACGATAATTACCATCGGAAAACCGCAATGTTTCTCCCACCGTTATGATGTCTGTTTCATAAACCGCTCCGGCGGAAAAATCAGGTTTCCTCTTATAGCCGCCACCCAGGGAAGTGTCGGGACTGGTAATAAACAAAGCCGCAGAAGAAAGCGACCAGCCGTCACTGAACATCCTGGTGAGGCCCGCGTCAAGTGTAAAGGCCGTAACATCAGTACCGCTGTGAACAAAAAGAGGGTCTGCCACACCGGACGCCGAACCATCGGAATTAATAGCATTTGACGTGTAACGGTCGGACCCGTATTTCTTCTGTAAAATTCTCAAATTGCCTCCGGCAAACCATTTATCCCTCATATTTTTTGAATAATTGATGATGTATGTGTTTTCCGA
>JAYEJT010000051.1:0-3519 GCA_034660675.1 Elusimicrobiota bacterium
AGCAGCGAAAAAGACAAAATGTTCCATCGCGGCGAATATGCCCGCCATAAAAACGGAAGTGACAATGTAAACCGGGGGCAAACGCGAAAATTTCATTTTTCCTCAACGATTTCCATGGGCGGCAGAAAATAAGTTTTTGCGGGAGCCTCGCCAACGCCTATTCTTTTGAAAAAAGATTTTTTCGGCACGACAATGCTCTCTCTGTCTTCCAGAAAATCATCCATTTGTATTTTCCCGCTGTCGGCGCGGGACGTCAGACCGCCCGCGGCGGTGACAAGATCACCCACAAGCGCCCCCGAAGGAAGATAGTATATCCCCGGGGTATTCACTTCCCCCGAAACAGAACAGGCAATTTTTGACGGCACTTTCCGGCGGCGCGGCGCTGAGCGGACTTTTTGAGGAGATTTAACAAACTTTGATGAGAAATTCTGCCAGAAGAACCCGGCAAGCGCCACGACCAGAAGAAGAAAAAGAAATTTCTTTTTGCTCATTTTTAAACGGCTCTCAAAAGGAACATATCAAACACATGACCAACCCCCCGTGGCCGGAAGCCCGGCAATGAAAAACGTGCCGCCGCAAAAGGGGACAAGCCCATTAAATTAAGGACGTCCCCTTTTTTTCTTTTTTTCTTTTTTTACTCTTTGAAAGCTTTTTCTATTTCGGTAAGACTGTCCTGTATTTCAGGGGAATCTTTAAATTTGTCCCTCGCGGCGAAAATCCTGTTTTCGGCCGCGGTGATTATCTGTTTGTTTTTTAAATGGGATTTTTCAAGTCTCTCTAAAAGCTTGTTTACCGCGTCAACCAAAGACAGCAGCTCATCGCCCTTTCTGACTTTTATTCTCCTGGAATAACCATCTTCTCCGGAGGAAAGTATGTCTTCGGTATCTTTTTCAAGACGGTAAACAGGGCCGAGGATCCTGTTGGAAACAAGTATGCTCACCGAAACGCCTATAATTATGAGCATGGCCAGCTGTCCGAGAAGAGTGTTTGAAAGGCTCTTTATCAGCGAATCAAGCTCCGGCCCGCGTGAGACATACATATCAATATAATTCAGCAGCGCCCTGTAAGTGATAAGGCATGTCCCCGCCACAAAAAGCATGGAGAAACTCTGCAGAGCCGCGAGTTTAAACTGCAGCTCTTTTTTTACCAGAAGTTTGCGTCTGACATTTTTTTTCATAACGCCTCCTATCCTGTGAAAAGGATTATTTCTTTTTGCTCTTTACTTCCAAACCCGCATCATCCGGACCAAGCTCCGTGTCATTAACACGCAGATCCTCACTGATATTCATCACCTCGGATTTATTTTTTTTCAATATATCTTCTTTGAGAGGACAGTCCACGAGAAAATCACAGCCGCCGCAGTATTTGTTTATCTTCGGGGGAAACAGCTTGTCCGCTTCTTCCGGCGGCAAAAACGAAGCTTCTTCCGTGTTTTTCAGAATACCCGCGCCAAGACCGTCAATCAGTTCAAGCATCTTTTTGTAATCTTCTTCGTTGCGGGTTGTCCTGACTATTTTGTTAAAACGGAAAAAGACCAGCGCCATATCCTTTATTTTTATGCCGAAAAATTTTTCGCACACCCAGCTGTACATTGTCAGCTGCAGGTCGTTATCCACCTCTTCCTGTGTCCTGAGCAGTGGATCGGTTTTATAATCATAAATGCTGTATGTGCCGTCGTCATTCTCCTCTATTCTGTCAATAAATCCAACGAGAAGATGGCCGGCGCCTATATGCGGCCCCTGAAGCGGCGCTTCAAAATAAGGTTCTGTCTTCCACGCTTTTTTCCACTGTCCCTTCACATAATCCTCATAATAGTTCTTCATCCATTCCAGCCCGTCGTTAAAAAAAGACTCTTCCTGTTCGGGGGATTCATAACCTCCGCCCTCCCAGTTTTTTTTGTAACTGTCCATCAGAAATTTAAAAGAAGGTTCGCCTATGCCGTCGTAAGAATAGAGATCTTCCATCGCCTTGTGCACCGTGAGCCCTATTGAAAAGAAATATCTCGGCTTCGTCGCTATCTTGTCTATGTAAATCCTCTTGTAATTTCTCGGACAGTTTTTGTAGAGCGAAAATTTGGAATATGACATCCCCAGACGTTTGCTCTCCAGCACTCTCTTGTATATACGCGGATCAGGAAGGCGTTTTCTCGCCGGACACACATTTGCGAACTCGCACCACGAACACAGCGGCCCCTGCTGCGGGGTAAAATATCCTAATTTGATTTTTTGAACCGTCTCCCCCACAGTCTTCTCTATGTTTTCAATATCCTTATCCGACGGCTCAACGGCGATCTTCACACCGTGATACAGATTGTAAACAGAATAAGAAGCGAGTTTCCCGCCCCAGCGCTGCCGCGCTATGCTGTAATTAACAACGCTTTGAAGATCGGATTTCAGCGAAGCCTCATTCTGAAATCTTTTGCCCGTCTTAAACTGCACAACTTCAATTTTTCCTTCCGGATTTTTTGACACCTGCGAAAAACGGACATTAAAGAGATAACCCGCGAATTTCCCCGAAACATTTTCTTTCACCGCCACTATCCTGTTTCTGAAAAACCGGTTCTTGTTCATGTAATCCGTGAGCATCCTCAGCCCCGCCAGCCAGAAAGTGTCCTCCTGCCCTGATGAAGCGTAGCCCATGCCCTTCCAGCAGTTTTTAAGGATCTCAAAAACCTGTTTGTCGTCAAGGTCGGCTATTTCCCCCCCGTGCATCACCTCAACGGCATCCTGCAGGCTGTTCGCGAAAGAAAGGTAGTGAGATGAAGAAAAACCCTTTTTCGCGGAAAGATACTGATATTTGTATTTTTGCGGACAGGAAATATAAGCGCCTATCTTCCCCGAAGAAAGAGTGCCCGCGCTCGTCAAGACAGCCGCTATCTTTTTGTATATTTTTTTTATGGTTTTTATCATTCTTTTGCCGCCTTTATCGTCGTGCCGTCGGACATCAGCTTTATTTCCGAGCATTCGTCCGTTCTGAAATATTTTATGTGCAGCATATCAAAAAAAGCCAGCACCGCGGAATTCGGATATTCGTCACTGTTCCCCAGCCCCGAGGAAACAAGACAGACGGCGGGATCAGCGTTTTCCATGAAAGAAAGCGAGAAGGCCTCACCCGAACAGAAATTCGGCGTCACAAGAACATCCGATTTCAGGTCTTTATACGCCGCCGTGTGGCTGAGCGCCGACAAACCGGCGTTTCCCGCGTATATCAAAGCCGTGTTGCCGTACACCACCCTTAAAATCAGAGACCCGTTGTTCTCAAAATTTTCAAAACCCGAATAATCAATCAGCGGGCTCAGAACCTGTATGACCATATCCTTCTCTCTGTAAATAACATCTCCCGCCGATGCCTTTCCCAGCTTTCCCGCCTCACGCGCTTTTTCCGTCACATTTCTGTATGTTATAAACCGCGGCCCGGGAAAATAAACGCCGGAAGCGAGCATTTTCTTAACCGGAAATTTATCGTCAAGCATCGACACCGCCCCGCCGCAAAAATTTTCGGCGGGTGAAGTCAGTATCA
>JAYEJT010000052.1:0-3517 GCA_034660675.1 Elusimicrobiota bacterium
CCCCTCACTAGACGATTTAATTTTACTTTGTCAAAAGCTTAATGAGGACAATGTTAAGTATGTCGTGCTTGGCGGCTTTGCCGTCAATTACCACGGTTTAAACCGTGGAACCACGGATATAGATATTCTTGTTGATACTTCCGAAAAAAATATAACGAGAATTAAAAAGGCTATGTCTTATTTGCCAATAAAAGCGATTGAAGATGTCGCTCCGGGAGATGTTGAGAAATATAATGTAGTGAGAGTTGCCGATGAAATTGTAATAGACCTCATGGCCAAAGCTTGTGAAGTTACATATAAAACTGCCGGCATTGAATACTATGAATTTAAGGGAGTAAATATTCCGATCGTTACGTTGTCTACTTTGATAAAAACAAAAGAGCACTCCTTGCGAACACAGGATAAAGAAGACTTAATATTTTTAAGACTTGTTGAGAGTGAGAATATGAAGGACAAACAAAAAGGTAAAGAATTATGACCTCAGCAGAAATATTTGATTCTTTTATAAACGGGCAGGCTTTATCAAAGAGTGTTTTGTCATAAGGGTATCTATAAAACAGGCGCTGGGGATATCTCTGGCGTGATTAAACTTCAGGGAAATTAAAAAGCGAAATAGGCGCGGAGAATAGGTCCGTGTCTCAACAGATTGAATCTGTATGTGTAACCGAGCTCTGTGTTATTGTCGGCGCCGCCTCCGAAGGGGAGCAGGGAAGTGACAGCCCAGTTGTATCCGAGGCCGAGGGCGATGTGATTTTTTACACTGTATTGCAAACCTAAACTTAAATTCATGGCCACATATGCCACGGTGTGTTTGCCGTCAACAGCTTTTCTTCCGCCGTCAAAGTTTGCGGCTTCGGCAAAAGCCAGCGCTTCATCGCTCACTCTGGCAGAACCCAGGCCGAATAAATCCTGCATGGAGCAAAAAAACCCAAGGCCCTTTGATTCTTTTTTAGATGCAGCCATTTGTTTGTAGAGTTCGCTCCGTTCGGCCGCGTCCGGAAAAATAAGAGGGGTCACAAGCGTGTCAAAACCTAAACTGAAGGCGTATATTTTTGCTTCAAAATCTTTGTCATAGACAGGGTTGCCGTAACGCTGTTTGGTTTTATCCGAGTCGGTGTACATCGTGTCAATCTGGATGGGCAGACCTAAAGTGACATAGCTTATGCCCACATAATCAACAGGCACTTTGCCAATCCATTTGACCAGACTGATATTGTTGTAACTGCTGTCAAATTTCACTTGCTGCGCCATTGCGGTTACAGAGCTTCCAATCCAGGAAGCGGTTCCTTTCATTTTGCCGTGTTCCAGCCTCAGCATAAGGGATTTGACGCCCAAATAACCGCTGAATTTGTTGATTTTGCCGACGATATTATCGTCTATTTCCGCGGTGATGCCGATGTTGAGGCCGGTTTTGCTGTCTGTCAGGGCGCCTTCATACGATGTGAAAGAGTCGGCATCAAAGTCATATTTCAGATAATAATTCTCGCCGTATTCTTCGTAAGTGTCATCTCTCATAAAGGAGGGTATCAGGTTGAACTTCGGATTCCAGTTATTTTTTGCGATATGGTTTATGCCGCCGAGTGTCCTGACGCTGCCCTGAATTTCGGCTGCGGATTGTGACGCGAAAAGGCCCGTAAAAAAAATAACCGTCAGGGCCGCTTTGCAATAAAATATTTTTCTTTTCATCGGCGGTATTATATAATTTGGCCGGGAAATAATCAATAATTGCCACTATCTCTTTTAAATTTTCTACTGAAGTTTTGCCATAAGCAATCACGACAGAAGTATCCGTAGACGGACACTCACGTATGTGGTTCGTTGCCTATTCGCACGCCTTCGGCGCACCTTCGGCTTCGGGCACTGTGTTAAGCCCTCGCTCATATGGCCCGCACGCCACGGCGCACTTACAGCTCCGAATACTTCTGCCGTGCCTGCTTTATAAATGCTCTTATGGCAAAATTTCAGAATTTGCTAAGATATTTTTATGAAAAGAAACTGTGATGCACGACGATTATGACAGGATGTGGAACGAACTGGACGGACTGATAAAAGACTGTTTCCGGAAAGGCGCGTTTGTTTTCGCGAGCTTACTTTATACGGCGCGCATTGACTCCGCCAAAAATATCAAATCCGCAGGAACCCTTAAAAAGCATGAACGAAAAATCCCGGGAACTTTCAAAAAAAATGATGCCCTCAATATCCGATGAACAGGTGTTGGCTATTTGGTCAGAAAAATGATAAAAAAACAGGGGAACAAAATAACGGATTGGCGTAATTTCTGATTTTGTGTTATCACCAAAAAGAGAAAACCCCGTTTGGCCAAAAGCCGGGGGTAAGGGAATTTATAAATGATTTTAATGAATAAAAAATACGCGGCGGTCAGTGTTTTTGCGGTGGCTATGGCTTTTGTGGAGGCGGCGGTCGTCGTCTATCTCAGGGCGCTTTATTATCCGGAAGGTTTTTCCTTTCCTCTTGCCGTGATGCCGCGGGACATCCTTCTTGTCGAGGTTCTGAGGGAAGCCGCCACGATTGTGATGATAGTTTCGGCGGCTGTTCTGGCCGCAAGAAAGTTTTACGCTCGGATGGCTGTTTTTTTCTATATCTTTGCCGTGTGGGATATTTTTTATTATGTTTTTCTCAAGGTTCTGCTCGGCTGGCCGTCTTCCTTTCTGGAGATGGACGTGCTGTTTCTGATTCCCGTCGTGTGGGCGGGCCCGGTGCTCGCGCCGCTCATATGTTCTTTCACGATGATAGCGCTGGCCGCTCTGATAGAAAGAGGCCTGAGCTCGTCGGAGAATTTCCGTCTTTCAGCGGCGGAGTGGGCGCTCCTCTGGACGGGCGCGTCCGTCATCTTTCTTTCCTTTGTGCTCCCGGGGCACTACAGATGGTGGATTTTTATCCCCGGCGAGCTGCTGATACTGGCTTCGCTGTTCCTAACAGCGCGTTCATTATGACAAACAGCGATAAGGTCTCAGCATTTTAATATGATGAAGAAAGTCTCATTGCAGTTCATAGGAACGATACGCACGCCGTATAAAACACCCGAAGGTATTTCTATTCAGGGAAAGTTCGGGAAAGAAGTTACCGGCAGGGTTGAATTATTCCCGGAATACGAACAGGGCCTTAAGGATATTGAGGGATTTTCGCATCTCATTTTGATTTATTTTTTTGACAGAACAAAAGAAGAGGAACTTGTTGGAAAGCCATTTCTTGAAGATGAATCACATGGAATATTTTCTATAAGAAGCCCGAAAAGACCCAATCATATAGGTATTTCAGTGGTCAAACTGAAGAAAGTCGAAAAAAATGTCATAATTTCTTCAGAAGTGGATATCCTCGACAACACCCCTTTGTTGGATATTAAACCGTATGTGTCACATTTTGACTTAAGGGAAAATGTAAAGAATGGCTGGCTTGATAAACATTTCAAAGACGGCAATATACCTGATCGCACCAAATTATGACAGAGTTAAATATCGAATCGGCACAATCGAGCCGTCTTTTTGTGTTGTCATCA
>JAYEJT010000053.1:0-17327 GCA_034660675.1 Elusimicrobiota bacterium
TGACTTTAATCATCTGTTTTCAATCAGTTCTTTCACCTGGTTGTAATCTTTTTCCAGCTCTTCGCGCGGCGCTATTTTTATTTTCTCCCAGGGAAGAACGCCTTTGGAAAAATCCCGGCCGGCATAAGCTGCAACATCCAGCCCCGCATCCTGAAGCTTTTTTATTTTGGCCGGAGAACTGTCGGGAAACGCCGCGGGAAGGTTGAGAAGAACATTGCCTATTTGTTTATCCCCTCTGGCGAGAGCGCTTTCAAGGACAGCGTCGGCGCTTGAAGGATGGCGCACGGCGACGCCCCCCAGCTCCATTTTTAATCTTTTAATCTTTTCGTCCATTTCCTCTCTGTCCCAGAGGGAAACCCTCTCAAAGGGTGTGTGCGCGGCCGGAACAAAAGGAGAAAGGGTGAGGGTTATCTTGAGCCCTGTTTTTTTTATCCTCTTTACGGCTTTTATATTTTCACCGATGTCCGTGTCTCTCTCTCCGGGGAGCCCCAGCATCAGATATATCTTGACATCCCTGAAACCGGCGGATTTTATCTCTCTCATCATCTTCTCAAATTCGTCTATGGGTGTTTTTTTACCTATTATCTCCTGCATACGCGATGAGAAAGTCTCCGGGGCGAAAGTCAGATTCACCTGATTGAGAGGAAGGATTTTCATAACGCAGTCAAGAGACTTTCTCTCCGGCCGCAGTGACGGTATCTGAAGAGATATGCCCTTTTTTCTTAATTCCGGGATTATGCTTTCAACAATTTCCCCTATATGAGGATACTGGGGGGTGCTCAAAGAACTCAAAGACAGACCTTTCCAGCCTGTGTTTTCAATAGATGTGAGAATTATTTTTTTTAGTTCTTCGGGCGGCCTCACACGCCACGGGGAATAAAATCTTTTAGCTTCGCAAAACCTGCAATTATTGGGACACCCCCGCATAACCTCTATATCCAGCCTGTCCTGCAAAGTTCTGATGTTGGGAATGACCGGTTTTAGCGGATAATACTCCTCTTTCAGGGGACAGAACGACTTTTGTACGCTTTTGCTCACCCCCGGAACATAAACGCCTTTAATATCCGCAAAATTTTTCATAAGAAACGCCCGGCCGGAAGTGCCGCCGCCGAGCGCTGCATCAATCATTTCCCCCATAACCTCTTCGCCGTCGCCTATTATAAAAGCGTCAAAAAAACCTTCAACAGGTATAAAATTGGAAACCCCCGGACCGCCGGCGGTTATAACGGGATACGAATCATCGCGGCCCGAAACAGGAATCCCCATAAGGGCAAAAAGCCCGGGCATGTCAAAAAAACAGCCTTTTGCGGGAAGAGTTATTCCTATTAAATCAAATTCCCGGGGACGGCGGGCGCTCTCAAGAGACCGGAATTTCTCTCTCCCCGTAAGTATGGCGTCCCTCATATCGGGCCCCGGCATGAAAGCGCGTTCGCAAAGACTGTCACCCCGGGAATTGATAATATGGTATAAAATGCTTATTCCCAGCGATGACGCTCCCATCTGATAAACGGCGGGGCTGACAAGAAGAGCCTTAAAAGGCGTTCTGCTCCATGACTTTTTGACGGAAAACATCTCTCCCCCGGCATACTGCGCGGGCTGATTATAAGAGAGTAGATTTTTTGTTTTTTTATCCATAAAATTTCCCGCGATTCGTCAGCACCCTTTTGCCGTCGCCGAAACATTCATCACCATTCCCAGCATCATAAGATAAACAGCTGTGGCCGTGCCTCCGTAAGAGAGAAAAGGCAGAGGAAGGCCCGTTATGGGCATCATCCCCAGCGTCATACCTATGTTGAGAAATGTCTGAAAAAACAGCACGCCGAATATGGAAAGAACCAGAAAGGTACCCTGCTGATCCAGAGACAGAACGGCTATTTTAATCATACGCGTAAACAAAATAAAATAAGCCGCCAGAATCAGGAAAGACCCTGCGAAACCGAATTCCTCGGCTATTGAAGCAAACATAAAATCGGTGTATTTTCCCGGGAGAAAACCGAGACGCGCCTGTGTTCCGCGGCGGTACCCCTTGCCTTTGAATTTTCCCGAACCTATGGCTATAAGACTCTGCGAAAGATGATAGCCGGAATTAAGCGTGTCACGGCCCGGATTGATAAAATTCAGTATTCTGTTTTTCTGATAAGTCTTAAAATCCGTAGCGACTTTGTAAGACACAAAACAACTGAGGAAAAATAAAGAAAACAAAAAGAGAGCCCCTATATGGGCTCTCTTTATATGCATAAAAAAACGCGCGAAAACAAAAATCACCGCCGAAACCCCGGCGCCCCATGCTGTGAGTCTCATCAACGCGTGCGGATGAGCGCAGAAAAAGAATATTTCGGCAAACAAAGTGACGGAGCAAACAGACACAAATATGAGCAGACCTATGTTCTGGCTGAAATAAAGAAACACAAAAGCTATAAAAATAAAAACCAGCCCCGTCCCGAAATCAGGCTGCTTCAACACCAGCGACAAAGGAATCAATGAGAAAACAATCAGAAAAAATATCGTTCTGAAACTGTTCCTGGACACATAATTCTTGCTGAGATAATAAGTGAGAAAAATAATTGTTGTAAACTTCGCGATCTCCGAGGGCTGAAAAACAACAAAACCCGTCTTCAGCCACGAACGGGACCCGTGGACGGAATGCCCGGCGAAAAGAGTCAGAGCCAACAGAACTATTCCCGTAACATAAAGCGCTATCGCCCTGAACCTCAAAAAATATTTATATTTCGTGAATGCGAATATAATCATTCCTGCCGCACCCCCAGCTATGGCGAATAGATGCCTGTTCAGCATATTGCCCGAAACATAAGAAATATTCTGCAGACTGCCCATGGCCAGCAGAAACAGCATCGGAAAAAGAATCAGAGGATCAAATCTTTTCATTTTTTATTTTTATATATTCTTGCCAAATCGCCCGCGACACGGGTCCTGCGGCGCCTGAGCCTTTGCCGCCGTGTTCAAGCACGACCGTTAGCGCGAAATCGTCCAACTCACCGCCGCCGAATGAAACAAACCATGCATGATCATCACCCGAAGGATTCTGCGCGGTACCGGTTTTACCGTAGATTTCACACCCTTTTATGTTCATCACCCGGCCGGTGCCTTCCGTGACAACCTTTCTCAGCGCTTCCTTTAAAAGCTTGAAAACATCTTCGTGCAATTCATATTTCCTGACCGGTTCAGAACACGCTTCGTATTCTTTTATGCCTTCCGGGGTAACAATTTGCTTCACAAGATATGGTCTGCGGATAACACCTCCGTTTGCCACCCCGCAGACGGCAAGGGCCGCCTGCATAGGCGTTATCCACAAAAAACCCTGACCTATACCCATGTTAACCGTATCGCCCGGCAGCCATCCTCTTTTGTATTTTTTTCTTTTCCAGGCCGGGGAGGGAATTGTGGACGGCAGCTCACCGGAAATATCTTTAAGAACATTGAGATCAAGACCCATCATGTGCGCGTATTTTGATAAATTTTTTGCGCCCGCAGCGAGAGCCGTGTTATAAAAATAAACATTACAGGACTGCGCGAAACCCTCCAGAAAATCACATTTCCCGTGCCCCTCTTCCTTCCAGCACTTAAAAACCCGTTTCCCGTATTTGAAAAAACCCGGGCAATCTATTCTGTCTTCCGGTTCTATACTTCCCTCATTTAACGCCGCAGCGGAAGTAATGATTTTAAAAATAGACCCCGGCGGGTACTTCATCTGTATCACCCTGTTGACAAGAGGGATTTCCTGAGAAGTCATCATCGCCGACACTTCCGCGGGGTTATCCGCGAATGCGCCGGGATTAAAACCGGGAGAACTCACAAACAGCAAAATGGCTCCCGTTTTCGGATTCATTGCAACCGCAGCGCCGGGCCGGCCGCGAAAAACCTCATAGGCTTTTTTTTGCAAACGCGCATCCGCGGTAATAACTATTTCATCTCCGGCAGAAGGAAGGACACTTCCTTTTATCTCTATTATATCTCCGGCCGCGCCAACCTCCACGATTTCTCCTCCTGGAGAGCCGAACAGATTGCTGTCAAAGTTTTTTTCAAGGCCGGATTTGCCGTGAAGAGAACCGGGATAGGAATAATTTATACTCCGCGCCCCGCCTGCGTCAGGTACCCCGAGATAACCGGTCACATGACTGAATATTTTTCCGTAGGGATAAAATCTTTTGGGGGACCTTATAATCCTCAGGCCGGGATACTCATTGACAACCGAAGCCATCGCGATAAGAGATCTGCCCTTGAGATCGCGCACGAGCGTCTTAAGGATTTCTCCCTTTTTCAACGATTTGGACAAAGCCCTGTCAACGCTTCTGGCCGACACACCCGCGATGGAACATATTTCCTTTTTAAGTTTTGCCGGCGGATTTATCTGGGAGACCAGATCGTATGAAATATAGGTGGCCGCAACGAGCTGTCCGTCAGAAGAAATGATACGCCCCCTGTTGGGCGGCACAATAAATCTTTTAAGATAATTTTCGCGGGATTTCTCAGAAAACTTTAAACCATTTAATATTTGTATCTGGAAAACCCTGAAAAAAATAAGAAAAAACGCAACGCCGAAAAGTATTTTTATGAACCTGATATATTTGACAAAATGATCCCATCCTCTGTCCTTATACCACATATCAGTGTATGGTCTTACGGTTTTTTAAAACAACATTAAATAAAATCACAAGCAGAATTCCTGTCGAAACCGACTGCGGCAGAGTGGCGGCAAAACGCGGAGCGCTTATGGGAATCAGCATGGCAAAGAAAACAAGAAAAACAAAATGGAAAACAGAGGCCGCAAAACCAAGCGCGAATTGTCCGCCGAAACCGGCCATGTCAAAATTCTCGGAAAATTTGTGAACGCCGTAAACAATGATCAGAAAACTGATGGAATCAAAGGCCATAGGATGGCCGCAGATCACCGAAGCGGCCAGGCCAAGCAAAAAAGCGTAAACATAACTGTACACAGCCGGAATTTTTGAAGCAAAAAGAACAAGACTGGCTATAATCAGAGACGGCGTCAGCACCGCGCAAACGCGCGAAAAAACAGGGCTTAACACAAAAATCTGAGTATATGGAACAATCAAAAGGAAAAGTAGAGTTGTGAATATGTTCATTTCGTCAGCACAAAAAGAGGCAGCGGCACATTCGCGTTATACGCGGTTTTAACCGTAACCTTATATTCTCCGGCTCTGCTTTTTACAACTTTCATAACCGTGCCGCAGTAAAGGCCCGGCGGAAATTTTCCGTCCCAGCCGGATGTCACCAGCCTATCCCCTTTCTTTACAAAAATATCTCTTGACGGCCACACAAAATCCAGGAAACATTCCCCGCCGCAATATCCTATCAGCACTCCCCAGAAAGAAGAGTCTTCGCCGCTGACAGAAACGCGGAATGCCTTGTTTGAAATAAGCTCACATTCCGACACAGAGCCCTCTTTGTCCTTACCCACCGCGCCAACAAGCAGCCAGGCGCCATCCTTATAACAAATAACCGGAGCCCCTTCGCCAAAAAGGGCTTCACTGTTTCTTATCAGCAAAATATTTGAATTTTTCCCTATGCTGCCATAGGGAAAAACCGGATGCAGTTTGAATCTGTTTGAAAATCTGTTGTTAACAGCTGCTTCTACAGCCTTTCTTTTATCCAATTCTTTATCAAGCCGGACAAGCTCATAATCTTTCTCAAATAATTTCTGCTTACATGCCCGCAGCATTCTGTCCTGCCCGGCCAAATTTAAAACTTTTCCGGGGAAAGAGGTGAGATTCAACAACGCCTCGCGACTTTTGGCGTAAGGCGTGTAATATATGTATTTTGTTAAAAGCCGAATTGTTTTTGTTTTACGGGCGGGAACAATAAAACACAACGCGGCTGAGAGCAGAAGGAAGACAACAAAAAGAATCTTCCCCCGCCTGCTATCATGCATATTCCTTCTGGGCTCTTTTTATTTCCTCAAGAGTTTCAAGAAATTTGCCGGCGCCCAGCGCCACACAAACAAGCGGGTCGGGAGCACGGCGCACGGGAAGATATGTTTCCTGCTGTATCAGATTTTCAAGGCCTTTCAGCAGAGAACCGCCGCCGGCAAGAACAATACCATTTTCCACCAGATCGGATGAAAGTTCAGCCGGGGTTTCTTCAAGAGAACCCTTTATGGCCTCCACTATACGTTTCACCGGCGCGGCAAGCGCCTGCCTGATATTCTGCGAACTCACCTCTATGGTTTTAGGAAGACCTGAAACCTGATCCCGGCCTTTCACATTCATTTTCAATTCATCCTCAAGAGGAAAAGCGGAACCCACATTGATTTTCGTCTGTTCCGCGGTGCCCTCTCCTATAAGAAGATTGTGTTTTTTCTTAAAAAAATCCTCTATTGCTTCGTCCATAGAGTCCCCGCCGATTCTGATTGAACGCGATATAACCATTTCTCCCAAAGATATCACCGCCATTTCCGTGGTACCGCCGCCTATATCAACGATCATTCTTCCCGACGGTTCGGCTATGGCCATATCACTTCCTATGGCTGCGGCTTTGGGCTCCTCTATAAGATGTACTTCTCTGGCGCCGGCGCCCTCGGCGGCTTCCTTGACAGCCCTTCTCTCAACCTGCGTTATGCCTGAAGGCACGCCTATGACAACACGCGGCCGGAGAAAACTGAAAGATGTCTGCGCTTTTTTTATAAATCTTGATATCATACGCTCAGTGGCGTCAAAATCGGCGATAACGCCGTTTTTAAGCGGTCTCAGGGCAATAATGCTGGCCGGGGTGCGGCCGAGCATACGCTTGGCATCAACTCCGACGGCTATAACCCTGTCATGTGCGGTGTCTATGGCCACAACCGACGGCTCCTGAAGAACAATGCCCCGGCCTTTCACATAAACCAGAGTGTTGGATGTCCCCAGGTCCATGCCTATGTCATTGTTAAAAAGACCTTTTAAAAAATCCGTCATTTTGTCTATCACCGTTAATACCCCCTAACCTTGCCGCAGCCTGACGCGGCAGAACCGAAGCCCTTTCCTCTCATCAATTATTTAACAAGCTCTATTCTGCAGATCTCGGCGCCGTCTCCCTTACGGCTGCCAAGGCGGATAATTCTCGTGTAACCGCCGGGCCTGTCTTTATACCTGACTCCCAGATCCTTAAAAAGTTTATCCATGGCCTCGCGCGATTTTATGTGACGCGCAGCCTGGCGCCTCGGATGTATTCCTGCGGATTTTGCTGTCGTTATAAGCTTCTCAACAAAACCGCGAAAATACTTGGCTCTGGCAACAGTCATTTCTATCTGTTCGTGCATTATTATGGCTTCCGCCATCCCCCTCATCATACTAAGCCTGTGAGCGGCGTTGACATTTAGTTTTTTCATTTTAAAGAAACCTCTATTCCTTCTTTCTTCGAAAACTCTTTAAGCGACTTTTTCAGTTCCGCCAGAGATTTGGGTCCGAAATTAGGAAATGTTTCGAACTCTTTCTCACTGTAAGGCAGGAGCTCCTTCACAACAGATATTTTTTTTGTACGCAAACTGTTGAGTATCCTGGTGGAAACTCCGAGCACCTCAATTGACTGCTCAAGAGCATCGCTGTTTTTCGAGGAAGCGGTACTATTTTCCTCTTCTTCCTGTTCAGCAGGCTGAACAAAAACTTCGGCGCACTTTCTCAGTATCCCCGCGGTTTTTTTGAGAGCGTCTTCCGGAGAAATCGTGCCGTCCGTTTTTATTTCCAGTATCAGCTTGTCAAAATTCGTCACCCTTTTTACCCTTGTGTTTTCAACCGTGTAAGACACTCTTTTGACCGGCGAATAATCGGCGTCTATGGGAATAAACCCCACGTCAACGCTCTCCGCGCGGGCTTCAACAGGAACAAAACCTATTCCTTTTGTGACCTCGATGTCTATAGACATTTTTTTCGGCTTATCCAGCGTAAAAAGATAAGCATCCGGGTTGGACAGCTCCACACCGGAAACCAGCTCAATATCCTTCCCGCAGACAGCCCCTTTTGACGACGTTTTAAGCGTCAAAATAACTTTTTCGTCTTCCGCAAGAGAAAACCTTAATTTTTTAAAATTGAGTATTATCTCCGCGACATCCTCTTTCACGCCAAAAACAGAGGAAAATTCATGTTGAACACCCTCTATTTTTATGCCGCTAACCGCCGCGCCCGCCACGGAAGAAAGCAGTATGCGCCTGAGCGAATTGCCAAGCGTGTAACCAAAACCCCTCTCAAAGGGCGCTATGGTAAAACTTCCGTAATTTTCCGTGGCCGTAGCCTCATCCATAATATAACCTTCAGGAATTATAAATTCTTTCATTTTCCCTCCTTACCTTGAATAGAATTCCACTATAAGACGGTGATCTATTCCCGCCTGTATTAAATCTTCAGAAGTGATATCTCTGTCAATCACACCCGTCATTGTCTCTTTTTCCAATTTCAGCCAATCCGGTATATTTTTTGAACCGCTGTGTTCAAGCGATTTTTTAACAGCATCTATTTTTTGACCTTTTGCGGTAAAAGTTATCTTGTCGCCGACTTTGAGTTCCCGTGAAGGTATGTTGCACACCCTCCCGTTAACCTTGACAAATCTGTGCCCCACTATCTGCCTGGCCTGTGGAAGAGAAGATGTCAGGGAAAGTCTATAAACCACATTATCCAGCCGGCGGCTCAAAGCACTCAAAAGGTTTTCTCCCTTCACTCCCTTTTTACGCGAAATGTCATGAAACACTTTTCTCAGCTGCCTTTCGCCTATACCGAACAATATTCTGGATTTCTGCTTTTCCTTAAGATGCTTGGCATATTCCGATTTCTGACGCCGGAACGTTCTTCTTCCTTTCCCCTCGGATTCTCGCGCCAGAGGACATTTATCAGTCGACCAGCACCTGTCCCCCTTCAAATAAAGTTTTTCTCCGTATTTTTTACAAAGTTTGCATTTAGGCCCCGTGTATCTTGACATTCTGTATTCCCCCTTACACTCTTCTCTTTTTTTTCGGACGGCAGCCGTTGTGCGGAATAGGCGTAATATCCCTTACCGAAGACACCCTGATACCGGCACCCTGCACCGATCTCAGCGCCGATTCTCTTCCAGATCCGGGACCGTTAACAAAAACATCCACCCTTTCCAGCCCCATCTCTCTGGCTTTCTTTGATGCCGCTGCCGCAACAACTCCGGAAGCGTAAGTTGTACCTTTTCTGGCCCCCTTGAATCCGTTCGCGCCGGCGGATGAGGAAACAACAACATTTCCTTTCATGTCCGTGACCGTCACAATTGTGTTGTTATAACTGGTCAGAACATATATCTTTCCTTCCTTAATGTGAATTTTTCTTTTTTTTGCAGTTGTGTTAGCCATTTATACTACCCCTTTTTCGGCGACTCTTTTTTCGACGCCATCACGGTTTTCTTTTTGCCTTTTCTCGTGCGCGCGTTGGTTTTTGTGTGCTGGCCCCTCACAGGCAGACCTCTTCTGTGTCTGAGGCCTCGGTAACAGCCCATCTCCATAAGCTGTTTGATGTTGCCCTGCACCTCTCTGCGCAAATCACCTTCAACTTTATAATTCTCATTGATTATTTTCTGAATTTTTGCAACTTCCGCATCTGACAAATCTTTTATTTTTTTGGAAGCGTCAATGCCCGAAGCTTCCACTATAGCCATGGCCGTGGTGTTGCCTACGCCGTAAACGTAACTCAAACCCACCACCAATTTTTTATTCAGCGGTAATTCAATTCCCGAAATCCTTGCCATATATTTTTCCTCCGTTGCTGCCGGAGCAGCCTTTCATTTCTTTCAGCCCTGTCTCTGCTTATGCTTGGGGTTTTCACATATAACCCTTACCACGCCTTTTCTCTTGACGACTTTGCATTTGTTACAGATGGGCTTCACAGATGATTTTACTTTCATTGCCTTGCTCCCTGATTACGATTCGTGTTCTCCCTGAAAACTATCCTTCCTTTTGTGAGATCATAGGGAGAAAGCTCCACTTTCACCCTGTCTCCGGGAAGAATTTTTATATAATGCCTTCTGATTTTACCGGATATATGAGCCATTATCTCATGTGCCTCGTCAAGCTGTACCCTAAAAACAGCGTTGCCGAGAGCCTTCACAACCATTCCGTTCATCTCTATTTTTTCTTCTTTTGTCACGCCGTTAAAACCTCCGGAACCCCGTCCACCAATGCCACCGTGTGCTCAAAATGAGCCGAAAGACTTCCGTCAGACGTACGGGCCGTCCAGCCGTTGTCATCTATTTTCACTTCCCAGCTTCCCGCTGTTATCATGGGTTCAAGCGCAAAAACCATGCCATTTTTAAGTTCCGGCCCCGTACCGGGACGGCCATAGTTCAGTATTTGCGGCTCCTCGTGAAGTTCCAGGCCCACACCGTGCCCGGTAAACTGACGGACCACAGAAAATCCGTTATTTTCGGCAAATAACGCTATCGCGTGCGATATGTCACCAAGATGATTCCCTGCTCTGAACTGCGCTATTCCCCTTTTAAGAGATTCCTCTGTCACATCCATTAGATTCTGCTGTTTGCTCGATGCAGTGCCCGCAACAGTGCTTACCGCCATATCCGAAAAATAACCGTTAAGGATAAGCCCCATGTCAACGCTGACAAGATCGCCGTCCCGGATAACATAGTCCCCCGGAACCCCATGAACAACTTCGTCATTAAGAGACACACATATGCAGGACGGAAAGCCGGCCGTGGTAAAAGCGGGCTTTGCAGAATTGGAATATATAAATTCATCCGCCATTTCCGCAAGATCCGCCGTTTTCCTTCCGACGGATATGTAATTTAAAATCATATCTCTCATTTTGCTCAACAGACCGCAACTTTTTCTTATTCCTTCTATCTCGGCAGCTGTTTTAATTTTTATCATCAAGGGCCTCTGTTATCCTCTCAAATATTTCCGCGGGGCTTCCTGTCCCCTTCACATTTATCAAAAGATCTTTCTTCTCATAAAATTCTTTGAGCGGCGCGGTTTTGCGTGAATACTCATCTATTCTCTCTCTCACCGTTTCTTCGGTATCATCGCTTCTCTTTGAAAGCTCATTTCCGTCAGCGGGACAACGCCTGTCCTTTATATCGTCCGTGTAAATGTTGTAATCTTTTCCGCAAACGGGGCACGAAAACCGGCCCAGAATTCTTTTCGTCACTTCCTCCGCGTCAACATCCAGAAAAATCACGGTGTCAACTTCCTTGCCGTATTTTTCCAAAAGGCCGCCGAGTGCTTCCGCCTGACGGACGGTTCGCGGAAACCCGTCCATAAGAAACGAATGTTCGGTTTTTATTTTTTCCTCTATAATCGCTATCATCATGTCATCATCAACAAGATGACCGGCTTCAAGCGTCGCCTTCACTTTCTTTCCAAGCTCAGTTCCGGCAGCCACATTCTCCCTCAATATTTCTCCCGTGCCTATGTATGTCATACCGCGCGCAGAACACAACTTAGCGGCCTGTGTGCCTTTGCCTGACCCCGGGGCTCCCAAAAAAATACAAATCATTTTATGTTAAAATATCTCCCTTTGAGACGGCTCTTTTTGAGCAGGCCGTCATAATGCCTCATTATAAGCTGAGACTCAACCTGCCCCATGGTGTCAAGCGCGACGCCGACAATTATCAGAAGCGCCGTGCCGCCGAAGTAAAAAGGCATATGAAAATTTTTGAGTATCATCGGTACAATAGCTATAAAAACGACAAAAATAGCCCCTATAAGTATTATTCTGTACATCACCGTTTTTATCTTTTCGGATGTCTGTTCCCCGGGCCTGACGCCCGGAATAAAACCGCCGGATTTTTTCAGATTATCAGCTATGTTTTTAGGATCAAAAGTAAGAAGCGTGTAAAAATAACAGAAGGCCACAATCAGCACCGTGTAAACAATTATGTAAACCGCGTTACCGGGCGAAAAAAATATTTGGATCTTTTCAAAAAGCGCCGAATCGGGGAAAAACTGACCTATCATGAGCGGAAAACTCATAAAAGCCATTGCAAAAATCACCGCTATAACCCCGGAAGATTCCACCTTGAGGGGAAGATATGTGCTCTGGCCGCCGTAAACTTTCCGCCCGACGACCCTCTGCGCATACTGTATGGGTATGCGTCTCTGGGCCTCCTCAATAAAAACGGTGAGGGCCAGAATAGCGAGCATGAACGCCCCTATGAGAGCAAGCCCGAACAAACTGATTTCATCCGTAGTCAAAAGCGAATAAGTGTTTTTCAAACCCGACGGGAAACCGGCCACAATTCCCGTGAATATTATAAGAGATATGCCGTTTCCTATGCCGGACTCCGTTATCTGCTCCCCTAACCACATAACAAGCATGGTGCCGGTGAGCATTGTAAGAACCAGCAGCAGCCTGAAACCGAAACCCGTGAACATCAGAACAGATTCTCCACCGGGAGTTTTCATGCTCTGTATCCAGAATGTCAGACCAAAGGCCTGAACCGAACCTATAAGAAGAGTGGCATAACGCGTCATCCTCGTAATCTTTTCCCTGCCCGGCGCGCCCTCTTTTGAGAGTTTCTCAAGATACGGAATAGCCGTCTGAAGCAGAGACATTATAATAGAAGCGTTTATATACGGCATTATACCCAGAGCAAAAATAGAAAGCCTGGCCATGGCTCCGCCTGAAAACATGTTCAGAAACCCCAGAACACCTCCCTGCTGACTTGCGAAAAAAGCCTGCAGAGCCGCCGCGTTCACACCGGGCAGAGGCACCGTTGTGCCTACTCTATAAACAGCAAGAATGAGAAAAGTAAAACCTATTTTTCTTTTAAGGTCCTGAACTTTAAAGATATCACCGAAAGAATTTATCATTTAGACTCGGAAGGCGGGGCACTCCCCTTGTCGTTATTGACTTTTGTTTTTTCAGTTTTTTTTTGAACTTCTTTATCCGCCACACTACCGCCGGCAGCAGTTATTTTTTTCGCAGCTCCGGCAGAAACTTTTTCCAGCGTCACCTTGAAACTTTTCGTTATTTTTCCGTTTCCTAAAAGTTTTACCTTATTTTTGCCTTTTACAATGCCTTTTTCGCGCAAAGAGGCGGCGCTTATCTCGGCGCCCGCTTCAAATTTTTGTTCAAGAACAGACAGATTCAAAACATCAACTTTTTCGGTAAAACTCCGGTTTGTGAAACCCCTCTTCGGAAGCCTTCTCACAAGCGGTATCTGCCCGCCTTCAAGAGTAGGCAGATGAGTTCTCCCTCCGCGGGATTTCTCACCCTTAAGGCCGCGGCCGTTATATCTGCCGTGGACATGTCCCCTTCTTCTCTTCTTCACTTTTGTTGAACCGCTGTATGAGGGCAAATTTACAAATGCCATTATTTCTCCTTCTCCGTATTCCTGCCAGCTTCCTCATCCGGTGCGGCCTGTTCAAACTCATTCACCGGAACATGCTTTTTGGAAACTTTTAAATTAACCAGACCATCCAAAGCCGCATATGTGACATTCACTATATTCTTGCTGCCGAGACTTTTCGTCAAAATATCGTTTATCCCGCAGGCCTCCAGCACCGCCCGCACAGGAGCACTGGCAATAATGCCCGTACCGGGACGGGCCGGTTTCAACAGCACTTTGCTGCGGCAGTGCACACCCTCTATCGTGTGGGGAATGGTAGAACCCTCTTTGTTAACTTTCACCATTTTTTGCTGCGCTTTTTTCCCGGCTTTGTCAACCGCTATACGCACATCAGCGCCCTTGCGTTTCGCAACGCCCACTTTTCCGACGCCGTCTCCGACAACACAAAGAGCCGTGAAAGACATTCTTTTTCCGCCTTTTACAACTTTTGAAACCCTGGAAATATTCACGGTTTTTCTTATCAGCTCATCTTCTTTTTTGCGAACAAAATTCATTGTGCCTTCCTAAAATTTCAAGCCGCCTTTTCTGGCGCCCTCAGCAACAGCCTTAACCACACCGTGATATTTGTATCCGGCTCTGTCAAACACTATTTTCTCCACGCCCAGCTTTTTGGCTTTTTCCGCTATTTCCATTCCGGCGGACAGGGCTTCTTTTCTGCTTTTAACACATCCGGCAATAACCTTTAACTTTATATCGTCCACCAGACTCACGAACACATTCCTGTTGCTTTTGTTTACAACAATCCGGGGCGTTTCTATCAAACCTTTCTTCAGTTTTTTCACCACATGAGCATGCCGCCGATCTCTTTTTACTTCTTTAATATTTTTCGTCATTTCGCGTCACCTGCTCCGGCAGCGGATTTACCGGCTTTCTTCCTGATAATCTCGCCATCATAACGTATCCCCTTACCTTTGTAGGGTTCCGGCGGACGCACCCCGCGGATTTCCGCGGCCGTTTTTCCAAGGATTTCCTTATTGAACGAGGACAGCGTCAAAGCTGTTTTTACCGCGACCGCTTTCACTTCTTTCGGCAACTGAAAAATCACATCATTGGAATAACCGCACACAATCGTTAACTCCTGACCTTTGACGCTGAATCCATAGCCCACGCCCAGTATATTTAATTTTTTCTCAAAACCTTCTTTAACACCCTTGACCATACTGCGCACTATTGAAGACACTGTCCCCAGCATCATCGCGCCGAAATTACTGTTTTCCGTTTTTTCAAAAGTGAGTTTCCCGTCAGAAGAAACAATCTTTACCACCTGCGCAAATTTTTTTGTCATTTCTCCCAGCGGGCCTTTAACTTTTATGGAACAACCGCCGTCCATCAGCTGCACATCCACACCCTCGGGTATCACAACCGGTACTTTTGCTATTCTGCTCATATCACCAGAAGTAGCAAACTACCTCTCCTCCGCAATTTGCTTTCCGGGCAGCCTCGCCCTCCATCACGCCGCGGGAAGTGGACATAACACAAGTGCCGTATCCCTCAAAAACAGCAGGAATATCTTTAACCGAAGCGTATTTTCTGCCGCTTGGTTTGGACGCCCGTTTGGCACCGCGCAAAACCGGTTTTTTCCCTTCGTACTTCGGAAAAACCCTGAAAAACCCCTGCTTGCTGTCCGTTATTTTCTTAAAATTCTCCACAAAACCTTTGTTTTCCATTATCTTCAGAATATCTCCCAATATTTTAGATGCGGGAAAATCTATATATGTCTTATTTCTCAGCAAACCGTTTTTAAACGCCGCCAAAAAATCAGCTATAGGATCCTGACTCATTCTAACACTCCCTTTAATTCTCTCATTTCCGGTTTAACTCCGCTCTCCACTTTACCAACTCGCTTTTTTTACGCCGGGGATCTCACCCCTGTGGGCAAGCTCCCTGAAACAGAGCCGGCACAAACCGAAATCGCGATAATAACTTCGCGGACGGCCGCACCGGAGACACCTGTTCTTTTCTCTCACACGGTACTTCTGCACTCTCTTGAATTTTTCAATCTTACATGTTTTAGCCATTATTTTTTAAAAGGTACCCCCATCATACCGAGATACGTCACGGCTTCAGAAACAGTTGCCGCTTTTATACAAAAAGTTATTCCCACCCCTATGGTTTTGGTGATCTTTCTTACCTGTACTTCGGGAAAAATAGATATATCCTTCAGCCCTATGCTGTAATTCCCCGCGCGATCAAAAGATTTGTTGCTTAATCCGCGAAAATCCCTCATTCTGGGCACAGCTATGTTGATGAATCTATCAATAAATTCCCACATGCGCTCACGTCTTAGCGTCACGACGCAACCTATGGGCTGCTTTTCTTTAATCTTGAAATTTGATACGGCTCTTCTGGTTTTGGTACGCAAAGCCTTTTGTCCGGTTATCCTCTCTACCTGAGCCACAGCTTCATCCAGATATTTCACGTCTTCTTTTGCGGCATTGTGAGAACAGCTGATAACAATTTTCATGAGTTTCGGAGCCTGCATGGCGTTGGTATATTTGTTCTTCTTCACCATCTCCCCAACGACTTTTTTATGAATTTCTATAAAACGGGGCGTGTATTTATCGCTCATATTATTTCTCCGCATTTCTTACAAAAACGCACTTTGCCGTCTTTCAGATTCTTAAAACCCACTCTCGCCGGCTCATTACAGCGGGGACAGATGAGCTTAAGCGATGAACAATTGACGGGGCTTTCTTTTTCCTGAATCCCGCCCGGTGTGTTCTGAGTCGGCTTTGCGTGCCTCTTGACCATGGCAACCTTGGAAACAAGAGCCCTGCCCGTTGAAGGGAACACCTTGATCACCTCGCTTATCTTGCCTTTGTACTTTCCCGTCATCACCATGACCTTGTCTTTATTTTTAAGTTTTTTCATTACACCACTTCCGGGGCCATTGATATTATCTTCATAAACCCTTTTTCCCTAAGCTCTCTGGCAACAGGTCCGAAAATACGCGTTGACCTGGGCTCTTTCTTATCATCTATCAGCACACAGGCATTGTCTGAAAATTTCACCCTCGTGCCGTTTGCCCGTCTCACGGGAAAAGCCGTCCTGACAACCACCGCCTGAACAACTTCTCCTTTTTTAACAGCTGCGTTGGGCGCGGCTTTTTTCACAGCGCCTTTTATAAGATCTCCCACGCGGGCATACCTTCTTTTGGAGCCTCCGAAACAATGAATACACATAACAATCTTCGCCCCCGAGTTATCACACACAGTGAGCCGGCTCATTAACTGAATCATTCTTTCTCTCCGCCGGCAACTTCGCCATCACCGCTTTTCATCACTTCCACAACCGCCCATCTTTTCATTTTGCTGTAAGGTTTCGTCTCGGTTATTATAACCCTGTCACCTTCGGCAGAAATATTTTTCTCATCATGACAATGGAGCTTCTTGAAACTCTTCATCACCTTGTCATACTTCGGATGAGCGTAAACCTTCCTGATCTCCACCACCCGTGTCTTATCATTTTTAGCGCCCACGACAATTCCTTTTAATTTTCTACGCATTTTCCCCCCGGAGCGCTTTCAGTTTCTGGGCGGTCAAATAAGTCGCCGCTCTGGCTATATTTTTTTTCACTTTGTTTATCTGAGAAATGTCTTTAAGCGCACGCTGTTTCTTTTTCATCCTCAGAAGGACAAGCTCTTTCCCGTAATCCCTGAGTTTTTCTTCAAGCTCAGAAGCCGACAATTCCGCAAATTTTATTTTCTTAGCCATCAGTGCCTCTCCACTATTCTGGTTTTAACTCCCAGCTTATGAGTCAAAAGTTTGAACACTTTTTTCACTTCCTCATGAGTTATGCCTTCTATCTCAAACATCACCTGCCCGGGTTTTACAACGGCAACCCATTCTTCAACAGCGCCCTTGCCTTTCCCCATACGCGTTTCAGCCGGCTTTTTGGTAATGGGTTTATCCGGAAAAAGTCTTATCCATATCTTTCCGGCCTTTCTTATACTTCTGACCAAACCTATTCTGCAGGCTTCTATCTGCCTTGCCGATATTTTC
>JAYEJT010000054.1:0-3414 GCA_034660675.1 Elusimicrobiota bacterium
TGTTAATTTCGTAAATGAGGTGAAGAAGAGAGATAAGATCAGGCGGAAAATAAACTTTGTGGAAATATCCCTGGATGAATATTGTTCACAGATTATAATGAGGCTGAAGCCGCTGGATGTGCAAAAGAAAATTAAAAAACTTGCTGATGGAAAATATTATTATCGTATGGAGTATGCCGGAAGTTCTTCCAAAAAATATTCGCCCGTGAAGGGTTTTGAGCTGAACCGTCAGGCGCGTGAGATGAATGTTATCATACTTTATCCGCCGGCTAATCTGAAAATTGACGCTGAATTCATTGAGGTGAGAGGTTCGGCCAGTATGGATATCTCAAAACTTTCCATAGACACCACATTTGTGGATATTGGCGATGACGGTTCATTTTCCCAGATAGTGTATCTTCCCATGGGTCCCCACGAGGTGGAGATATTCTTTCAGGACAGGCTCGGCAACACAAAAAGATTGAGAAGGCGTGTTATAAGGGTGAACAGCGATCCGGGATTCTGGGAGAAACTTTTCGGGGGTACGAAAAACAGATGAAAGTAATTCTGGCGGACGAAGATATAGACCGAAGGTTTGCTGTCAAACTTCTCTGGAGGAATTACGATTGTCTTTTTAGAGAAGCAAGGAATTTTGATATTCTTCTTCTGATGATAAAAAAGGAAAAACCGGATATCTGCATTATCAATTACCTTTTGTCGGGCAGCGGAGGAATCAACATTTATGATATGTGCAGAAAGATCACTGTGGAATTTGATGTGCCGGTGCTGGTGCTTCTCCCTGATAATATTTCAGTGGAGCACGAAATACAGCATGTGCGCTTTTTGTCCGCTCCCGGGGGGGTGCCCGTTTCGCAGGATGCTATTTCGGAAAAGGCGGGAGATCTGACGGGAAAATACCCTGAGCTTAAAAAAACCAGCGGGGTTTTTGAGCGGAAAAAACTTCAAAAAATTCTGATTGCCGACGACGAATCGTCTATCAGAAAACTGCTTATGGCGCTGCTTAAAGCTTACAGGATTGAAGAGGCCGCCTCCGGCGTGGAACTGGAGGACAAGGCTGTTTCTTTCCGTCCGGATCTTATAATAACAGATGTTATAATGCCCGGACTTTCCGGCTGGAAAGCCGTGCGCAGCATCAGAGAAAAGGACGGGTTTGAGGATATTCCCGTGATATTCGCCTCGGGGTATGTGAAGGATAAGGAAATATATGAAATGCACCGGCCGGAGGGGCCCACTGAATTTTTGCTGAAGCCGTTCAGCAAAGCCCGGCTTTTTGAAGCGATTGAAAAGTTTTTTGTTCTTGAAAAATAAAATGGTTCTTGTAAGATCAGAGAATAAAATAGTATAATCGCAACTGTAAGCGGCGGCGAATTTTAGAAAGTATAGAGGGCCTGTAGCTCAGTTGGTTAGAGCACCGGTCTCATAAACCGGTGGTCGAAGGTTCAAGTCCTTCCGGGCCCAAAAACACCCGCCCGGGGCGGCGCGCTCCGGCACGGCGGATGACGGGCGGTTAGCTCAGTTGGTTAGAGCGTTCGGTTCACATCCGAGAGGTCATAGGTTCGAATCCTATACCGCCCAATTTAGGCGAGAAATTTCCGACAGGGAATTTATTTGTAGACGAATCCTATACCGCCCAATTTAGGCGGAAAAAGGGGAGAAAGTGGCAGGGATTATAGAACATTTAATAGAACTTCAGGCGAAGGACAGCGAATTGGACACGATGGCCTCCCGGATTGCGGCGATTCCATCAGAGATAGAAGAGATCAAAAATCAGGAGAGGCTTTTAAACGCCGGGCTGAAGGAAAAAGAGGACGAATACAAAAGTAAGGCCGTGGCTCAGCAGGACCTTGAAAATGATATTCTTAAACTTAACGAAGAAATAAAAAAATCACAATCTGAATTGTATGCTGTGAAGACAAATGATCTGTACACGACAATTCTTGAGGGAATAAAAGACAAAAAAAACAAGGTGTCGGATACGGAAACTTCTCTTCTGGAATTGATGGACCGGAAAGAATCGGACAAAAAAGTGATAGAAGAAGAAAAGGGGAAAGTCGCAAAACAGGTTGCTGATATGTATTCCCGCTGTAAAGAGTTGATCTCGGAAAAAGACACCTTAACAGCTGAAATCGGCGGGAAACAAACCGGGAGAAACGAAAAGGCGGATGCTTTGCGGCAGAACGCTGATTTTGCGAAAACACTGGATAGATACGAACGGATAAGAAAATCAAAAGGCGGTGTCGCTATTGTGAAAGTGAAAGAAGGAAATGTTTGCGGCGGCTGCAATATAGCTTTGACAAAGCAGCAAATTATAGAGGTTTCATCGTCGGATATAGTGGTTTGTGAAAATTGCGGCCGTATTTTGTGCGCGTGATTGAAAAACGCTGCCGCTGTGAAGTCTAAGCCGTTGAAAAACAGTGAGATCTTTGATTTTCTTGCTGAAAAACAGAGCTTTTCAGCACTTTATAAAACACACAAAACTTTAAAAAAAAGCCGCGTTAAAAAATTGTTAAAGAGTGCCGCAAAAACAGCAGGAACTGTGAAAAAACATTCCGTTACTTTGAGTGTTGTCGAGTGTTTTGTTGACGGCGCGGCTCAGCCGAATCCCGGCCCCGCCGGAGCGGGGGCGGTTTTTTACAGGAATTCTCTGAAAATAGCCGAAATATCCGAATATCTTGGAGTCAAAACTAACAATCAGGCGGAATATTCGGCGCTTATCCTTGCTCTTGATAAGGCGGCGAAAATAAAAGAAAAATTTTCTTCATTGCGCATTTATTCGGATTCTCTCCTTATGGTGAATCAGACCAACGGTCTGTGGAGGGTGAAAGACAAAGGTATAGCGCTTCTCCTTTCGGAAGTCAAAAAGAAAATAGAAATTATAAAATCAAAAAAAAACGCGTCAGTGTCATTAAAACACATAGTTCGCGAAAAAAACAAGACGGCAGATGCCCTTTCCGTCCTTGCAATCAAGAACAAAAACTGATATCATTACTCTTATATCTGTGGGCCTGTTCGCGCGGGTAAATCACAGCCTTTTTTGTGTGTTTGCGTAATTTATTGGGAGTTCTAATAAGCAAAGGGGCGGGTTCAATGCCGTCCTCAGGAGGAAAAAATGATAAGACTCGGAAGGAATTTTACGAATTTGTTTGTGGCGGATATTTTGCCGGAGGAAACGCGTAACAAAATAATCAGCGGTGAAATAGATTTGTTTTCAATGAACGCTCTCGGAATTGTTGAATTTAAAAAAAATGTTCTGAAGCAGCTTGAATTAGCCAAAGCTATGGGGCTTAATCACATAGAGTTAGATGCCGATATGCCCAATCCCTACGCTTTGGTTACAAAAGAGGAGCGCGCCGCGATAAGAGATAAGGCTGAGGCTTATGATATAACTTTATCTGTCCATCTGTCCTATTCGGG
>JAYEJT010000055.1:0-17309 GCA_034660675.1 Elusimicrobiota bacterium
CATGTCTCAGGACGAGGCAAAGAAAATATTTGTTGCTTCAATGGAGGAAGATGCGCGGAAGGATGCCCACAAACTGAAGGGAGATATTATCAGACAGGCGGAAATAGACGCCGCTGAAAAAGTCAGGAGAATAATTGCCACTTCCATTCAAAAAGCGGCGACAGATGAGGTACAGTCTCTGACCACGACCGTTGTTCAGCTGAAAAATGACGATTTAAAAGGCCGGATCATAGGAAGAGAGGGCAGAAATATAAAGGCTTTTGAGGCCGCGACCGGCGTTGAACTTATTGTTGATGACAGCCCCGGTGTTATCACCTTGTCAAGTTTTGACGGGGTTCGGCGCTACGCCGGAGCGCTGACACTTGAAAAATTAATTTCGGATGGCAGAATACATCCGGGAAGAATAGAGGAGCTTGCCAAAAAATCCCAGGCGGAAGCGGCCGCCCACATCAGGGAAACCGGCAAAAAGACGACACAGCTTATGGGAATAAAGGGTATCAAAGATAATTTGTTTGAAATGCTCGGGCGTATGGAATTCCGTTTTTCATACGGGCAGAATATTCTTCAGCATTCCATTGAAGTGGCAAGGATAGCGAAAGCCATGGCTTTTGAAATAGGCGCGGATCCGGTTTTGGCTTCGCGCGCCGGGCTGCTGCATGACATAGGCAAAGCTTTACCCGGGGAAGTTGACGGCAGTCACGCTATTCTGGGGGCGGAATTTCTGGAGAATAACGGAGAGTCGGCAAAAATCGTTAATGCTGTGAAGGCTCATCACGAAGAAGTCCCGTTTGATACCGTGGAGGCGGTGCTTGTGTCGGCAGCCGACGCGTTGTCGGCCACGCGGCCAGGAGCGAGAATGGAATCTGTTGAGCATTATTTCAAGAGAATTCAGAAAATTGAAGAGATAGCAATGCTTTTTGAAGGGGTTGACAGAGCTTATGCTATTTCGGCCGGCCGTGAGGTCAGGGTGATAGTGAGCCCCGAAAAAATAACCGAAGCGAACGCTCCTGTCGTTGCCAGAGAAATTGCCCAAAAGATTGCCGGAGAAGTGGAATATCCCGGACAGCTGAAGGTGTCTCTTATCAGGGAGCAGCGCTGGCAGGAACTGGCATGAGAGTTTTGTTTGTGGGAGATATTTTCGGCAGGCCGGGGAGGGATATTCTATCCGGAAGTCTTCCTCTCATTTTTAAAACGGAAAACCCCGATTTTGTTGTGGCGAATGCCGAGAACGCCGCGGGCGGCAAGGGTCTGACGCCCAAAACAGCGTACGAACTTTTTGATGCGGGGGTGGATGTCATAACTCTGGGTGATCACGTGTGGGACAGAAGGGAAATCTTTGAAATTATAGATGACCGCCGTATTTTAAGGCCACTCAATCTGCCCGGCGGAAGCCCGGGCCGGGGCAGAGGCGTTTACACGAAGGGAAACCACAAACTTTGTGTGGCGATCCTGATGGGAAGAACTTTTATAGAAAGGCCGATGGACTGCCCTTTTGCCGCTGTTGCGAAAGAAAAATTTGAAGAGCCCACGCTTATTGATTTTCATGCCGAAGCGACAAGCGAAAAAATCGCCATGAAGTGGTTTTTGGCCGGGCGCGTTTCCGCTGTTTTAGGCACGCACACCCACATTCCCACAGACGACGCTGTTATAGAAAAAGGTACGGCATATATAACCGACTGCGGTATGACGGGACCTTATGATTCGGTTATCGGCGTGGACAAGAACACAATAATCAAACGCTTTCTTACAGGTCTTCCGGCGCGTTTTGAGCCGGCTTCCGGAGATGCCCAGTTCCACGGCGTTGTTGTTGACATAGAGGGAAAGAAGGCTGTGGATATCCGGAAAATCACTTACAGGGAAGCGGATTTATAAAGGTAAACAAAAATGAAAGGGTTTAAAAATTTTGTTGTCAATCTTTTGGTATCGGCGATTTTTGGAGGGTTTGTTGGAGGCTTTATAGGATTGCTTTTATATTTTTTTTCCTCGGAATGCTCATGTTACTATTTTTGCAATCCGCATCGAGCGCCTTTTAGCGGTATGGAGGTTGCCATTGTCTATTTTATTATTACGGGGCGACCTGTAATCAAACATAAAAATAAAGATGCAAAAAAAGGAATGAAGAAAAATTAGGGATGTCCCAATTTTGGAGGAGTTATGAAAAAAACAATTAAGATCTTGGCGGGTGTTTTGGCAGTGGGGCTCATAGCTTTTGCGGCGAGGGAGATATATGTCCGCAAAACAACGGACAAAATTTATGTCATTTACACATCTGACATACATGGGCACATTCTGCCGGAAAAGCACTATGACGCGTCAACGGGTGTGACATGGGAGACCGGCGGCGCGGGGTCGCTGGCCAGCTATCTGGCTTTTCTGGATAAGCCTTATCTTCTTTTGGATGCCGGTGACATTTTTATGGGCACCCCCGAGGGGGCGCTGGCAAAAGGCGAATTTATTGTAAAACTTATGAACGATTTGAAATATGCCGCTGTTGCTGCCGGGAATCACGAACTTGATTACGGAAAAGAACAGTTTGAGCGTTTGGCCGAAAAAGCGGCTTTCCCTTTTTTGTGCTGTAATCTCACTTATGCTGACGGAACAGCCATACCGGTTATAAAACCGTATGAGATTTTTGATGTTGCGGGTTATAAGATAGGTGTAACGGCTGTCATAGAAGAGGATCTCCACAAAGTGCTGACGACCGACAACGCCGCAATGTTTTCGGTGCGTTCCGCCGCGGAAAGCGTACAGCAAATAGCGGATGAGCTTCAGGAGCAATGTCATGCGGTGATTCTGCTGTCGGGTCTGGGTCTGGAAGAGGATAAGGCTCTTGCGGAAAAAATTACGGGCGTTGACGTAATAGCCGGCGGAGAAACGCACATAGCTTTGAAGAAAGCTCCCCTCATAAATGGTGTTCTGGTGTGTGAACCCGGCTGGGGTATGCGTTACGCCGGTAAAATAGAAATGCGCATAGGGGAGAAGGGTGTGGCCAGAACGAAGTGGTCGCTGGATAGACTTTTATCGTCCAGATATGCCGCCGGCAGTTTTGTTTCGGAGCGGATAAAAGATTATGAGAACGATGATTACAAAAAAATGAACACTCCTGTCGGTTCTGCGTCAATGTGGATACAGCGTTATACGGGAGGGGCTGTTAACTCCATGGGAAATCTTGTTGCTGATGCGATGAGGTTTGCCGCAGGTACCGATTTTGCATTTCAGAATCAATACGGGATACGCGCCGAGATTGCTCCCGGCACCGTCAGAATACGCGATCTGGTTGCGGTTTCGCCTTTCGGCAACAGAATTGTAACGATGAAGATGACGGGCGACCTGGTGCGGGAACTTCTCGAGCAGAGCGCCACCAAAGAAAAGGGGTTACTTCAGATGAGCGGTTTGAAAATAATTTTTAATTCAGGGCTTCCGGCAGGCAAGAGGCTTCTTAATGTTATTGTCAAGAACGCGGAAATTGACGATGAAAAAGAATACACCGTGGCGACCAACAGTTTTCTTTCCGGCGGCGGTGACGGTTTTGTCACATTCAAAAAAGGCTCGGATATAAAGGACACGGGTATAAAACTGCTGAATGCCGAAATAGAATATTTTAAAAACAACTCACCTGTGAGTCCGTCCGGGGAAGAAAGAATAACTGATATCAGAAATTGAGATTTGTTTCAAAAAGAATCTGCCGCACTTTGCCGCCTGCGGCTGAGATGGCCTCTCCTCGTGAGAAAGACGAGTATATGAGCCGGAAGTCAAGATTTTTTGTGTGAGCATATTCAATGCCGAGGTCTGTTTCTTTGCCGAGCTCTTTCATTCCCTGCTCATCTACCGCAGCGAGTTCATAGGTAAAATAATTAAACAGCAGATTTACGGGTTTGGACATGATTGATGACTTGAATCCGGCTCCGGTTATTTTAAGATTTTCAATACTGTTTTCTCTGCCTCTTTCCCTGTTTTTTATATAATATTCTCCGAAGTTGTCACGTTCGTTTATAAAAACCGCGCCTGTCGCGCAATTTTCTTTACCGTTCGCAAATAAAATAAAAGCGTTTCCCTGTCCCAGTCTGTAAATATCCCCGTAGGCCGTTGCGCGTGTGAGAAACGCGCTTGTGTCAATGCCGCTTCCTGCGCTTTTGGCGTACTCAAAAACCCACTGCACTTCATTGTCTTTCCCGCTTTCGTATCTCAGATCCAGCAGGGAAAGTTCGCTTGAGCTTGAGAGAGTGTTATCGTAATCGGCAAAATAAGTGAGAGCCGCGTTTCCCCCCAACACGTTTCTTGACAGAGAGACAAAATAGATATCCCTGTCATTGCTGCCTCCCGAGAAGGAGGCCGATGATGCTTCTATGAGTTTGAAGGCCGCGCCCTCGGCTTTAAAGCCGAAAGGCAGAGAAGTGTTTAATTTTATTCCGCTCAGTCCCGTTTTTTCGTCGTTGAGAAGAAGGCCGTCGCCGAGCTTGCAGCCCTGCCGCCCGAGCGAGGCGTTAAGGGGCAGGCCGAGAATCCACTCTGCGCTTATGTATGCTCTGTCAAGAAAAAGTTCGTCCTCTTCCTCTCTTCCCCACACCCCGCTGTTTTGCAGAGAGAAGTTTCCTTTCACGCCTTTCTGAAGGAGGCCCTCAAAATAAAATCGTGAGCGTTGTTCAAAATAAGAAACCTTTCCCCCCGCGCCGGAAAGAGTGTCCGCGCTGTAAGCTCTGCCGCGTATGTCCAGCCCTGTGTTGATGTCGGCGCGCAAAAAACCGGCTGTGACAAAAACCGTTAAAGCCGCTGCGGCAAGTTTTTTGTTCATAATATCCATATGGGGCAATGATAAATTTTTTGAGAGAAATTTGCAAATAAGGCGGCTTTTATATTAGAATAAGTTCCGCAAAAAGTTAATGAGGATTACGGAGGAAAAATGAAAACCAAATTTGAGAAAGTGACTTTCAGGACGGTGCCTGTTTATATGGCGGTTATAGCGCTGCTTTATTTTGCCAGGGCGGAGGATATGAGCAAACTCTTTCTTATAACGGGCGCGGTGATTGTGGCCTTAGGGGAATTTTTCAGAATCTGGGGCTGCGGACATCTGGTAAAGACAAAAGAGCTGATATTATCCGGTCCTTACGCGCATTTGAGGCACCCTCTTTATGCGGGCACCTATCTTATAACTTTCGGTTTCTGCATGATGGCCGGTATGTGGTGGCTGCTCATTGTCAGTCAGCTGATCTACGCGCTGTATTACTATCCGAGGAAGGAAATTGTGGAAAGTTTCCGTCTGGCCGCGATTTACGGTGAGGATTATTTCAAATACATGAGAACCGTTCCCGCGCTTATACCGTCGCTGCGGCCTTACGCGAAAAGCGATAAAAAATGGTCTTTTAAGAGAGTGGTCAAAAACAGCGAGTTAGGTATTCTGCTCGCAGACATAGCGGGTATTATTGTTCTTTGTCTCAAGTTTTACGGCAAAATTTGAATTTTATAAAAAGTCTATCCAATCCGTCGTATCATCAGGCGGATGTGTGGCTCGCGGAAGAGGCCGGTAAAAAATTTGTCCGTAAAGATTTCCGCAAGTGGGGTTGGCCGGGAAGATTTTTGCTTAACAGAGAAGCCTCTTTTTACAGAAAGCTGGGAGGGATCAGGGGTATCCCTGAATTTTACGGTTCTCCCGAAAGCGGCGTCATGGATATTGAATACATGGAGGGCGATTCCATAAAAGACAATAAAAATCTGCCCGGGGAATTTTTCACAAAGCTCAGGAAGATTGTCACTGAAATTCATTCTCGCGGTGTCCTCTATTTTGATCTGCGGCACAAAAGCAATGTTCTTGTCAGCAAGGGCGAGCCGGTGATAATAGATTTTGCCACATGTTTTTACCTTCCGCCACTGGTGCCGCTGTTTGGCTGGGTGGATTTTGAGGCAGTGCTGTTTCTTAAGCACAGTGTTTCGCCGGAGCTTTTGAACGCTTCGGAACTGACACATGTCAAGAAAATGAACAGGCTGTGTAAACTGTGGTTTTTTAACCGCATAATCAAAGGTGATTAACAGTTGGGCGGTGGCGAGGCACATTAGATTTTCGAGGCAATATTGGGTCTTATGTGAAATATCTTGGAAATCAACATAGTAATTGTGCTGCCCGGCTTAATGGCAGTATACCTCAAGCGGTATACGGAAATTGAACAAATCAAGGTGAGGTAATGTGTATTACTTGTACACTATAACAGGGTTAGCGTTATTGGTTTCTTTTATTGCAAATAGAGGGAAAACGATTAAAGCGGTTAAGATAGCTTTTAAAAAATTATCACAAATTTCGCCGGCGTTCTTAGGTATGCTCATTATCGTTTCTGTTGTCCTTTTTCTTGTCCCCGAAAAAGTAATTTCAAATTCTTTGGGGAATAACAATAAATTCATTGGTGCCCTTTTGGCTTCTTTTATTGGTTCTATAACGTTAATGTCCGGGCCTATTGCCTATCCATTATGCGGCATTTTGTTAAAAGAAGGAGTATCATACACTGTTTTATCTGCTTTTTCCACAACCTTAATGATGGTTGGAGTTCTTACTTATCCAGTAGAAAAAGAGTATTTTGGAGCCAAAATAACTATAATAAGAAACATTCTCAGCTTTTTCATTGCTTTTATTGTAGCCTTAATAACCGGCATTTTCTTTGGGGAACTATTATGAAGCATCAAAATAAAATTGTTAAAATATCAGCATTCCTGCTTTATGCTGCCTTTATTTTTTTATCATCTATATTCGGATTTAATCCCGGGAAACAAATAGGACATAATTTTATTATATTCTTTCTTGAAATGCTTAAGTTGCTGCCATGTATTTTTATTTTAATAGGCCTGTTTGAAGTATGGGTTAAAAAGGAAGTTATTACAAAACATTTAGGGAAAGGGTCCGGCATATTAAGTTATGTCTGGGCTATTCTTCTGGCAGGACCTATTGCAGGAGGTTTGCTGCCGGCCTTTCCAATTGCATATTCTTTATTTCAAAAAGGGGCGAGGCTAAATGTTATTTTCACATTTATAGGTGCTGCCGCTGTTTGCCGGATTCCAATGACGCTTTTCGAGGCTTCGTTCATGGGGATAAAATTCAGTTTGATAAGATTGATTGTATCTATACCATTGGTTATTCTTAGTTCAATATGGCTGGGAAATTATCTTGAAAAGAGAAATTACAGAATAATGGGAGGGAAATAGAAAGAGGCCCTCCATAAAAGCTGCTCCGCAATCGGCCGTAAAATTTTGTCACATGTCAAGACCTGACCCCACCTTATTTTGACTTTATGGCGTAAATTTTATATTGTTACTTGATAATTTTTCGGCGTTGAAGCCGAAGGTGCGCCGAGGCGTACCTTGTGGAATGGGAGGAAAAAGAGTGGTTAAGATAAGACTTAAGAGATTGGGGGCGAAGCACACGCCCTATTACAGAATTGTTGTTATGCCGTCGGAGAGGCGGCGTGACGGGCGTGAGATAGAAAAGCTCGGCTGGTATGACCCGGTTTCAAAGGGGAAAGATCAGTATAAAATCAATATGGAGCGCGCCGAATACTGGATTTCCAAAGGCGCTCAGCCGACGGACGTGGTGCGCAGTTTCATAAAAAAAGAAAGAGCAAAGGCGAAAAAAACCTCCTGAAACAGTTGTATGGACAGGGTTCTGATAGGGAGAATAGGCCGTAAACACGGCCTGGGCAGCGAGTTTTATCTGACAGGTTTTGTGCCTCTTCCGGCAGAATTGTCCTCTGTTTATTTAGAGGACGATCCTGATGTCTTCGGCCGTGATACGCGAAAAATTGAGATTGATTCATTAAAGCGGGTCCACCACGGCGGACATTCTGCTTCAGGGAAGTGGCTTGTAACTTTCAGCGGGGAAACGGATTCTCTGACGGGGAAGTATCTCAGTTCTGAAAAATGGCCGCTTGACGACGGTTTTTTCTGGAAAGACGAGCTCGTGGGATGCGTGGTTTCGGATTCTTCCGGCCGGAAAACGGGAAGGCTGTCCGAAATTATTGAGGACGCTTCCCAGATATGGGTTAAGATTGAGAGCGGATCGGGCGGAACTGTGTCTGTTCCTTTTTTGGAAAGGTTTGTGAAAAAAGTGGACACCGCCGGGAAAAAGATTATAGCGGATTTTCCGGAAAGTGTGATTGTGAGAGAATCATGAGAATAGACATCCTCACGATATTTCCGGATTATTTTGACGGACCGCTCAAAAGCGCTTTGCTGGGCAAAGCCGTTGATAAGGGCCTGCTGGAAATAAAAGTGACGAATATAAGAGATTTTACGCCCGACGGAAAAGTGGATGACCGGCCGTTCGGCGGCGGAGCGGGCATGATTTTAAAGGCCGAGCCCGTTTATAAAGCGGTCATGAGCGTTATGAAAGAGGGCACGGAAGTGATAATGCTTTGCCCGGGGGGGGAACGTTTTACGCAGGATATTGCGGCGGAACTTTCCGGAAAGAAGCATCTTATCCTGCTCAACGGCAGATATGAGGGTATAGACGAGCGGGCAGCGGAGGCGCTGGGAGTGAGAAAAATCTCCATAGGGGATTTTGTTCTCAGCGGCGGCGAAGCGGCGTCAATGGTTATCATTGAAGCGGCGACAAGGCTGATTCCCGGTTTTATGGGGAATCCCGAAAGCCTGGAAGATGAGTCGTTTATAGACGGTTACGTTGAGTATCCGCAGTATACGAGGCCGGCGGAATTTATGGGGATGAAAGTGCCGGAAGTCCTTTTGAGCGGTAATCACGGAAAAATTGGGGAATATAGAAAAAATAAAAAGAGGAAGGTTGAATTATGAGAACTGGATTTGACAATTTTAAGGCGGGTGACACGGTGTCTGTGACGCAGAAAATAAAGGAAGGAGACAATGAGCGCCTCCAGGTTTTTACGGGAGCCGTGATGGCGGTAAAGGGGAAAAAGCATCCTGTGACTTTCACCGTCAGGAAAGTTTCCTACGGCATTGAGATAGAAAAGGTGTATCCCTATGATATGCCTGCGATTCAATCGGTGAAGATAAAGAGCAGGGGAAAAGTGTCCCGCGCCAAACTTTATTATCTCAGAGGGCGCACCGGCCGTGCGGCGAGGATAAAAGAGCTTTAGGGCTCGTTTTTGTGTTATCGGAAAAACGCATCGCGGGGAATTTCGCGGAGGATAAGGCCTGCTCTTTTCTGAAGAAAAAAGGTTTTAGGATAATCCGCAGGAATTACGCCTCGCGGGCGGGTGAGATAGATATTATCGCAGCAGACGGGGAAGAGCTTTGCTTTGTGGAGGTTAAATCTTCCTCCGGAGGTTTTCTGCCGCCGGAGCTCAAAGTGAATAAAACAAAACAGAGAAAAATTATCAAAATGGCGTCTCTCTTTATGGAAAGAGAAGGACAGGCTTTTAACGCTTTCAGATTTGATGTGATAGCTTTTGACCGCGGCGAGGTCAGGCATTACAGGAACGCTTTTACGGCAGATAGATGAAAGAAGAAAAAAAACTCAAATTTTTCGCCGGTTCCGGAGAAAGAGAATTTGACAACAGCCTCCGCCCCCGTGAATTAGGTGAATTTGTCGGACAGGCTTCTCTCAAAAAAAAGCTTGATATATGCCTCCGGGCGGCGGCGGGAAGAGAACAGCCTCTCGATCATCTTCTTTTTCACGGACCTCCCGGGCTGGGGAAAACAACCCTTGCCTATATTATGGCAAAAGAGATGGATGTTAACATAAGATGCACATCCGGACCTGCTCTTGATAAGGTGGGGGACCTTGCGGCGATACTCAGCAGTTTTTCGCCGGGAGATGTGTTTTTTATAGATGAGATACACCGGCTCAAATCCAGCGTTGAGGAAGCTCTTTATCCGGCCATGGAGGATTTCAGGCTGGACATAATTATAGGCGAAGGCCCGTCGGCGAAAACCATGCAGCTGCCGCTGCCGAAATTTACTCTTATAGGCGCCACGACACGCAGCGGTTCTCTGGGAGGCGCCCTGCGCGACAGATTCGGCATTGTGGAAAGGATAGGCCTTTATCCGGCGGAAGAACTGTCCGAAATCATAGAAAGGTCTGCGGGCATTCTTAAGGTGCGGATTGAAAAAGACGCGTGTTTTTTAATCGCTTCAAGATCAAGAGGTACTCCGCGTATAGCCAACAGGCTTTTGCGCCGTGTCAGGGACTGGGCGCAGGTACACAAGCAGGATATTATTTCATCTGATGCCGCCGACGAGGCCCTGGCTGTTTTTGGCGTTGACAGAAACGGCTTGTGCGAGATGGACAGAAAATTGCTTACGGTTCTTATAAAAAATTACAACGGCGGTCCGGCCGGTTTAAAAACTCTTGAGGCGGCCCTGGGGGAAGAAGCCGACACGATAAGCGATGTGTATGAGCCGTATCTTATACAGGAAGGTTATATTGAGAGGACAAAGGCCGGACGTGTGGCCACGCTGAAAGCCCGGAAAAAGCTCGGAATCGAAAAAGGTGCCGACAGTGATCTCTTCTGATTGTCTGGTACACATCTGCTGTGGTCCCTGCATGTGCGGGGTTTATCCTTCCCTCAGTAAAGAAAAAAAAATAACCGGTTTTTTTTACAATCCCAACATACACCCCCGGGCGGAATACATCAGCCGTTTTATGGCGGCCGGTTTTGCTGCTTCCCATTTTGGATTTTCTATGATTGCGGATAAAACCTATGACACTGAAAAATGGGCGCGAAATGTTTTGTCTGGTCCGTCAAGGTGCTCGGTGTGTGTGAGAGACAGGCTTCTGAAAACAGCCGAAGCCGCGCGCGGGAAAGGTTTTTCCTCTTTTACAACAACCCTTTTGGTGAGCCCTTATCAGAATCATAATTTTATTAAAGAAGAGGGAGAGAGAATATCCTCTTTAACCGGTGTTGAATTTTTTTACAGGGATTACCGTAAAAATTATCCCGAATCCGTCAGAATATCAAAAGAGCTTCTTCTTTACAGGCAAAAATACTGTGGCTGCATGTTCAGTGAGGCTGAAAGGTATAACACGCCGCGTAAAAAAAAGGAAGATTCCGCCGTATGATGGTTAAGCCAAACGCGCGATGTGGGGTGTTCTTTAGTGTAAACTTGTTTGTTTTTTTTGCGATTGCGTTTTCGGCGGTGTATTTGTTTGCGCGCGACCCGCAGATCATTACCGTGCTGGTAGAGGGCAATAAAAAAGCTCTTAATATTTCTTCTTCTTCAGGGTTGACGGCGGCGGATATGAAAAGCGGAAAACGGGTGAGCTTTCCGCAGGGAAGTTCCTACAGCGTTCGTCCGGCGCCGGGGGGGATAAACATAAGAGGGAAAGTTTTTTCTTCCATGGTCAGGCTCATGACGAGAGGTGACAGCATTCGGGTAAACGGGCGTTCATACAGAGACAGTATTATATTAAAAAACAAAAATTCTCTTTTGTCGGCAATAAATGAAATCGGTGTTGAGAGTTATCTTTGCGGCGTTTTGCCGCGGGAGCTTTCCCCCGCCTGGGATGCAGATGCGCTGAAAGCGCAGGCCGTGGTTTCGCGAACTTATATAATGGCCAATTTAGGTAGATTTGCCAAAAAGGGCTACGATCTCACTTCGTGCGAGAATTCTCAGGTTTACGGCGGCCTTGGATGTGAAAAGCCGGCCACCAGCGCCGCTGTGCACGCAACGGCGGGGAAGGTGATTAAGTACAGGGGGCAAGTTGCGAGAGTGTATTTTCATGCTGATGCCTCGGGGCACACCGAAAGCCCTGAATTTGTGTGGAGTTCGTCTTCCCCCCCGCGATACCTTAAAGGAGTGAGGGAGCCTGTCAGAAAAAAGACGCCGTATTCCTCATGGAAATATGAAATAACTTTTGACAAACTTTCCGCGCTGTTGAACAGGAACGGTTATAAAACCGGTAGAATAAAACGTCTTATTGCCAGAAGGAAAACCCCGTCGGGCAGGATAAGGGAGTTCTGGATATATTCCGAAACAGGCAAAACAAAAATAAAATCCGGTAAATTCAGAACCATACTTGGCGGGAGAAATCTCAAAAGCACCAAGATTAAAAAAATAACGAACAAAAGAAGAAGTGTTGTTTTTACCGGTTCCGGCTGGGGGCACGGTGTGGGGATGTCCCAGTGGGGAGCAAAAGAGCTGGCCGAAAAGGGCTGGAGCTACAAAAAAATACTCAGATTATATTTTCCCGGAACCAGAATCAGCAGATATTAATATCCGGGATTTTTGTTTCGGGAACTAAGCCCACCCTCACTCATGTGGGTCGCTCCAAATATCGTATGACTTTTTCTGTGTAATTATAGGAGTTCGTCGGGGATTTCCTGTCTCTTAAAAACAGGTTTCGGTTCTGAATGAAAAGCCGGAGAGCTTTTTGTTTGCCGACGAGTGTCTTCGGGAGGCAGGTCTTCAATTATTTCAAAAATATCTTCGCGCAGAAAAACCTTTTGTAATCTGGATGGTATTCTTCCGCAGACAAACATCAGCCGTTCGGGAGACATACCTATGAAATCCGCAATTTTTGCGATTGCTTTCTCCTCGGCCGGAGGATTACGTTTGCCTTTCAGTACCTTTGAAAGATATGAGCTGTCTATAGAGCATTTTTTCGCGAACGCGCGCAAAGACAGACCCGATTTTTTTATGGCTTCTCTTATAATGCCGGAGAAATTCTTTTGGGTCATCTATCTGGAGAGTTTTATAAAATCACCTATCTGAACCGAATTTTTGGAGTGGTTTATGGTGCCGATACATGAATCTTTCTGTATGTTATCGGTTATCGTCAGTTGGCCGATGCGCCGGATAAGCACTCCCATGATTTTTTTGGTTTCGGGGTGATATATTTTTTTGCTGGCGCGGTATATGTCAAAAACGTCATTTCCTTTGACGCCGTCCTCACTGCCCACGTCAACAATAACTTTGGAGCGCTGGGCGTGCAGGGCCACTTCTTCTGTGAAGGCCGAGATTTTTCCTGAATATTTAAAATCGAGCGGTTGCGCGGCGTGTTCTCTATAAGGGGCAATAAACATATCAAAATTTTTATCTTCCTCCGCTTTGTCTTCGGGGGAGTCTTCTATTTTTTTAACTATTTTCTTTTCCTGTTCAATAGGGATGATTAGTTCGTCTCCGGGAAAAATCCAGTGCGATTTTTTGATATACCTGTTAAAATCCCATATTTCTTTCCAGCGTTCACCCGAGCCGTAAAAATTTTCTGATATTTTAAAAAAAGTATCGCCTTTTTTTACGGTGTAAACTTTCAAAACGGTTTCTGTTTCCGCCTTAACGGTTTCCGTGATAAAAAGCGATATTAAAACCAAAGAACACAATCCTAACTTTTTTGACATTGCTCCTCCCTCTTTTGCACTGACTAACACGGCTTCATGCTACCAAATACGACGATTGATTGTAAAGCAGAAAAAGTTTGCCGGAAGGATAAACAATGGACACGAGCAAAGTGACGATTGATTTCAAGGCCGGATTTGCGCCGAGACCATAGCCCCCTATCCTCCCGGGATACCTGTTCTTCTTCAGGGGGAGAGAATAACCGGGGAAGTTATAGAATACCCTGAAATGATAGATCATTTCAAATGGCCGGTGTTTAGATATGGAAAAAAGACGAAAAATAAGTTAGAATCAATTTCGGTTATAGAAGTGTAGTCACGGAGGAAAATATAATGAAAAAAGTTAAAAAGAAAAAAAACTCGCCGGTAAAGCGTTCGTCTGTTAAAAAGAAAAGAGTGGTTAAAAAATCACCTGTGAAAAAAGCCGTAAAGAAAGCCGTGAAGAATAAAAAGCCTTCCCGCCGCAGCGGACTTTCATCTGCCAAAGATAAGGCCATCAGGAGAAAACATCTGAACACCATAGTGGCGCAACTCAGAGAGGAAAAACTTTTTGTGCAGGAGCGTGTTGAGAAAGCCAAAAGGGATGAATGGATAGGCCAGGTCAACGATGAAATAGATAACGCCGTGGCGTCCACAGAGAGAGATATACTTTTTGAGAGAGTGGACAGGCTCATACAGAGACTGGATGAAATAGATAACGCTTTGAAAAAAGCGGAACTCAAAAAATTCGGCATCTGCGAAAAATGCGCCATGGATATAACGATAAGAAGACTAAAACTTATTCCTTACGCGCGATACTGCTATAGGTGCATATCAAAAGACTAGCGCAGAAAGCCGCTCCGGCGGCATTGTTTTTTTTACTTTTTTTCTCGCGGGCTTCCGCACTCAAATTTGACAGCGTTTCGTGGGATGCGGGTAAAATCAATCTCACATGCCAGTTAGAAAAAAAGGTCACGGCGTACAGCGATTCTTCTGAAATCATTGAATTGCGTACACGCGCTTCCTGCGACTGTATCAGTGTTTTTCCGAAAACGCTTTCTCTGCTGCCCGGCGCTGCCGGGACATTCAGGATTGTTTTTAATCCTGACGGCGAGAAAGGTGATATCAAACACAGCGTTTATTTTGAAACGTCTTCTTCCGGTGATGACGATTTTGTCAATTATATTCTGAGCGCGGAGGTGGATCCGGTTTTTGATATTTATTTTTTTTACGATGAAAATTGCGCTAACTGTGCCGGGATACTGAAAAATTTGGAGAAACTCAGGGATAAATATCCTTTCAATTTAAAAAAACTTCTTGTATCCGAGAGCCGTAATTTTGAGTTTCTGTCGCATCTTGAAAAAATATCCGGTTCCAGGAACGACAAATTCCCCGTGCTGGCCGCGGGGAATAAAATTCTTGCCGGCGCGCGTGAAATAAACACGGGCGCGGAAAAAGCGCTTTCATCTTTTAAAAGCGCTCCTCCGGAAACAGCTTTCTTTAATTCTTCGGCCTCGCGGGATGATATTCTGAATGATTTTGGTAAAGTGAAGTTTTTTCCTGTGGTCGCGGCGGCGCTCATTGACGGAATAAATCCCTGCGCTTTCGCCGGAATAATTTTTCTTGTTTCTTACATGAGTTTTGTGATGAAAAAACAGAAAAAAGAAGTTGCCGTTTTCGGGGCAGGGTATTGCGCGGGAGTGGGTGTGTTTTACTTTCTTTTCGGCCTGGGCATTTTTGAGATCGTAAAGTCGCTGGTTTTTATGAAGACAATATCGGGCGTGTTTTATTTTTCAATGAGTCTTGTAACCGCCGCGCTGTGCGTAGGGAGCGTGAGAGATGCTGTTGTTTTCGGACGCGGCGGTGAAACAGTGCTCAAAGTGCCCGATGCCATGAGGGCTAAAATGCGCGAGACAAGTTCAAAGATGCTCGCTAAGGGAACGGCCTTTTTTTACGCTTTTCTGATAGGCGGAGTTGTTTCCTCTTTTGAGCTTGTGTGTACGGGGCAGATATATCTGCCCACGATTTCCTACGTGGTTTCGGTAACGTCTTACCGCGCGGAGGCCCTGGGGGCGCTTTTCCTTTATTCGGTTTTTTTCACGGTGCCGCTGTTTGCCGTTTTTGTCTTTGTTTTCGCAGGGATCAACTCGGTTGAGATGATAACGTTTCTCAAAAAACATGTTGTGGCCGCGAAGCTCTTCAATGCTGTTCTTTTCGGCGCGTTTGCCGTGTATCTTTTTGTCTTCGCGTTAAAAGGAATGTAAGGGGGTTGTGATGCTGAAAGGGGTTGGTAAAAAAATAATAATTGCCGGAGTGTTTCTGCTGTTTACCGATTTTCTTTTTGCTTTTCAGAAAGGGCAGAACATGCCTAATTTCGGTCTGCCGTCATCGGACGGGGGGTATTACACTTTGTCGGGGCTTCTGGGAAATTCCACTGCGCTGGTTTTTTCTTTTTTTGATTCCAATTGCGCCCCGTGCAGAAAAGAACTCCCCGCGTTTTCCACGGCCGCGGAAAAATACGCCGCAGATAAAAGCGTAAAATTTTTTATGGTCGCTGTCGGCGAAGACAGGGAAACAATAAATAAATGTATAAAGGAATGGGGAATAACCCAGCCCGTTCTTTATGACGAATCGGCGGATCTTGCGAAACAATGTTCTGTCGTGACGGGTTCTATAAAGAACATACCCAGAACGTTCGTTGTTGATAAGAACGGGGCTGTGATAAAAATATTCAAAGGTTATCAAAAAGGCATGGCTAAGGCGCTGTCGTTTGAAATAGATAAGGCGTTGAAAGTGCCGCAGAGTCAGGCGAAGACGCTAAGGATTCTTTACACAAACAGCGCCAACGGCATCATAGAATCCTGTGACTGCCCCTCCAATCCTTACGGGGGGCTTGTCCGGCGCCTGACTTTTTTTTCAAAGGTAAATCCCGCTGATATCAGAATTTCGGCGGGGGATTTTTTATCTCCCAACAGCGAAAAAATAAAAAACCGTTATGTGATGAAGATAATGGAAAAACTGAAGTTTGACGCCGTGTGCATAGGCGATCAGGAATTCAGGACAGGAACGGATCTTTTTAAAGAGCTTTTATCGGAATATGAGCTTCCGGTTGTGAATGCCAATCTGCAGATTTGTGATGAAAAAAGCTGTTGGGTATTTGGTGAGCCGTATCTGATAAAAGAAATAAGAGGCGTGAAAATAGGGATAACGGGCGTCACATCCAAATCCTGTTTTATATTTTATCCCAAAAAAATTAAAAAGCATTTGACGATAATGGCTACGCCGGCTCAGGCACTTTCCGAAATCGTGCCGCGAATGCGCAAGAAATGCGATTATGTCTTTGCGCTGGTGCATGCCGGCGAAAAAGAGGTGAGCGAAATAGCCGGGAATGTTAAGGGGATAGATGTTATTTTCAGCGGCCACACTCAGACGCTGATCTATGAAAAAGGAAAGCCGCTTATACTTCAGGCGGGCGCAGGAGGCCGTTATGTCGGTGAGCTTACGATGCGCGTTTCAGAAAAAGGCGTGTCATATGAAAACAAGTTTTTTCCGCTCATTGAGGATATAGCCAAGGACAAATGGGGGCTTTCTATAAACGAAAAATATTTAATAGAATATAAAAGAAGTTTAAAAAGGTTTAAAAAATAGGGGGAGATTATGAGGAATAAACGTTTTGCTGTTTTTGCTTTTGCGGGATTTTTTCTGATGAGCTGCTCTGCTCTGCCCAGGCCCAAAAAAGTGTGGAGCTCCAAGCGCAGAAAACCAAAATGGATATCGGTGATTCCGGAGAAGGCTGGTTACTATTATTATCTGGGTATTTCGCAAAATCAGGAAGACAAAGGCATTGCTCTTCAAAAGGCTCTTGAAGAGGGAATGAAACAGGTGCTTTCCACGATAGGTATTGTCGTGGGCACGAAAATGCGGCTGAACAAGGAAATAAGCGGCAACAAAGAAATCACGAAGATGGTGGACAAATACAGGGAAACCGGCAAGGCCAAGTTGCGCGGGCAGAAGGTAAAGGAAATGTACACCGAAGAATACCTC
>JAYEJT010000056.1:0-3359 GCA_034660675.1 Elusimicrobiota bacterium
TCAAAAATTTAGCAACATTTTTTTCTTCTTTCTTTGCTTCTTCTAAAAGGTTTTTTTTCACGTACGCGCTCCTTTAAAGTGTTTATGAGCGCATATTAGCAAAAATCCGTCTATTATCCAAACTTTCGCCTTAGATAATACAAAATGTCCCTGAAATCATCTTGTTAGATAATAATAAAATGTCCCTGAAAAAGGTATCATTCTGACGCGAAAAAATTGAAGTCAGGAGGTGCCGATGTTAAAGGAGTTCGAGATGGAATTGTTGAAGAAATTTGCGGAAGATTACAGGAAAGCGGATAAAAAGAAACGCGGCCAGATTTTAAGTCAGTATTGCAAACTGGCGGGTTGTGATAGATGGGCGGTCATTAAAAGATTTAATCGTTATTTTGTTCGTCCTCCGAAAAAGAGCGAATTTATTTCTAACGGGAAACGCGGTCCGAAACGGAAATATGATATCTTTTCCAAAAAAATAATTGAAGCAATAAGGAAAACCGTCGGTAAAATATGCGCCGAAAAGATTCATCCAATGATGGGAATTTATATTGATCAGCTTGAGCAAAACAAGAAACTATTTTTCTATCCGTCAGAAGTCGTGAAACGGATGAGAAATATACCTCTTGGAACGCTAAAAAAGATCATGATGACTTTTCCAAGGGAACACGGCAATAAGCACAAGGGAAATGCAGACATTTATAAGCGAGTGCCTATTATCGCCAATTTCGGCAAATACGCTAATAAAAAACCCGGATATACAGAAGTTGATTATGTTGAACATAACGGCGGTAGCTCATCCGGGACTTTTGCAATAACCGGTAATTATGTTGATATTTATTCGCAATGGATAGCCAGAGCCGCAGGGCTTGGGAAGAGTCTATCCAGCGTCGAAAGTATAGATAAAAAAATTCATCAAAAGGTTTATCATCAGATTATCCATTATCATCCCGATAACGCCAAACCCATTTTGAAGCTTTTGTTTGAGAGAATGACTGATAAAAAAACAAAATCCAATTTTGAGCTTTCGCGCTCAAGGCCTTATAAGAAAAATGATAATGCACACGTCGAGCAGAAGAACGGGGACAAAATCAGAAAACTGGTCGGATACTTTCGGCATGACACCGTGAAGGAAGTTGACATCCTGAATCAGCTTTATAGCAGAGCTGATTTAATGGATAACTTTTTTATAGCATCCGCAAAACTGAAAAAGAAAACAAAAAACGCAAAAGGCAAAGTGATCAAACGGATTTACGACACTCCGAAAACACCTTATCAGCGATTGATGGTAAATAGAAATGTGCCAAAACGTGTAAAAACTGAACTTGAAACTATTTATCGTTCTTTGAATATGGTAGAATTAAGTTGGGAAATAAAGCGGCTTTTGAAAATGTTATTTGATGCTATGAATGCTGGAGAAGAAAAAACATTTCAGGGACAAAAAATAGTATCTAACAAGAAAGCGTTTCGGGGACATTTAATTAGTATCTAATACGTGGAAACACTTCCTCTTCACTTTATCATACCCCCTGACGCGATAATCCTCATTGCCGTTTCCGTGTCTATATCAATTTCTTCGGCATCGGAAACAGGTATCATACAGAAAAAACCGCTGGTCGGATTCGGAGTTGTCGGCACAAAGAGCGAATAATAAAGCAAGCCGTTTATTTCCGTTTGACCCGTCACAAAAGCCAGCGTCTTTATCCCTTTTCGCGGATAATCTATTCTGACAACTTTGCGAAAAGCTGATTTTTTTGCCGCCACCGTATCAATAATCTGTTTTATGACGGCGTATATTTTGTTGATGACAGGAGCCTTGAGAAATAACCTCTCCGTAAAAGATAGGACAGTTCTTCCCAAAATGTTGGAAGCGGTCGCGCCAAGAAACCACAGAAGAACAAGCGCCGCTATAAAACTCACCGCATAAGTGGCGGCCGCCGGCCATTGTGAGAAAAAAGGCAGCCTCAGAAGAATAGGGGCAAGCGGAGCAGTCAGACGCGCTATTATTTTGATCATAAACGCGAAAACATACAGAGTCGCCGCTATAGGCGCAAGGATAAGTATCCCCGTTATAACTTTTTTCCTGAACTTTCTAAACATTAAAACTACCGTTTTCCTCCGGCCAGAAACGCCCCCAGCGGGACTTCACAAAATCAGCCGCCGCCAAAGCAAGAGCTTCTGCCTTATCTTTTTCATTTTTCTCAAAATTTTCCAACACCCAGTCGCTCGTTCCCGAAAAATTCATAACAGGGGGACCTATTCCAAGCCTCAGCCGCGGAAAATCGACTGTACCGGATTTCTCAATCACTGACTCAATCCCATTGTGCCCGCCCGAAGATCCTGACACCCTGTAACGCAGCTTTCCAAGATCCATATTAAAATCATCACAGATAACCAGTATATCCTCAGGAGAAATCTTCAGTTTTCGCAAAGCATCCCTGAAAACCAGACCGGATTCGTTCATATAAGTTTTTCCTATTATAAGAGCTTTCCCTCCCCGCACATAAATATCGGCAAAAGCGCTCTTGAAAGCCAGCGGCATTTTCCCTTTCAATGAAAGAGCCGCTTCTTTACCTATGTTGTGTCTTGTGCCGTTGTAAGATGGCGGGTTTCCCAAACCGAAAACAGCCAGCATTTTGTCTATATCACTTCTTGTCAGCCGGCTTTTTGTCTTCGGCCTTTGGCGATTCAGGCGCTCCCTTTCCCTCTTCTGTCGGCTCAGCTCCGGCCGCTTCAGCTCCTGCTTCGATTTCAGCTTCGGCTTCAGCAGGTTCCTCTTCCTTCCTCGGGACCTGTATGCTCACGCATATTGAATCGCCGGGAGTCACGACATTGACGCCTTCGGGAATCTGAAGTTCTGATACTCTTAAAGTATCACCCATCAGCATCTCGGAAACATCCACCTTTATGGAATGAGGAATCTTTGAAGGAATTGTCTTTATATCAAGTTCCCTTGTTACAAAATCGAGCACACCGCCTTCCTTGACTCCTTTGCATTCGCCCTCAAGCTCAACCGGCACATTGATCTCAAGCTCTTTCTTTGCTTCTATTTTCAAAAAATCAACATGATTCACCCGATCCGAGAGAACATCGTAAGAAACGTCTTTTATGACGGCTGTTATCTGTTTTTTACCTTCGTTGAGAGAAAGCACAGAAGTTTTTGAGTTTTTTATGATTCCGGAAATCTCTTTTTCATCCACCCACACAGCCTCAGCCTTAAAGCCCGCGCCGTATATGATTGCAGGCGTTTTTTTGTCTTTTCTAAGTTGCTTGAGAAGAGACTTCTTCCCCGTTTCACGCTTGTTCATCACCACCTGCAATTCCATAACCTTCCTCCTGTGCGGTCAGCGGGGTGAGGTCTTGACATT
>JAYEJT010000057.1:0-17023 GCA_034660675.1 Elusimicrobiota bacterium
GCCGTCCTGCGGACGGCGCGTTTCGGTAATGTCCAGTGCCGCCATGAGTTTTATTCTCGCGACTAAAGATTTCTCAATGCTTTTTGGAAGCTCCTTGATATCCTTGAGCATGCCATCAACCCGAAAACGCAGATAGACACACGAATCCCCGGGATCAAAATGTATGTCGCTGGCGCCGTGCTTCACAGCCTTCTCAAAAATCTTGTTTATTTCCGCTATGATATCCTTGTCATAACTTTTGTCTTTTTTTCCCTGCCCGTACCTTTCTATTTCTATTTTATCCGGCCCTGATTCTTCATCTTCCGGCTCCGGATCCGCCCCAAGCCCGCTCTCATCCGCAGATTCCTTATCCTCAACGACGGCTTCCTCCGTAGAATCCGCGGAAGCTTCTTTTTCCACAATATCCGCCTCTTCGTTTTCGCCGGTTTCTTTCTCAAAAATAGCGTTATCACCGGAATAAATCCTATCTATCATCTCAAAAATTTCAGATCTGACCGAAACAACCGGAATAACACTGTACCCCGTCACCTTTAAAATCATGTCCAAGGCAGGAATATCATACGGATTCGCCACCGCAGCCGTAACGGCACCGCCTCTTTTAAACAAGGGGACAATTACAAAACGCCTCGCAAATTTTTCAGGAATAAGTTCCGCGGCGTCTTCGGTGGCATGCTCCTTAAGAGAAGTTATAAACGGCAGCCCCGCTTTTATGCTGAGCCACAAAGCCAGCCGGTCTTCTCTTATGTACTCCAAATCCACGAGAGCACTGCATATATCAATACCTGTGCTCAACGCATGACGCTTTGCTTTCTCGAACTGCTCCGCATCTATGACATCCAATTCCCTGAGGATGTTCTCTAAAAGGGGGGGCTTGCGCCTGTCAAAGCCGTGTCTTTTCACTCTGGCACGATGAGAATCCCTGATACTGTCTAAGCCTATTTTCTGTCTTCTGTCGGCGCACATATTATTTCCAGAGCTCCTTTTCCTTCTTCGCCTTTTCCTTCAGATCGGAGTTCTTTGATCTCAAAATTATTTCGTTCATTGTTTTTGTGATATGCTCCGACATGTTTATATTTAAAAAATAATTCACATCATTCGGAATACAATTCTGTATTTTATAGAACAGCCTGTAAAAAATGCTGCTTATAATAGAACTTTCCAGCTCAAAAGTGATCAGGAGCGCATCTTCCTGATTTAAACTTTCGGGCAAGCCGCTCAAGGTTGCCGCCACAACTTTTTCCGCGTAACCGACAGAAACATCGCTGACAACGGCATCAGGTTTAATAGCGGGAATCTTTTTCACCGCGGAAGCTCCGTCGCAAAAACGGCTCACGACATAACCGCCGGATTCCAGAAGACATGAAATTTCCTCAAGAAATTCCTTGTTATCATCCACGACAGCTATTTTTCTTCGCATGCTCTTCCCCCTCTTAATTCTCTCCCCGCGTTATTTTCCAAATAACACGGATATTATTCAATCGGGAGAATCCGCTAAAAACTGACTTTTTTCCGCTAAAAAAAACGGCTGTGTGCGCTGAAATTCTGTCTAAATCAATCTCACCGCTGCTGACAAATTCCGGATATGCCGGTTATGTATTATCTTGAAATTCTTTTCAGAGGAAGCAGCACTCTAACAGATGTGCCGTCGGGGGGAGTGCTCTCTATTTTTATTTCACCGCCGTGTATATAAACAATCTGACTGGCGACGGCAAGCCCCAGACCCGTCCCTCTTGTTTTTCTGGTAAAAAACGGATCCTTAACGCTGTCTATATCATCCGCCTTTATGCCGCAGCCGTTATCACTGAAAACAACAAAAACTTTGTTCCTTCCGCGACGATCTATTCTCACCTCGATTTTTCCGCGGTCATGACCGATAGATTCACAGGCATTGTCCAGTATATTGCCGAAAACTTCTGCCAGCTGAACAGAATCGGCTTCAATATTCATATCGGCCGGGTCAGGTGGCCTTATTGTAATTTGAACATTCTTTTCTTTGTATTTTTCCCGCACAGCTTTTACGCACTGCTTAAGGATGGGATATATCTTCACTTTTCCGTATTCCGGTGTGTGCAAAGCAGAATAATGCAGAAGATTATCTATGATTTGCTCCGCCTCTTTAATTTTTTTCTCTATGTTACAGATATGGCTTTCCACAGCGGAAGTATCTATCTTATGCCTGATGTTATAAATCGCTATTTTAATCGTGGCAAGCGGATTTCTGAGTTCATGCGCAATTTCAGCTGTTAAGGTACCTATTTCCGAAAGCTTCTTGGCGCGGTTCAGCTTTTCAAGAACAGTAAAAAACTCGGCATTCCTAATGGCCGCGTCTCTTGCTGAAGCTATATTTTTTTTCATTCCGGCTCCACCGCAGAGCTTTTTCTTTTCGCGGAAAATTTTCGGTATTGGGAGGGGGTCTGCCCGGTTGTCTTCGCGAACATCCTCATGAACGACTCCGGGTTTTTAAACCCCATTTTATAGGCTATCGCGCCAACAGAGAGCTTCCCCGAATCCAACAACTCTTTTGCTTTTCTAAGTTTCACGCCCTGTTTATATTCGCCGAAACTTACGCCGCTGATATGCGCAAATATTTTACTCAAGTATTTAGGACTCAAAAACACTTTGGCGGCAGCGTCGGAAAGAGTTATTTTTTTAAAACAGTTTCTTTCAATAAATCTTTTGACAAGTTCCACCTTGCCACTGTTGCCTCCGCTGTTTTCAGCAAGCGAGATACTGACATTCAAAAGCCTCTCCAAAGCGAGTGTTAATTCACCGGGACTGACCGGTTTTTCCAGATAATCATCCGCTCGCCCCTTTAGCGCCGCGACAGCAATATCCTTTGACCCGAAACCCGTTAATATCATGACCGGCAGCAGGGGTGACGCTTCTTTGATTTTTTTCAGCATTTCCGTACCCTTAAAATCAGGAAGATTCTCGTCCAGAATAACGAGATCTATCATGTGGGGCCGCCGCAAAATCCGCAACGCGTCTTTTCCGCAGGCGACACTCTCCACTTCATATGCTTCAAGACAGGCCGTGAGTTTTACCCTGAATTCCTCATCATCATCAACAATCAGTATTTTTTCGCTCATGGGCGTTTTAACATTACCGCATATATCCCACATTAACCAAAAGATATATGCAGTAAGTAATAAAAAGAACAGCTGTTTTTAGGCGCGCAGGAATCTTTTTGCTCCAGAGAAAAAAACATATTTCACCCAAAAAAACAAACAGCCATCCGAAAACAAACAAAGAATTTCCCACCGCAAGAGGTTTTGTGACCGCCGACAAACCCAGAAGAAGATAAAGATTAAGTGCCTGAGAACCGACAATATCTCCCACGGCAAGTCCGGGCCTGCCCTGTTTCATGGCTGTTAATGAAGTGGCTATTTCCGGCAATGAGGTACCCACGGCTATAATGGTCAGGCCTATTATAAATTCTGAAACGCCGGCTAATTGCGCAACTTTTGATGCGGTAAAAACTATAAGTTTACAGCTGGCAAGAAGAACAGCCAGAGACAGGCAAAACCGCAAAAATTGCACGCCAACCGGACTCTTTGTTTCTGCAGGAATAAAAAAACGGCTGTTAATTCTGGCCGTCAGATAAAAATAGATACCCGTTAAAAAAAGCATTATTATTCCTGACTGCCGGCTTATGCCGTTTTTGAACAAAAAAATCATAGATGCGGAACCGGCGGCAAGAAACACAAAATTAAGAACAATAAACTGTGTCCCTATTCCGTTCTTATCACCGGGCGAGGCCATCTTCCATGTTCTGTCGTAGAGCCAGAATATAACAGCCATGGCAAGCCCGGAATTCGCGGCGATGGAGCCCGAAGCGTTCCCCAGAACAATCCCGGGATGAGAAGACAGAGAAGCCGCCAGAGTAACAAATATTTCCGGGGCGGATGTTCCCAGCCCCACAAGAACAACACCTATAAAAACAGGCGGAATTCCGAAGCGTTCGGCAATGATACTTGCGCTGCCGACAAGAATATCGGCGGCTTTAAAAACAAAAATAAAACAAATTAAAGTCAGCGCCAGATAAAAAGCAATCACTTTGCCTCTTTCCAGAGTTTTTCGGCAATTACTATCTGTTCTTCAGCCCTTTTAACATAAACCGAACGCGGCGGCTGAAAACATTCTATAACAGTTTTGAACCAGTAATACGCGTTTTTTGCGTCATTATCTTCCATTTTCAGCTTGTACTGCATTTGCAGAGATTCTGCCAGCAGTTCTTTATCATCCGATGAAATGATTTCTGATTTTGATTCAGCAAGCCACAAATCAAGCGCTTTTTTTTTAACACCGGGGCTGTTGTACCACTTTAAATATTTTATGCCCTCAAGGTAAGCGCTCCTCGCGCGTAACGTCACATCCACATAAGCCGCCGCATTTATAAAAAGCCACACACCGGCGGCAGCCGCAACAATTCCGGCGGCCTTTCGCGCAAATGAATAACGCGGAAAAAAAAACCTCATTCAGCCATCGCCTGTTTAAGCATTTTCTTTATTATGTCATCCGTGGCGACACCTTCCGCCTCGGCGCTGAAATTAACAATGAGACGATGACGCAAAACGGGATAAGCCACAGCGTTTATGTCTTCTTTCAGAACAGAAAACCTGCCATCAAGCGCGGCGTTTATTTTTCCCGCCAGCACCAGAGCCTGCGAGGCCCTGGGCCCCGCGCCCCACGAAAGCCATTTAACAATTTCCGGATCGCCGCCGGGATGCCTGGTCATTTTCACCAGTTTTACGGCATATTCAAGCGTGCTTGAAGCAACAGGTATCTTCCTGACAAATTCCTGAATGTCCGTAATTTCATTTCCGGAAATCACTCTCGCCAACTTCACGGTTTCGGGAGAAGTCGTACGCAAAACGATCTCCTTCTCTTCTTTTTCCGTCGGATAAAATATATTGATCTGGAAAAAAAACCTGTCAAGCTGAGCCTCGGGAAGAGGATATGTACCCTCCTGTTCAATGGGATTCTGGGTGCCTATAACAAAAAAAGGGTGATCAAGCGCGTAGCTTTTTCCGGCAACCGTGACCTGATGCTCCTGCATCGCCTCAAGAAGAGCCGACTGCGTCTTCGGCGGCGTACGGTTGATTTCATCGGCAAGGATAATGTTTGCAAAAACAGGGCCCTTTATAAAACGGAATTTTTTTTTGCCGGAATTCAAGTTCTCCTCTATAACATCGGTTCCGGTAATATCGGAAGGCATAAGATCCGGGGTAAATTGTATTCTGGAAAAACTAAGATCCAGGGTCTCCGCAAGAGAAGAAACCATCATTGTCTTAGCCAAACCCGGCACGCCGACAATCAGAGAATGACCACGCGCGAAAAGCGCGGTCAGAAGCTGCCTTATCACATAGTCCTGGCCCACCACGACTTTTCCGAGTTCGGCGCGGATAATCTCGAATTTTTCCGATATAAATTTAACCCTTTCGGCGTCTTTCATATAAAATTATTGCGCGCAAATACCCGAAACGAATCTGTTGGCTAATTCTCTGGCCTCTTTGACAGAAGTCGTTCTTACAATCTTCTTTATTTTGGGTATGGCTATAGCCGACATGCTGAAAGTATCAATACCAAAACCCATGAGTATTTTTGTAAACGCCGGATCAGAAGCCATTTCTCCGCACATGGCCACGGTTTTTTGTTTTTTGTGAGCCGAATCTATCACAAACTTTATCAGCCTCATCAATGCGGGATTGCCGGGTTCATAAACATAATCAACATTCTCGTTCATTCTGTCTGCGGCAAATGTGTATTGAATAAGATCATTCGTTCCTATGCTGAGGAAATCAGCTTCGGCAGCGATCAAATCAGCGGCAAGAGCCGCCGCCGGCACCTCTATCATGGCTCCCACCTGGGTTTTGTCGTTGAAGGCCAAACCCTCTTTTTCCAGCTCTCTCTTCGCCTCGTTTATCACGGCCTTTACTTTTTTTAACTCTGAAACATTTGTAATCATCGGGATCATTATCTTCAAATTACCGGCGGCGGATGCCCTCAACAGCGCCCTTATCTGTGTTTTGAACATCTGCGGCAGCCGGAAACACAGCCTGACAGACCTCAGGCCCATCACCGGATTTCGTTCGGGAGGAAGCTTAATGGCATCGGTAAGCTTATCCGCTCCCAGATCAACAGTCCTTATTATCACCGGTGACGGAAGCATTTTTTCACAAACAGTTTTGTACCGCGCGTACTGTTCCTCCTCCCCCGGAATGGTCTCGGAATTAATAAACATATATTCGCTGCGGTAAAGGCCTATGCCTTCGGCCCCATAGGCAAGGGCTGTTGATATCTCCTCGGGTATCTCTATATTGGCTTCCACGCCGAATGACACCCCGTCAGAACTGACAGCCGGTAAATCCATGAGCTTCTGGAGGGAATGCATCTCGTCCAGATAGCGCTTCCTCTCTCTTTTATAATTCATCACGGTTTCCTCGTCGGGATCCGTGATAACAATGCCGTTTTCGCCATCCACAATAATATCCTGCCCGGCGGCAGCAAGCGCAAAAAACTCCTTCAGGCCCGTTACCGCGGGTATTTCCAGAGCCCTGGCCACAATTGCCGTGTGAGATGTTTTCCCGCCTATGTCAGTTACAAAGGCCCTGATGCTGTTGCTCTTCATATTAGTCGTGTCCGCAGGGGTGATGTTGTAAGCGACGAGGACAGAACCGGGTGGAATATTTTCCCAAAGGACATTATCGTCTTTCTCCATGAGATTAGACATAATCCTTCTTCCCAGTTCTGAAACATCACGCGATCTTTCTTTCAAATAATCGTTTTCTATTTTTTTAAATTCTGATATTATTTTGTTAAGCTGCATTGAAAAAGCAAACTCCGCGTTTACATTTTGGTCTTTTATAATCCCCTCGGTTTCGTCTATCAGCATTCTATCTTCAAGAAAAAGGCGGTACCCCTCGAATATCCTGCTTTTTTTGCGATCCAGAGCTTTTTTAACCTTATCTTCCACCGCAAGTATCTCTTTACGGGTGATGACAACGGCTTTCCTGAAGCGGGAAAGTTCTTTTTTTATTTCATTGGGCAGAACGCTCCTGCGGTGTACCTGATGAGCCTCTCTCTTGAGCAGATAAACCCTGCCTATGGCTATACCCGGCGAAATCGCTATTCCCCTATACACCATATTTTTTGTTACTCCCCGAAGTTATCATCTACTAATCTATCAAATGCCAGCGCAAATTCCAAAGAATCAGGGCCTTTCATCCGCACCGAAATCTCATCGCCTTCAACAACACCGAGGGTAAGAAGCCCCAAGGGGGAATCAAAAGCGATTTCATCGGCGCCCTTGGCTATAAACAGCCTGCTTTCGAATTTTTCCGCAAGCTTTGATATCGTCAAAGCCGTACGCACATGCACTCCCGCGCTCAGCCGGATAACATATTTTCTAATGACAGTATCTTGCAATCAGCCCCCCCAACACAAGAACAGCGTAAAAAAGCGCAGTCGCTGAAATTTTTCTTATAAACAGCACCACCACTATAAAAACCACGGGATACACCGTCTTCAGCATGACAGACGAACCCGCGCCGAGAAAACCCCTTAACAGAAGAAACGCCGCCATAACAATGGCCGCTATCCTCATGTAAGCAAAACTTTTCTGCAGTTTCCCCGTAAACAATGTATCAAAAACCGTGTTTTCGCGCTTGTAGCCGTCACGCAAGCCGCAGAACCTTATATATATATGAACAGCGCTGTAAAAAATAAAAGCACAGGCCGGACCTACCCACATAAGATTAATGTTTTTTGAAAAAAGAATAATAAAAAACACTCCTATCACCGCGGCAAAAGGTCTGAGCGTTCCCCATATTTTTGAATCACCGAAAGCGGCTATCGGGCCGCCCAAAATTTTCTTTGTATCAACTATCTGTCTCAGCGCCGGGAGCGAACCCGTAGATGCGTATTTTTCTTCGGCGGCGCACACGGCCCCTATTATGTATGAAGCGTAATACGGATGCGTGTTGAAAAAATCCAGATGCCTCAGATAAGCGCTTTTCCTTTCATCAGTAACAGGATAAAGAAAATCCAGCGCAGGCTTGATAACATAAAGAAACCCCGCATTCTGCATGCCCTTAAAATTCCACAGGGACTGAAGAAAAAAGGATCTGAAAAACACTTTTCTCAACACACCGGACGAAATTAATGTTTTTTCTATTTCCATTTCAAAAACATCTCAAAGAGCTGCGCAAAACACAAAATATAAATAAACCTCATTATTATTTCAACCCCGCCGGCAGTATCCGGCACCCGCCAGTAGAATTCCGGCAGCGCAGTCACAAGAATGTAAGCCAAAAGAAAAAAAACAGCGCTTATGAGAAATTTTCTGACCACGGCATAAAATGTTCCCCTGTCAACCGAAGAAAAATCGCCTCTGATTATTTTCACCTTGATATCATCAACTGTCTTAGAATTCGCCGCGCGAATTTTCATCTCCACTATTTTAAAAACTATCCCGCAGGGCACACTCACCGCCAATGCCGCCACAATTGCGGAAAAATTATCAATACCAAAATTTTTTACGGCTGCCGCTGCCGCCGCGCTTGCCAAAACAGCGGTCAATGTGCTGTCGGGTGGAACAGAATCGCCTATGGGAATAACCCTTATCCATATTAGCTCCACACACAAACCTGCTATGAAACCGACATACGGGTTCCCCAAACACAAACCGGCCAGAGGGCCGGCGATAAGCGGCCTTGAATACATAAATTGTCCGGCGACAACCGTATCACATGACAAAACCCCGAAGATCGCCGACAGAAACAAAACTTCCGTCATAGAACTTTCACCACAAGCTTTCTGTCGCACTCTTCGCCGGGTTTGAGAAACAGCTCTTCACGAAAGGTGAGGGAAGTCCCCTGATACATTTTTTTTAAACCGTCCTCAAGGCGGCAGACCGTGTAAACCGGAAACATCCAGATACGTGAAGAAGCAGAAGAATAAGAAAAATCCAATTTCACGCCGAATTTTTTGTCATGCAGCAAAACCCTGTCACCCCGGCCATCAAAAAAAGTGTCGCATTTTTTTGCCTGTTCCCCAACAAAAAAATGCGCTGTTCTGACAGAAGACGGTGACAAATTCATCTCCGTCCCCGGATAAAAGCGAAGAGCTTTGTCCGAATTATTTTTAATCTTGCACTGATAGACGAGCGTAAAATTCTTCTGCAGGGAAAAGTGTTTCCGCACAATCACATTCGCGAAATAATCCCCGCACCACACATGACCGGTTCTGACAAAATCCAATTCACCTTCTCTGTTTTCAGAAGAGCGCTTAAACACCTGATTGACAAAATCCCCCTGTTCCCCGTAAGCGCTTTTGGAAAAATCAGAAAGAAGCGTGTCTTTTTGAAAAAAATGAGAAATAAAAGAATTCCTGTCATACCAGTCGTAAAAAATATCTTTTTCAACTCCTCCCGGGGCCTTCTCGGATACGGTTTCTCCCGGTTTTGAAGGACCGGCAACCGCAGGGATTGCGGTTTTCAGATCTTCATGATAAACCTCGCGGCGGCGGCGCAGCACAAAACCCAGGTTATAGCAACTCTTGTATTGAGAAAACTCGGAAACCGTCGCACCAATCTCGGGAAGCATCCGCAAACAATACTCAGCATTGGAAAACTGAACTTCATTGTAACCGGCATAACCTGTTCCCGAATTACCGGACCTGTCGCCGCCGCCGGAAACCCTGTGCAATATTTTCTGGCATTGAAGGAGTTCGTGAAAAATAGCCGCGCGAAGATGCCTCATGTAAATACCGCCAAAAATACCGTGCCAGTACGCGCAGTTGCACTGCGCGCGAAAAAGATGTTTCTGCATTTTTTCAAACTCCGGATAGTCCCGGTAAAAACCTATTTCCCTGGATAAACGCAGCATTTTTTTGTGCATCATATCGCTCTCCGGATATTTAACAAGCATATTCCTGAAAAAACCGCCGCGGATAAATTTCATCCAGTCTTCTTTTTTACCGGGGGATGCACTCTTGACCGCGTTTAAAACGGGGCTGTATTTAATACCGGCATCATAGGGCATGGACCATCGCCCCATTTCAGAATATGATGAACACGGAAGATATATTAACCCGTCAGACAGATAGGAATCCATGTAATGAGAAAAACCTGTTGTTTCAAAATCGCCCCGGTCCTGTGCCTTTTCAAGCGCTTTAAAAAAATTTCTCAGCCATTTGTTCACATACACATGCTCATACGACCCGTGCCACACGCCGAATTTCTCGACATCATCCATCATGATCTTCAGTCCGCCACCGGCCTCATTTCCTATTTTCTTTATAAACCCTGTCACCTCTTTCGGCGGGGCATAGGGTATTCTATAACGCAAACTTTCAAGTATCGGAAAAATATTAAGTTTAAAGCCCTCGTGCTCGGTCGTATAATAACCGTGGAGCTTATCATCCATCCACCCCGCAGCGTGAAAATGAGTGTCATCCAACAGTGTATATTCCATCCCGGCCATCGCGATAGGCTTGGAAAGATAAGATTCCCACACCCTCTCGGGCAGCCACATCCCCCGGGGGGCAACGCCAAAAAGTTTTCTCAAATAACCCGAATATTGAATTATCTGCTCCCCTATATCGCTTTCAGTTATAAGAGGAAGGATGGCCTCATAAAATGGACCGCCCAGCAATTCAACCTGTCCGAGCTTGATCATCCCTCCCAGCAATTCTACAAATTCCGGATGATTTGCAACTATCCATTCAAGCAGAGAACCGCTTATGTGAACATTCATCTTTACTGCAGGGAATTGCCGGAGCTCTTTAAAAAACGGTTCATACGATTTTTTATAGCACTCTTCCATTACACGCCGATGATTACCAACAGGCTGATGACAATGCACACCGAAAGCGAACAGGGAATTATTCATTTAATTTTCATCTGCCTCGCCGCCAGCTAACAACGCGGTTATAAAAGTTTTTTCGTTAGCCGGCAAAGACTTGGCGTATATTACAACGCCTTTCTCAATCAAAGCCCGGAGCTGTTTTTTTTCATGCGTATCCAGATACACCGACTTGGTCAGAAAAACTTTTGAATCGGTAAAATTCACCAGGCCCAGGTTGACCTCCGGCAGATCTTCCACGGCAGGCCGCGATCCCTCCCCCTCGCCGAGACAACCATACAGCCGGCTGAGCATATCCACAGACTGCATGAGAATAAAAAATCTTTTGGAAGAAGCGCTTATATCCGGCCATCTCACGGCAGCCTCCCGGACAGACAAAACCTCTAAATCAATATCGGCCGGAAGAGAGAATCTCAGTATTTTTTTCTCAAAAGGGCTTTCCCTCACGAAATCATCTATGATCAGCACCTCATCGACCGTTATAAGCTTCAGCCAGCCTTCCACTATCTGACCGTGTATAAGCCTTGAATCAACCCGCAAAGATTTGATCAACTGTCCTCCTTTGGAGAAGAAAGGCCTGTCTCACAATCGGTCGAAAACTTAACACGAACATCCGCTATTGAATCTTTGGCCGCTTTAATGACATGAGCACACAACTCGTCCGGGGGCATTTTTTCTTTTTTTATCATAATCTCTATGAGCATAGGAAGATTCACCCCGGATATTATCCGCACATTGCTTGTTTGCATAAAACGGCAGGCGCAATTACAGGGGGAACCTCCGAGAAAATCGGTGAGTACAAAAACATCCTCATCAGCATGCATTCTCAAAAGTTTATCCAGTTCATCCACAAGTTCCCTCGTTGACTGCCGGCGCATAAAATTAAGAGCCATGACCCCGTCCACAGGACCGAGCAGATCCTCAACGCTCTTCAGAAGCTGCGAGGCCAAATCCCCGTGAGCGGCAATTATCACCCTCACCACCGGCGCCGCTCCACGTCCCGATGAAAAATTTTTACATTATATTTTACAGACAGCTTTTTTTTCAAATCCTCCGCAAAAACGACGGATCTGTGCCTGCCGCCCGTGCACCCGGCACCTATTGTCATAAAGCTTTTCCCCGTTTTCCGGTAAGAGGGTATTATAAGTTTTAAAAATGCCGCCGCGGATTTTACCGCTTTGCCGTACAGAGGATCCTTTCTGACAAAAAAAGCTACCGTAGAAGAACGCCCGGTGAGACCGCGAAGACCGGCGTCATAATTTGGATTTGGCAGAAAGCGCAAATCATAAATCATGTCCGCCTCCCTCGGCAGACCGTATTTATAACCGAAGCTCAGCACTTCAACAGCAAACCCCTTTTCCGAAAAACCGAGTTTCCTTTTAATCGTATTTTTGAGCTGCCAGGGATTAAGGTCAGAAGTGTCAATCACAAGATCCGCTTCCGCGCGAAGCGGGGCGAGAAATCCCAGTTCATCGCGCAGAGCGGATAATATGCTCTGTCCCGAACGTGAAAGAGGCGGCCGCCGCCGGTTTTCCATGAATCTTCCTATGAGAATATCTGCCCTGCTTTCAAGAAATATTAATTTTAGCGACTTGTTTTTTTCAAGCATTTTGACGAAAAGATCAAAATGCCCTTTCTCTCTTATATCTACCCCCACCGCCGTACAGACACCGGCAAAAGATTTTTCGTGAAAAAAGTTATCCATCATCCCCACGGGCAGATTGTCTATACAGAAATAACCGGCATCCTGCAGAAATTTCAGAGCGAGTGTTTTTCCGGCTCCGGAAACACCCGTTATTATAATGATATTTTTACGGGACAGCTGTCCTGCCGGCCCTTTTTTCATCTTGACGCTTTTTTGAGAATAGAGAAAACCTCTTTCCCTGTTTTAGCCGAGACAAGATCCCTCCTGAAATAAGGGTCATTCAAATTCCTCGCAAGAGCGGAAAGTGTTTTTATATATTCCTCTCCCGCTTTTTCCGGACCGATCAAAAGAAATATCATGTTGACCGGCTCACCGTCCAGCGAATTAAATTCCACTCCCGGCTTAGAATTGGTAAAAACAAAAGTTACTTTTTTCACTCCTTTGAATTTTACATGAGGGAGAGCCACCCCCTGGCCTATACCGGTGGAACCAAGGGCCTCCCTTTTCAAAATAGCCTTAGTGACGGCAGCCACAGCCTTCTTCGAAATATGCTTATTTTCCGCCAGAACGCCCACGAGTTCTTCTATCACTTTTTTCTTGGAAACAAAAAGCGTACCCGGTTTTAAAAGCGAAACTTTTGTGTAATCGGTTATTTTCATGAATTTTATTCGTCAAAAACGGGATGTGCGACAGACACCTGACCGTCTTCTTTTCGGTAGAGCGCTGTAAAAACTCCCGTATCCCTGTCAACAAAAAGCCAGAAATTGTAATTACGCCCCAGCATCTTATCCGTGGCCTCCTGACGGGACATAACAGACACTCTCACTTTTCTTATTTTGTCTTTTCTAACCGGCGGAACAGGAGCGGCTGTTCTCCGCTTACCCGATTTTTTTTCCTTCATCCGCGAGAGTTTGTCTTTGCAGACGCTTCTGAGTTTATCAACCGCCACATAGGCATCGGGGGCCGAACATTTAATTTTTACCGTGCCTCCCTGCGCGTGCGGTGCGCGAGGCGCAATACCCAGTAATTGAACGGTGGACGAAGTTTTTTCTTTTGACACAGTGATTGTCACATCATTCAGAGAAAATTTTTTTTCAATGCTGGCCAACTTTGAGCGGACATGTTTTTCAAACGCCGCCGACAGTTTAAATTTTTTTGTTACAACTTTCACTTACCCTCCCATTCTTACTTTTAACAATTTTTAACTTTTTTTTCAATCAGGGGACGGTTCCTATTGTGGCAATAGGAACCGTCCCCTTTTACATATCAAAATTCCGGCCGAGATATATTTCTTTCGCTTTCTCCGATTCTATAAGCTCCCGACTTGTGCCGTGCAGCAGTATGCTTCCCTCGCAAATTAAATATGCGCGATCTATTATTTTCAGAGTGTCCCTGACATTGTGATCGGTTATAAGCACCCCTATGTTCTTTTCTTTCAGTTTTATAACAAGTTTTTTCAGGTCCTCTACAGCAATAGGGTCTATCCCCACAAAAGGTTCGTCCAGCAAAAGAAAAGACGGATTGGTCAGAAGAACCCTCGCTATTTCCACTCTTCTTTTTTCACCGCCGGAAAGACTGTCTGCCCGCGTATCCGCGCAGTGGCTTATACCCATCTCTTCCATCAAAGCGTCTATCTGTTTTCCGGACGCGACCCGGTCTTTATAAATAAATTCAGCCACAGCCGTCAGATTTTCACGAGCGGTCAGCCCCCTGAATATGGACGGCTCCTGAGCAAGATAACCAAGACCCAGCCGCGCTCTCTTAAAAAGAGGAATCGCTGTCACGTCTTCCCCGCCCAAAATAATTTGCCCGGAAGTGGGCCTGATAATACCCGTGACAGAATAAAATATTGTCGTCTTACCGGCGCCGTTTGGCCCCAAAAGCCCTACAATTTCCCCGCGTTTTATGGAAATATCAACACCGCGAACGGCTTTCTTTATTCCGTAATTTTTTACCAGTTTAACGGTTTTCAGCATTTTTCGGATAAAAGACTCCTTTCACGGCGCCCCTGAATTCATATTCTTCGTTTTCAAAATTCATTTTAATATAATCTGCGTTCACAACGGTTGGCGTTTCTTCGGTATAATTCACATGAGCACTGCCCCTCATTTCCGCCAAAGCCGCAGAACAATCAAGCGTATCAGAAAATCCCGAAAGATTCTCTCCTTTTATTCTAACAGGTTTCCCTGTTAAATGGAACTGTTTATCGCTGATGGTGCCGGTAAACGAAGAACAGTTTATCTTATAGATATCTTTTATTTCCGTCGTCGAAACATTCACTGTGAATTCGGATTCCGCCGGGGAAAAAACCCTTCCGCCGGCTTCCTCGTAAAACAATTTTTCAGTGACAAAACTCATATCACCTTTTCCGGTGTTCTTTATCTTCCCCGACACCGCGCCGGAAGCAAAAACTTTATCTTTTTTCTTATCCAATTTCAGGTAACGCGAGCGGCCTTTAAAATCGTCTCTCTCAAAGACAACATTTTCCATGAATTCCGTTATATCACCTTTATTGAGATAAACCAGCTTGTCGGCGCTAATTCTCAGCTTATTTTCCGCCGCCATTAAGGGGACGGTGCAAGACATTATGACAATAGCTACCACCAGAAGAGAGCGGCGCATAACATTATGACAATAATTTTTCATTTGGTCGTCGCTCATACTGTCATAATGTCATGCACCGTCCCCAACAGAAACAACTTCCGGCTTGATGATCTCAACCCTGTTTAAATCCCTATCCGCCCGGAGTCCCGAACCCGTGACAACGGCTTCTTCGGTTATCTGTCTCACGCTGTTGTCCGTGTAATAAATTTTTCTCTTTTCGTCCCATTTGAGATCATTCATGTAAAGTTCCATATTCCCCGCGGAATCCTTAAAATAAATATTCCCCTCAAGCTCCAATGCCGAACCGTCTTCCTTAAAAAACGCCCGGTCAGACTTCAGGAACATCTTGCCGTCAGAATTATAAAAAAATCCCGACACTCCGGAAACGCTTATTTTATCTTTCCTGATAAGTTCAGCGCCGCTGATTTCCCATAAAAGTTTCCCGCCGCGGGTTTTTCGCGCCTTGAAACCCTCCATGGTTTCGGATGACGAAAAATCAGACCGCGTCTTTCCGCAGGACGAAAGAATAAAGCAGACTGCTATAAGTCGTAGTAATCTACCGCTTCCCGCCATTTCCCCTGCGCTTTCAGAATTTCTTCCGCCGTTTCCCTAAAAACACCTTTTCCGCCGTCAAAAGAAGACGTCATGTCACACAAATTTTTTATCTCTTCGGCCGCGTCACGGGGACAGACGGCGACACCCGCTCTTTTAAGAAGCGAAATGTCAACGAGGTCATCCCCTATGTAGAGTATTTCCGCATCAACGGCACCGAATTGTTTTTTGACTTTCTCCCAGACCTTCAGCTTGTCTTTTATTCCGAGATAAATACCCTCTATCCCCATATCCTCCGCCACACGCTGAACAGACGGTGATTTTCTGCCGGAAATCCAGCAAATGGCATAGCCCAGTCTTCTCAGAATATAAAAAGCTATTCTGTCTTTCACATTCCAGGATTTAAGTTCCTCCCCGGATTCAAGAAAAACAAGACGCCCGTCCGTAAGAACGCCGTCGACATCCATGGCAAAAACTTTTATTTTTTTCGCTTTATCAGCTACGGCCTCTTTCGGTTCCGTCATTTTTTCTCTCCGCCTCTATATCACCCAACAACAATGAATTTTCCCGTTTTATGATTTTCCCTCAGTCCAACCCGGATTCATCTAACTTTATTCCTGCATTCTTTTTTTGGGAGAATCTGGGGTGATTATCTCTACTTCTGTTTTTGCAGGAACTTGTATTTTAAGCACATCCCAACCAACTCCAGTATTAACTTCTACGTCTTTGTATTTAAAAACCAATTTCCCGCTATCAGAAGTTCTTACTATTTCTGTAGGGAAATAAAATTTGTCATTAAACAATTCAAATTCCGTGACCTCATAAGTTGTGATATCACCATCGGAATTTCCGAACTCTGCTTTGATAGTAAACCATTTCTCCGAATCTATCCAGATTTTCACATCGCGAAAACCGGCGGAATAAAATGCATTCTCCGGGGCCAAATTCATTTTCATGACATAAATTATTGAATCGTCTACTTTTTCTTCTCCGAGAAATTGTAAACCTTTGCTAATCATACCAGCCAGCTTCCCGTCTTTTATATCCATTACAATACCTGCGCTTTTAGTCAATATGTGACCCATATTTATTGAGATGAAATTAGCCGGAACTCTATTTACCATCCATAACTTCTTAAGGGCAGGAACATAACCATATTCGAGAGACCCTGCTCTAATAAGAATTCCTCTACCATGATCTTTTCTAAAAATATCGGGATATTTATATATAACTGGCTTCCAATCCGTGCCACCCAATTTTTCATTATATTTGACATCTTTAATTAACGCGTTTTGCGAACACAAGTGTGAAAGTATTTTTATTTCTTCTTTTTGTTTAGCATACGTAAAACCTGCGG
>JAYEJT010000058.1:0-3342 GCA_034660675.1 Elusimicrobiota bacterium
GCCATCTGCCTCAATTTATTTTTGACGAGGTTGTTATAAAATTCCAATGATTGCTTTAAAGGAAAATCGTTTTGCGGAAATCATGGCGGTTGCGGGAGAGTGGACTTTTGTTGATTCCGGTTTCGGGGCGGCGGGGGAAAATATGGCTTTTGACGGGCATATGTTCAGGGATTTTGAGGAAGGGCAAAATATTTTCAGGATTTACGGCTGGGAACCGGAAGCTTTTTCGGCGGGTTTCTCGCAGGATATTGACGATATTATAGACAGGGAAAAATGCCGTGAGAACGGCGTGGATGTCGTAAAAAGGATGACGGGCGGGGGTGTCCTTTTTCACAGCGGAGAAATAACATACAGCATGGTTCTTTCCGGCGAGACATTTAAAACAATGACGGCCCGCGAGACTTACGCGGTCACGACGGCTTTTCTTATTAATTTTTATAAATCGCTGGGGCTGAGGGCTTCTTACTGGAGTGACAGAGGCACGCCGGAAAAAAAAGACGACTCTGGTTTTTGTCTTTCGGGAAGAGAAAAATACGACATCGTTATAGGCGGTAAGAAAATAGGGGGCAGCGCCCAGAAAAGGAGCAGGTGGGGTATTTTCCAGCACGGATCAATACCTCTCGATCCCTCTTTTCGCGGCGCCGGAAAATACATAAAGAAAGATGTTTCAAACGCGATTGAAGGCAGTGTTTCGCTTTCAGAGCTTGGCGTAAAGCTGTCTTTCGGAGAGGCAAAAGAAAAACTTAAAGAAAGTTTTGAGAAAACTTACGGCCTTAGTTTTAAAAAAGAGGATGCGCTCGCGCCTGAAACGGCGGATTTAAAAGTTGCGCCTGAAACGGCGTCACATCCTGCCGCGGCGAAAAGGCTTCCCCCCTGGCTTAATAAGAAAATTGATTTCAGGAGTTTAACGCCCATGAAAAAACTTCTTTCAAAACACGCTTTGAATACGATTTGCGTGGAATCTCTCTGTCCCAACATCAGCGAGTGTTTTTCGCAAGGCCGGGCGACTTTTATGATATTGGGAGATGTGTGCACGAGGGGCTGTCTTTTCTGCGGCGTGTGCGGAGGCAAAACCGTTCCTGTCGACGAAACAGAGGCCGCCAGGGTAGCCGCGGCGGCGGCAGAGCTGAAGCTTAAGCATGTTGTGATAACAAGCCCGACGAGAGATGATCTTACGGACGGCGGCGCGTCTTTTTTTTCGCAAACGGTGAAAGAGCTGAGGAAAATTTCACTGTCATTAAGGATAGAGCTGCTCATCCCCGATTTTGAGGGAGATGAAAGAAGTCTTTTAAAAGTGGTTGAAACCAGCCCTGACATAATAGGCCATAATATGGAAACCGTCAGGGGGCTTTATCATATAAGGAAAGGCGCGGATTATGACAGGTCACTTGATGTTCTGAAAAAAATATCAGCAACAGGAATAAAGGCGAAATCCGGTTTTATGCTGGGCCTGGGCGAAACGAAAAAAGAAGTTCTTGCTCTCATAAAAGACATAAGAAGAAGCGGCTGTGTTTATCTGAGCATAGGTCAGTATCTCATGCCGGGCAGGGGAAGTTATCCCGTAAAAAGCTATGCGAAACCGGAAGAATTTGAGTATTATAAGAGAACGGCTTATGAGGAAGGCTTTGAGCATGTGGAGAGCGCCCCTTATGTGCGAAGTTCCTACATGGCGGAAAATTATTAAAAACAGAGGGAGTGATGGTTTTAATGGGGACGGTTCCTATTAGGGGGCGCAGTGTAATGCTATATAATAGGAACCGTCCCCATTAGGGGGTGGAATGAAAAAATACGATGTGATAATCATAGGAGGCGGCCCGGCGGGATACAAGGCTGCGGAGACGCTCGCGGATTTGAAAAAGAAAGTTTGTATCGTTGAGCTGTCGGATTCGCGCGTGGGAGGCACCTGTCTTAACGAGGGGTGCGTGCCGGTGAAAGCCATGATAGAGTCAGCTCATCTTTTAGAGAGGATGAAAAACAGCTCCGCGTTCGGGATAGAAGCCGGAGATGTCAAGGCGGACATGGATGCTGTCCGGGCGACGGCGGCGGCAAAAATGGATATGCTGAGGAAGGCCCTTTATTCGTCGCTCAAAAACCGGGGGATAGATTTTATTTTCGGGAAAGCGTCTTTTGTTTCAGAAAACAGAATAAAAATAGATTCGCGGGATATTGAAGCGGAAAATTTTATCATAGCTTCCGGCTCGTCGCCGGGAAAACTCAGGATTGACGGCGGCGACAAGGCGATGGACAGCGCCCGTATTCTGAATAAGGCTTTTGCGGGCGGCAAACTTCTTGTCGCGGGCGGCGGTTACATAGGCTGTGAATTCGCGTCCCTTTACAGGGCCTTCGGAAAAGAGGTAACGGTCCTGGAGATGCTCCCGTCACTGGCGGCAATGGAAGACGCCGATGTGTCGCGGGCTCTTGAAAGAGAGTTCAAAAAGAGGGGGATAAAAATAATTACGGGGGCCTCTCTCAAATCTCTTTCCGGTGAAAGCGTCGGAATTTCAGCTGTCATAGATAAGTCAGGCGTTTTGACGGAAGAAAAATTTGACGGCGTTCTTTCTGCCGTGGGCCGTTTTCCGCGCACGGGAGATTTAAACGCCGCGGCCGCGGGGGTTGAGCTTCTGCCATCAGGCGCCGTTAAGACGGATGATTCGATGAGAACAAATGTTCCCAATATTTACGCCGCGGGGGATGTTGTTGATTCACCCATGCTCGCTCACACTGCTTACAGCGAGGGCATTATCGCCGCTGAGGCGATAGCGGGAATGAGACCGCGTAAAATAAATTACGGAGCTGTGCCGAGGGTTGTTTTTTCCTTTCCTCAGATAGGGGCAATAGGCATGACAGAAAAAGAGGCGGCAGACAGGGGCATTGAAACGAAAGTCAATAAATCTTTTTTTGCCGCGAACCCGAAAGCCGTTATCGCGGGCGAGACGGCGGGTTTTCTGAAGATAATTTCATCGCAGGGCGTTATTGTAGGCGCGGCGGCTGTGGGCGGAGAAGCCTGTGAACTCATCCATCTTCTTGCTCCGGCGGTCACCCATGGAATGAAAGTTTCTGACGCTAAGGATGTGATGTACGGTCATCCCACTCTTTCGGAAATTGTGTCCGACACCCTCTCAAAAGCTGTATGAATAAGGAAGCGCGGCAGACGGTATTCGGAGCGGCCCATATGAGTGAGGGGTTTTGCGTAGTTCCCAAAACGAATAGGGAGCGAACTGCATACGTGAGCGTCCGTCTACGGATATCTCTGCTGTGCTTTATAAAACTTTTAAAATGAAAAAAATAAAAGCGGCGGCGGTTCAGATGAATTCGGGCAGTGACATGAAAAAAAATCTTGAT
>JAYEJT010000059.1:0-3307 GCA_034660675.1 Elusimicrobiota bacterium
AATTGGTTTGTATAAGTAAAACTGTCTCATTTGTCTAAGATTTCTATCGGAAAAACCTTTTCCGAATTCTTTTGTTAGATCATCAGATAATTTTGTTATCAGTGCTTTACCATATTGAGCTCGTTTTTTACCCTTCTGTTCTTCTTCAATTATATGTCTTCCTATTTCCCAGTAAGTTGCAGTCATAACGGCATTGACTGCCCGTGCAGAAAAACTTCTGGCGTCGTTAATAAGTTTCACTAAATTTTTCAATATAGGTTTATAATTGCTTATAACAGCACTTTTTCTTTTAGCTACAAGTTTTTTCTTTTTCATATTGCTTTAGAAAAAAACGGGCTCCTGTACCATACGATACAGGGCGGGCAGGTTCGGGTTTTTGTTTTCATAGTGATATTCTTGCCCCCTTTTATTCAACAATCAACGATTGCGCGGCGCAGGACTAAGTTATTTTCGAAAGATACTTAAATGTGCATCTTTCTATTTGGAATGCTACAAAAAATATGATCTTTTTGCCACCCAAAAACCACTGCAGGGCACCCTTAAGGGTGCCCTGACAATAATATACTCAGACGTTATTTTATGATAATTTGTTTAACTTTGCCGTCTTCCCATATTGCCATCGGGGTGCCGTCTTTTTTGTGCTGAGCGACGACTTTTCTGACAGCTTTTTTCATGGCAAGCATGGCTTTTTCATTTAGGGTTAACCGTTTTTTCATAATTTAACTCCTGTGTCGGCGCCGTTTGATCCTGCGATTATATAAGCGTTTTTTTCTTTATTTCAGGTCATTATAGCTAATTTGACCGGATATTTCTAACAGAAAAAAGAGGACAGGTTGTTTTTTATGAATATTTTAAGGTTTTTGCTATAATCGCAGTTAAGCCGGAGTGATGGAATTGGCAGACATGCGGGTCTCAAAAACCCGTGAAGGCGACTTCGTGTGGGTTCGATTCCCACCTCCGGCAAAAATAATATTAGGGAATCGAAGCCGACTTGAGCGCGTCCGGAGGACGATGAAGCGAGAGCGGCCGGCTTCGAAGTGTTTCACCCGCCTGTGGCGGGGAGACGCGAGAGCGTCGGGTGAGAAGGATTCCCACCTCCGGCAAAAAATAAATTATGAGATCTGAAATATTATTGGATAGCAAAAAATGAGTAACGCGGTTGTCTTAATTTTTACTCTTGTCGCGGCAATGGGTATTTATTTCAGCAGGAGCCACGCGTTGGCTTTTTTTCTGCCTGTCGCGGGAGCTCTAATCATAGCCGTCAGGACCCGGTTTGTCTTTTTTTCAGCAGTGTATATCGCCGCTGTTGCGGCTTCAGGTTTTGTTTTCTTTCTCCTCGGAAGGTTTTTCCCGGGAACCAAAAAGAAGATGTCTGCGCTGGGCGTGATCACCGTGTGGCTGCTCATGCTGCTGCGTATATGCTGAAATATATTTTCCGGCGGCTGATTTCTTATATTCCTCTGCTGATAGGCATAACGCTTATATCGTTTCTTATAATGAGGCTCTCTCCGGGCGGGCCTGAAATGATGTCGGGTTTCGGTTCGGCCGACAGTGATCCCGCTGTCAGAAAGAAAATAGTGAGGATTTACGGTCTGGACAGGCCTCTCCACGAGCAGTACCTGAAATGGCTGGGCAACATCGTTACGCTTGATTTCGGTGTGTCGTTCCAGGACGGGAGGAGTGTCTCAAAAAAAATCATGGAGCGTCTTCCCGCGACGATCCTTCTGAACGCCTGTTCTATTTTTCTTATATTTCTGATAGCAATTCCCGCGGGCGTTTATTCAGCGGCGAAAGCGGGTTCTTTTTTTGACAGAATCGTCACCGTTTTTGTGTTTGCGGGTTTTTCAATTCCAGCATACTGGCTTGCCCTAATTCTTATGGATTTTTTCGGCGTAAAACTGGGCATTCTGCCGATTTCAGGTCTGGTGTCTTTCGGTTGGGACGATTTTACGGTCATCCGGAAAATCTCCGATATGGCGCATCATCTTATTTTACCGGTTTTTATTTCCGCTTTTACGGGTCTCGCTTCTCTTTCAAGATATGTCAGGGCGGAGATGAGAAACGTTCTTTCCATGGATTTTGTGATGGCCGCGCGGGCGCGCGGTGTCAGCGAAAGAGATGTGATATGGAAACACGCTTTCAGAAACGCGCTTCTTCCTCTGGCGACTCTCACCGGCCTCATGCTGCCGTCTATAATCGGGGGAGGGGTGATATTTGAAACAATATTTTCCTGGCCGGGCGTGGGGAGACTCATGTACCAGGCGGTTATGGCGCGCGATTATCCGCTTATTATGGGTAACGGCGTTATCGTGGCGGCGCTGACGCTGGCCGGAAATTTCATTGCGGATATTTCATACGCTTACATAGATCCGAGGATACGCTACAAATGAAAATAAAACCAGAACCGTCCCCGTTTTTTATTGCGGCTGTTGTTACACTGGCGCTTTTTCTGGCGGCCGCCGCGGCGGCGCCGCTTTTGAGCGGATATTCTCCGTACAAACAGAATCTAAAAGAAAGATTTTCCGCGCCTTCACGCTCTCACATAATGGGGACGGACGAGTTCGGGAGAGATGTGTTCTCGCGTTTTATTCACGCCGGGCGGGTGTCTCTTTCTGTGGCGGTGGTTGCGGTGGTCATATCGGTTGTGATAGGTTCTGTGCTCGGCCTGTTCGCCGGTTATTTCGGCGGCTGGACGGATTCGCTGATCGTTAAACTTATAGATATTTTTCTGTGCATGCCCACTTTTTTTCTCATACTGATGGTGGTGGCTTTCTGGGGGCCGTCCGTTAGGAACATAATGATTGTCATAGGCGTTACATCCTGGCCCGGCCTTGCCAGGCTTGTCCGGGCGGAGGTTCTGTCCGTGTCAAAAAGGGATTACATCTCCGCGGCGAAGGCTCTGGGTTACGGCAGGCTGCGTATAATTTTTGTCCACATACTGCCGAATGTTCTGGCACCGGTTTTTGTTGCGGCTGTTCTGGGCCTGGGGGGAGCTATTCTTGTGGAATCGGGGATTTCTTTTCTCGGTCTCGGCGTACAGCCGCCTTTTGCCTCATGGGGGAACATGCTCTCGTCGGGCAGAACGTATATGGGTACTGCGTGGTGGCTCTCTTTCTGGCCGGGCCTGGCAATTTTCATAAATGTTCTTTCTTTTAATCTTGTCGGTGAACATATGAAAGAAAAATTCGGCAGATGATTGAATCGTCAATCCACGGTGTCATTTGCGGAGAATAAGTCACGAAAGTCAACCCCTGGCACCATTTGCGCGGCCGGTGACTTCTTTTTGTTACTTTTATTATGCCGCTTA
>JAYEJT010000060.1:0-3182 GCA_034660675.1 Elusimicrobiota bacterium
TATCGCGGTTTCTTCGGGGATGCTTCTTCTTTTTTCAATACCTCCCGGAAAACGTAACACTGCTTTTAAATTAGCCGTTTCCGCAGCGGCCGCTGTGCTGTTCGTGCTGCGGGGGGGTACAGTGCTTTATTTATATGCGGCTCTCGCCCTGTTTTTGGTTATTCCTGATTTTAAAATCCTTGCGGCGCGGAAAAAGAATTACAGGGACTTCAAAATAAAATCAAGAGGACTTTCCGGGAAACTTTCGGCGTTGGAGAAAGCGAATTCTGAAACCGGAAAAGAAATTAAAGAAATTGAATCCGAAATTGAAAGATACGAAAAACTTTATGAATTTTCAAAAGACATAAAATCTGTTTCCGGCGAAAAGGATCTTGCGAAGAAATCTCTGGAAACTTTTTCGCTGAAACTCGGCGTGGAGACTCTCGTTTTTTTCAGGCAATCGGGGGGGGAGAACGAACTTTTATGCTCCATGAATCTACCGGCGGACGAAGTTCCGGTGTGGGAATCCATGATTGGCAAAACACAGAATAAACCCGGTGCGGAATATTATGAATTTGAACTTATGGCGGGGAATAAGACGCTCGGCTCGGTTATGGCGGCGGGAAACCTTGATTCTTTTCAGATTAAAAACGCCGCGGTTATAGCGTCGCAGGTGGCGCTTGGCTATGAAAAAATGCTTCTTTATGCAAAAGTAAAGGAGCTTTCAAGAATAGACGGTCTGACGGGGCTTTTTCTGAGGAAGTATTTTATGAGCCGTCTGAACGAAGAAATTGTTCGCGCCGGAAGGTACAATTATAAAATCGCGTTTCTCATGTGCGATCTGGATTTTTTCAAGAAATACAATGATACTTACGGCCACCCTATGGGGGATGAGGCGCTGAAATCAGTGGCCGTCAAAATTAAGGAAAATATTTATAAATCCGACTTGGCCGGCCGCTATGGAGGCGAAGAATTTTGTGTGTATATGCCGGCGGCTGATGAAAGCATTGCACTGAAAAAAGCGCAGAAAATTGTTGAGTCGGTAAAGCGTGAAACTCCCGTGACGATTTCTGTGGGACTGGCTTTTTTTCCGGCGGATGCTTTGACCGCCGAAGATTTAATAAAGTCGGCGGACAGGGCATTGTATAAGGCAAAAGAGGAAGGCCGGGATGTTGTTTGTGAATATGAGAAAGATGTGTAAAAAACTTCTGAATCTTCTGCGGGCAAGTTGTGATATATGTCACAACCTGAAATCGGGGATATTTTCCGCAGAGAAATTTTGTTCATAAAAAAAGGTGTTTTTCCGACGCTAATTGCTGTGGCCGCAAAAGCGGGAAGTAGGCCACACGGAATCTAATAATCACTGAATAGCCAATAATACCAAATTAGCTCTTGACAAAATGGAGTGGTCTGTATATACTTTTAGTGAATGAATAAAAAAATATTCACCACTCAAGAGACGGCTCAAATGCTGTCCTGCGACCTTACAACAGTTATCAAATGGGTAAATACGGGTAAGCTCAACGCGTATAAAACACCCGGGGGTCACAGGAGAATAGAAAAAGAAGACCTCGTCAAATTTATCAGCAAATACAACATGCCCATGCCCGAAGAGCTTCTGGAAGAAAACAGGGTGCTGATCGTCGATGATGACCCCGAGTTTACCGAAATGACAGCGGCCGTTCTCAGGAAAATTGACAACAGCAGGCTCAGCTCGGCAAAAGAGGGTTTTGAGGCGGGGGAAAAGGTTATTTCCTTCAGGCCACATGTCGTGATACTGGACATGAAACTTCCAGGCATAGACGGTTTTGAAGTGTGCCGGAGGATCAAGGACAGGGAAGAAACAGCCGGGGTGAGGGTGATAGCTGTCACGGCTTACGGTACTCCCGATGATAAGAAACGTATTCTGGAATGCGGCGCTGACCATTATTTCCAGAAGCCGGTAAAAGCGGAACAATTACTAAACACGGTTAACAAACTACTGCCGTAATGAACAATAATTTGAATTTTAAGAGTGGCTTTTTGTTTTTGAAAGTAGCAAGTAAACAGCACGCTTCATACATCACAGAAATAACTTGCGAAGGGAATTTGGTTTGGAACTGTCCGTTCTCATACGGACACAGGAGGATAAAATGACAAGTGCGAGAAGGATTCGTTTGGAGAAGGGTTTGATGAAAGTCAGCGAGATTGCCGAGGAAGCGGGCGTGATGCCGTCCACGGTCAAATTTTACACCGAGGAAGGGCTTTTGGACGTGGCGGACTACACAGCCGGCGGCTACCGTCTTTTTGACAGAGAGAAAACCGTCAGAAGAGTTATCGCCATACGGGCGATGACCGCGAGACGCCTCTCTCTCTCTGAGCTCAAGCCCGGCCGGAACTGAAATGTCATGGGAGAGAAACCAATGGCTGATTTTTGAAAAGGAGCAGGTTGTAAAAGAAAAATGAATAAAATAGCCGAGAGCAGAACAGAGCGCTTTGAAGCGGCGAATGCCGACTTCAGTGCTGTCATGAGGTTAGAGGAGGGCAAACTGAATGGCTGATTTAATTCCGACGGAAATAATCGCTGAGAAAATATTTCTCATGAGAGGCCAGAAGGTCATGCTGGATAGAGACCTGGCAAAACTTTACGGGGTGGCTACCGGCCAATTAACCAGGCAGGTGAGGCGCAATATTGAGAGGTTTCCGGCAGATTTTATGATTCACTTAACGAAAGATGAATGGCAAAACTTGATATGCCAATTTGGCACATCAAGTTGGGGTGGTACACGCAAACTTCCTATGGCTTTTACCGAGCATGGTATTTTAATGCTTTCATCGGTATTAAATAGCGATAGAGCTATCAAGGTAAATATCCAAATAATGAGGGCGTTTGTGAGGATAAGGGCATATCTGGCGACGCATAAAGATGTGTTGAAAAAACTTGAGGAGCACGACCGGCAGATCAAAACGCTCTTCGGGGCGATAAATAAGCTGCTGCTTCCTCCGCCGGAGAAACCAAAAGGAAAAATGGGATTTTGAAGATGAATAAATCAGCCGAGAGCAGAACAGAGCGCTTTGAAGCGGCGAACGCCGACTTCAGAACCTGTCTCGTCCATTTCGCTCTCGGTTTCACATATCTTTTCAAAGCGGTGAAGCATTTGGCGGCGGGGATGCTGATAACTTTTATTTTTCTTGCGCTTATGCCGGCAAAGGGTTTTGCAAGG
>JAYEJT010000061.1:0-16095 GCA_034660675.1 Elusimicrobiota bacterium
AAAAAAGAAAATTGAAAAATAATTATATTGTGGGCACGGTCATGAGCAATTACGGCTTGCGCAAATATTGTGAGAAAAAAAATGTCAAAATCCGCATGACCCGTGTCGGTGATAAATACGTCCTTGAAGAGATGCAGAAGCTCGGCGCTATTATCGGCGGTGAGGATTCGGGGCATGTAATAATGCTTGAACATCACACCACAGGTGACGGGCTTTTAACGGCGCTGCAGCTCATTGCCGTGATGAGACAGAAGAACAAGAAACTTTCTTCCTTAAGAAAAGTTATGAAAAGATATCCTCAGGTTCTCATCAATGTTCCTGTTTCAAAAAGAGCCGATTTTAGAAAGATTCCGGAACTCAAAAAGGCCTATGACGAAGCGGAGTCTCAGCTAAAAGGCCGCGGCAGAGTTCTTATCAGATATTCGGGAACCCAGCTGCTTCTGCGTATCATGGTGGAAGGCCCCTCCCGCAAGGAAATAGACAGCATAGCCGCAGATTTGACAAAAATATTCAAAAAGAAATTGTCCTGAACGAAAATAAGTCACGAAAGTCAACGCCTGGCACCTCTTAGGCACTTATTTGCCTATGCAGAATTTTGAGAAGATCTCGTTTATCATTTCTTCTCTGAATTCCCTGCCGGTTATTTTGTCGAGTTCAGCCAGGGCTTTTTCAATGAGCCACACGCTTTCGGCGGGTCTTTGGGATATAATTTTTCCGGATTCTTTTATTGATGAAAGACAGTTTTTGAGGCATTCCGCCTGACGGGAGGATGTGATTAGTACGTCGTCATCTGAGATAAAAGAGCCCGAAACGAGATGTTTTGCCAAACGATTTTTGAGAGTGTTTATACCGGTTCCCCGGAGGCAGGATATATAAACGAGGCCGAAACCCGTTTTTTTGTCCGGAGCTTTTTTCCCGATATCCGTTTTGTTACCCGCCATAATTGTTTTTTGGCGGAAGGGTTTCAGTATTTCCGAGATGCTCCTGTCTTTCTCATCGGTTTTTTTAGATGCGTCAAAGACGAAGATTATGATGTCCGCCCCGGCGATGGCTTCCATGGTTTTATCCATTCCCATTTTTTCAATCACGCCCCTGGGTTTTTTTCTCAGACCCGCGGTGTCGTAGAGTTCCGCCGGAATCCCGCCGATCTCAACGGGTTGCCTGATTATGTCCCTCGTTGTCCCGGGAACGGTTGTGACGATCGCCCTGTCCGAAGCGCTGAGAGCGTTTATGAGAGATGATTTCCCGACATTCGGTTTTCCCGCGATGACAATTTGTACCCCGTCGCTGTAAAGCCGCCCGCCCTCGTATCCGTCAAGCAGTTTTCGGCTCTCATTTTCGGTGTGGGCAATATATTTTTTTATTTTTGGGAGGCTCAGGAAAATATCATCTTCCGGAAAATCTATGGCGGCGTTGAGCTCCGCGGCGGAGGATATGAGAAGTTTCCGCAGGAGATTTATCTTTTCCGAGAGTTTTCCGCTCATCTGAGACGCCGCTATTTTTGCCGCCTTTCCGCTTCGCGCGCTTATTATGCCTGCGACGGATTCCGCCTGCACGAGGTCTATGCGGCCGTTCAAGAAAGCCCGTTTTGTGAATTCTCCGGGCTCGGCGCTCCTGCCGCCGTTTTTCAGAATGAGCCGGAATATTTTTTTTATTATCACCGGCCCCCCGTGTGATGAGATTTCGGCGACATCTTCGCGTGTGTAGCTCCGCGGGGTTTTCATGAGAAAAACAAGCACCTCGTCTATGATTTCTCCTCCGTCGTGTATGCGGCCGTAAGTGACGGTGTGGGAGTGAATATCCTTTATCTTTTTACGGCCGGCGGGTGAGAAGATTTTCTCAAGTATTTTTGTTGTGTCTTTTCCGCTTATGCGTATCAGCCCCACGCTTGAGTGTCCCCATGCGCTTATGGGTGCCGCTATGGTGTCAGGATAATATTTTGTCTTTCCGGCGGAGCTTTCTCGCGCGGAATTCATTTCAATTTTTTCAGAAATATGTGTTCGGCCAGGGTGATGACATTGCTGGTCAGCCAGTAAAGGACGAGCCCCGACGGGAATTTAAGAAATATGAAGGTGAAGAACACCGGCATCATGAGCAGCATTTTCTGCTGCTGGGGGTCTGTCATGCTTATCTTCTGCTGAAAGAACATTGTGGCTCCCATAAGAAGAGGCAGGGGCCCTATGGGCCAGCCGCCTATAAAAGGCAGGATAGCCGGCAGGTGTCCGAAAAGCACATCCGGCCTTGAAAGGTCGGTGAGCCAGAAAATAAAAGGCGCTCCTCTCAGTTCAACGAGGCCCTGCAGCATTGTGAACAGGCTCCAAAAAATAGGTATCTGTATGAGCACGGGAAGACATCCGCCCAGGGGATTGACTTTTTGTACGCGGTAGAGGTTCAGGAGTTCTTCGTTCATGCGTTTGGGGTCGTCTTTGTACTGCGCCTGCAGTTTTTTGACATAGGGCTGTATGCGTTTCATTGCTTCCGCGGATTTTATGTTTTTCTTTGTCAGGGGGAACATGAAGAATTGTATCACCAGGGTCAGCAGGCATATTGACCAGCCGTAATTGCCGAAAATGCCGTAAAAGAAGTTAAGGATGTGTATGAAGAAAACGCTTATAAAAGAGAACAACCCGAGGCTCATGGTTTTTTCAAGACCATTTTTTTCTTTACTAAGATCCGAATACGATTTTTCCGCGGCAAGTATTCTCAGTTTTAGCGAGGTGTTATCCGCTGAAAAGGTTAATTCCGGTTGCGGCTGATCCGGTTTGCAGGTAAAAGAAGTCTTTTTTTCAGGGAAGAAAGCAATCAGGAAATATCTGTTTGAAACGCTTGCCCATTCCTGTAAATTTTTTTCGACCGGCGATGAAATTTTTTTAACCTTTTCGCCGGTGTTGTAATGAAATTTTTGCAGTTTTCGTTTTTTCTGTTCAGCCATGAGTTCGGGATCGGTGCCTATCCCTCCGGCCCAGACGGCTGTTACATTCTTATCGTCTGATGATAGCTCTATCCGTAAAAATTTGCCGTCAATGGAGTAAACAGCCTCGGCGTTTTTGTAAGAAAGCCTGATTTTACCGTTTGTTTTTTTTACAAGCGGGTTTTTAAGTTCTTTTCCCCCCGCGTAAAAACGGAAAGGATTTCTCTCATTCTCTTTGACGAGATCAACTTCGCCGTTCGCCTCTTTCAGGAAAAGGTGGAGAATGCCTCCGGATTTTTTTCCTATGAGACAGCGTATCGCAGGATTTGATATTGCCAGTAAATCTTCTTTTACCGGTGAAATTTTTTCCGGGGTTGTTTTGGGGCTTTTCTTAACGGGTTCCGGGGCTTTTTTCCCGGCCTGTTTTATTTTTGCCGGTTGTTCTGTCTTTTGCGGGATGCTTTCCTCCGCGCCGTGCTGTTTTTTTGAAATGGTTCCCCACCACAGAGCCAGCACCAGAAATGAGAGCCCGACCGCCAGAGCCGAACGTTTATCCATATCGTTCATAATAATTTCTCCTTAAATTTACCGTTTCACGGCAGATCCACGCCGCCGCGCGAAAAAGGGTGACAGCGCATCACCCGCAAAAAACTTTTAAAAGACCCTTTCACTATGCCGTATTTTTCTATAGCTTCAAGAAAATAATTTGAGCATGAGGGGTAAAATCTGCAGGAAGGCGTTCTCGGAATGGCCTGCCACATCTTTACGGGAAAGCTGATCACGGTTTTCAAGAAATTCATAAACATTTCTTGAGAACCTCTTTTAGCGCGCGCGAAAATTCGCCGTATTCCCCCGGGGGGGATTTTCTCAGTGTCACGCATATGTCGCTTCTTTTTTCCATATTAATATTCCCGGCTGTTGCCCTTATCCACCGTTTGATATGATTCCTTTTTACAGCTTTCGGTATGATCCGTTTGGCTATTCTTAAACGAATGCGTTCTCCCGGCGGCTGACCTCTCAGTATAAAACATCTGAAGAACTGATTTTGAGTGAAATTATTACGGTGTGAGTTTCTTTCTGCCTTTCGCGCGTCTTGCATTCAAAACATTCACTCCGGAAGATGTCTGCATCCTCTTTCTAAAGCCGTGCTTTCTTGCCCGCTTTTTTTTATGTGGCTGATATGTTCTTTTCATAGATAGGATTCTTATAAAAAAAACAGCTTTTGTCAATAACGGCTGTTGTTAGACAGTTAGAATGTCACCTTATGGACAGATAGAATGTCACCCCCCTAAAAAAATTCTATAACAAAGGGAAAACAAAAAAGGGGGAAATGAAAAATGAAAAAAGCAGATGAGAAGTTGAAGAAGCGGCTAAAACAAAACAATTTGGACATTAATTGCCTGCGTTTCGCCAGAAGGCATTCCTGTCCGAGAAAAATACCTGCTTCCATCAGAGACAAAGTTGTAAAGCTCAAAGATAATGGAAAGCACCGTTCCTGTCATCACATTACGGATTTATTGAAAGACAATTTATCTCGGAAAGAGAAACTTTGGCTGAAAAAGTTTCATAAAAAAACAATCAGTCAAAAAACGGTAGCGCGCATTTTGAGGGGACAAGATATAAATCTCAAATCACATTCAAAACGCCGTCCGGCGACGCGTTTTGAGAAAGAGAACTTCGGCGAACTTATTCAGATAGACGCTCACCATGTTTCAAACATACTGGGTTATCGGCGGATAAAGCTGATTGTGATTCTTGACGACCATTCAAGGGCAATTCTTGCAGGCAGATTTTTTGTCCACGAAACAACTTACAACACACTGTGCCTTATCCGGGAAGCTGTCGCAAAATACGGTCTTTTCCAAGCCGCTTATTCGGACAATTACGGGATTTACAATTTTATTCTGCATACAAAAACTTCCATGAAGGTTTTTAAAAGCGACTTTGGTTTTTACAACAGCAAAGTCGATCCTGATGACGTTTTGACCGTTGTTGAAAGAGCCCTTCTTGAACTGAATATCCCTTTTTATCACCACGCTGTCGGCAATGCTCAGGCGACCGGCAAACTTGAACGCCTCTGGCCGCTTGTTGAAAACAGATTTATCAAAGAGCACAAATCTGAAGTAAAATCCATGGACGATCTTAACCGCAGATTCCAGAAGTGGATAAAGTGGTATAACTCCACTTGGGTTAACAGGGATATCGACACAACTCCTGAAAAAAGATTTACTCCTTCCTTTTTTAAACCTGTTCCCGAAAACATAAATCTTGACGACATCTTCTGTATCAAAACAAATCGCAAAGTTGCAAAAGACAACTCTTTTTCGCTTGCCGGCGTTTTTTATGTAATCCCTCACCAATACAATCTTGTTGCATATAAGCCTGAACTTCACATTCATCCGGGTAAAAAAATCAGGGTTTTTTACCAGGATAAACTGATCTGTCAACTCAAGTGGAAAAACAAAAAAAGTGACATTCTAACTGTCCAACAAGGAAAAAAGCCCTTTTTTAAGGGTTTGAAAGCTTTAAAAAAGCGAATTAATCGTCGGAAACCTTATTTCTAAGAAGTGACATTCTTACTGTCTAAAGGGGGTGACATTTTAATTGTCCAACGACATAATCATAATTAAACTTCAGATAAAAGTTGAGTGTTAAACGCGGATCGGAATGCCGTTTTTGAGAAGATATTTTTTTGTTTCCGGGATGGAAAATTTTCCGAAATGAAATATGGAAGCTGCCAGTATAGCATCGGCCCTGCCTTTATCCAGAACGTCTTTCAGGTGCGATAGTTTCCCCGCGCCGCCCGAGGCGATCACCGGTACACCGACGGCTCCCGAAACAGCCGCCGTTAATTCTGTGTCAAACCCGGATTGTGTACCGTCTTTGTCCATACTGGTGAGAAGTATTTCGCCGGAACCGAGCATCGTGGTTTTTTTTGCCCACTCAACAACATCCATTCCCGTTCCTTTTCTTCCGCCGTATGTGTAGACTTCCCATTTTCCGGGGGAAGTCCGTTTTGCGTCAATTGCCGTTATGATGCATTGTGCTCCGAATTCCAGCGAAGCCTTGCGGATAAGTTCGGGGTTCTCAACCGCCGAAGTGTTTATGGATACCTTGTCGGCTCCGGCTTTGAGAAGATCCGAGATATCGGAAAGTTTTTCTATTCCGCCGCCTACTGTAAGGGGAATAAAAACCTTTTCGGCTGTTCTCGCGACAATTTCAAGCATTGCGGAGCGCTTTTCCACGGAAGCGGTAATGTCCAGGTAGACCAGTTCGTCCGCTCCGGTTTCCGCATAAGCCGCGGCGATTTCCACGGGGTCTCCCGCGTCGACGAGGTCAACGAAATTTATTCCTTTTACCACTCTGCCGTTTTTCACATCAAGACAGGGAATCAGTCTTTTCGCCAGGCCGTTGTTTTGTTCCGTTTTTGAATTATTCATTGTTTTTTTCCGCATTTGTCCGCAAAGTTTTTCATAATTTTCAGGCCGTTTTCCCCGCTTTTTTCGGGATGGAATTGTACAGCCCAGAGATTGTCTTTGACAATAGAGGAAGTGAATTCATTCCCGTAGTTTGTGGTGGATGCCGCAAGAAACGAATCTTCGGGTGATACATAATATGAGTGAACAAAATAAAAATAGGAGTTGTTATCAATTTCCCTGAACATTTCCGGGACGCCGGCTGCGGCGTTTTGAAATTTTACGCGGTTCCAGCCCATATGCGGTATTTTCAGATTATTTCTGAAAAGTTTTACCCGGCCTTTTATTATATCCATGCCCGGTGATGAGCCGTGTTCTTCACTTTCTGTAAAAAGCATCTGGAGCCCGAGGCATATACCGAGACACGGTTTGCCGGAAACTATTTGTGATTTTATGGTTTTTAAGAGCTTTGCTTTTTTCAGATTATTTATTCCTTTTTGGAAAGCCCCCACGCCCGGAAGCACGATTCCGTCAGCGGATTCTATCTCTTTGATACGGGAACTTACGGTGACCTTGGCGCCGCTGAGTTCCAGAGCTTTGCCGACACTTTTGGTGTTGCCGAGACCATAATCTATTACGGTTATGGAAGGCATTATCTCCATCTTCTGTGAAACCAGAACCATTGGCCGGGGGATTTTCTTACAGCTTCTTCAACCGCGGAAGTGAAGAGCTGCGTGTTTTCTTCTTCGCTCCCGTTTACCGCAATGGCTTTTCCGATGTGTATAATGTGCCGTGTGCCATTCCGGGAGATGAAAGCAGGAAGGACAGACGCACCGGTTTTTTTAGCGAGCGCATTGGCGCCGGTGGCGGTTAAAACATTTTTTCCGAAGAATGTTGTTTTTATGCCGTGTGAAAATCGCTGGTCAACGTATATAAAAACCGCACAGCCGGTTCGCAACGATTTTATGGCTTTTTTCAGAGCCATAAAACGCGGATGATAATAGATGACGGGCTGCTTCAGTTTTTTCCTGTAGACGTTCAGCAGTTTTTCTATGCCTTTGCTGCTGATTGCTTTGGCTATAACATTGATCGTGAAACCCTCCGACGAAAACGCGGAACCCATTATGGGAAAATTTCCCACGTGGCCTGATATAAAAAGAACCGGTCCTTTTTTCAGGGCTTGTTTGTAATTGTCAAGCCCCTCAAAAGATATTTTTCTTTTTACTTCCCCCATGCCCCGCACATAGAAGTAATGCAGTTCAAAAGCCGTCTTGACGAGATTTTGCGCGGAAGATATGGCTATTGCCCTTTTTTCCCTGCAGGATAACCGGTCTCCGTAGGCTGTATCAAGATTTTTCATGGCGATTCTGCTGCGCGGGTAAGCTATATAAAAGGCGATAAAACCAATGACCCCGGCAAGTTTTTCCACAAAATGTATTGAGAAAGGGGATGCAAGAAACAGCACCACCGTTATCGGGTAGAAAGAGAAATAATTCCCGGCCTTTTTTAGAAGTTTTCTTAATGGCATTTTTATAAAGCGGGTGAGGGGAATCCTTCTCCCCCGACGCCCTCGCGTCTCCTCTGAAGCCTGCCGCCCTCGCTTTCTCGTCCACAGGACGCGCTTCGGGTCGGCTTCGATTCCGTTTTATTAAAAGCGGGTGAGGGGAATCGAACCCCCGTCTTCAGCTTGGGAAGCTGATGTTCTGCCATTGAACCACACCCGCGGAAAATTAAATTTGGTTCCGCTTTCATCCCAGCATCCTTTCGGCGCTTTCCATATAAACGCTTATTACAATCCCCAGCGCCATATAAATTGCTATGAGGTTGGAACCTCCGTAACTCATAAACGGCAGCGCCAGGCCTTTTGTCGGCAGCATCCCAAGGCAGACGGCTATGTTGGCGAAAGCCCCCAGCGCAATAAGAGATGTGAGGCCGCTCACGAGTATTTTCGAAAACTTGTCTCTGCATCTCTTTGCCATTTCAAAACCGATTATAACAAAAACAGTGAATAATAAAAGAATCATAAAAGAACCTATTATCCCGAATTCTTCGCAAATAACGGAAAAAAGGAAATCCGTGTGTGCGCATGGAAGATACATCAATTTGGAGGTGGAAGAGCCTGCTCCTTTTCCGAAAACTCCGCCGGAAACGACGGCGATGAGAGATCGTGTGAGCTGGTAGCCTTCGGCGTTTCTGTATTTAAAGGGTTCCATGAATGCGGTGATTCTGTCTCTCCGGTAAGATGTTCCGAATACCGCCCAGTACGCGAAGGGAATTCCGGCCAGCACAATAGCGATCAGCCGGCTCACCGGAACCTCCGCCAGAAAAAACACTATAAGGAAGAGTGCCGCAAGGGTAACGGTTGTTCCGAAATCGGGCTGGCTGTAAACGAGGCCGCTCAGCGCAAGAAGCAGAATAAGGGGCCCGGTTAATATTTTGTAATCGTCAAGTTCTCCCCTGTGCCTGTCCAGGTAGTCCGCAAGATACATTACCCAGATGACTTTTAAGAATTCGCTCGGCTGCACGGCGATGGAACCGGGAAGAAACAGCCATCTTCGCGCGCCTTTGACCGGATGCGTCACCCCCGGAATGAAAATGGCTATGAGGATCACCACGCCCGCGAGCATTGCCCACGGTATTGCCTGACGCATACTTTTTATATCTATTTCCCAAATAGCAAAAAATATAACACTTGCCACGGCCAGCCACATTAATTGTCTGAGAAAATAGAAATACGGGTTGTTCAGCGCGTAAGAGCTTGTTACCGAAGTGATGTCAAGAATCATGATGAGCCCTGTGCCTGACAGAAAATACGCAATCAGGATAAACACTTCTTTTAAGTAAGATTTTTTAGCCATTTTTTAAAAGCTGCCCCCCTTTTCTCAAAATTTGAAAACTGGTCGAATGATGAGCATCCCGGAGACAGCAGTACCGTGTCGCCGCGAGAACTTTTTTTGAGCGCTGCTTTGCAGGCTGCCGTGAATTTTTTTACGGTCAGCACTTTTGTTTTTTTGTTCAGTTCTTTTGCGATTCGCCCGCCCGCCTCGCCGTAAGCAATAAGAGCTTTGACATTTTTTAGATGTTTTCCCAGCGGTTTGTAAGAGCTTCCCTTGTCTCTTCCCCCCATTATAAGGATGAGCGGCCTGTTTATGTTTTTCAGGGCAAAGAGTACAGAGGAAACATTCGTGGCCTTTGAGTCATTGATAAAAGTTCTGCCGAGGCGGCTGCCCGAGTGCTCAAGCCGGTTTTTAAGGGGTTTGAAAAGATATATGCCGCGGCGTATTTTTTCGGGAGAAACGCCCATGGCCAGAGCCGCGCCGGCAGCGGCGAGGATATTGGTTTTGTTGGCCTCAAAAAGAAGTTGCACGTTTCCGGAATCATAGACGAGTTCTTTTGCTCCGGGGAATTTTTTTGCGGCTTTTTCAGAGAAGCACATTTTTTCGCCCTGAAAATATATGTCTTTACCGAGTTCCATGATATCTGTTTTTTCCGGTGACCCGATGCCGCTGATTCCGATGTCACCGCGCCGGCGTCCGGCTAAGATGCTTTTTTTTACTGCAGCGTATTCGCTCATATTTTTGTATCTCGAAAGATGATCCCTGTCTATGTTTAAAAGAATTCTCACGTCGGCCCCGAAAGCCTTGCGCGTGAGATGCTTTTCAAGGTTATAGCTTGACACTTCCGCAACGAGGATGCTGTTCCTGCTGAATTTTCCCAGAAGCCCTGCGAGGGGTATTCCTATGTTACCTCCGGGCACGGCATTTTTTCCAGCGGCGGAAAGCACGGCCGCGATGAGTGAGGTGACAGTTGATTTCCCGTTTGTACCGGTGACAAGAATTTTTTTCACATAAGACGGAATGAAGGAATAGGCTAATTCAAATTCCCCGGCGACAGGGATTTTTTTGCGTTTTGCGGCCAGAACAAAGCTGCTTTTAGGATTTATTCCGGGAGAGAGTACCATCATATCTATGCCGGAGAGCTTTGCGGCGATTTCGCTTTGAAGAATGCATTCGGCTCCGGAAACCTTTGTTTTTTTGTTATCGGAAACAATTACGAGCGCGCCTTTTTTGATGAGGAAGTCCGCCAGCGCTCTGCCGCTTTTCCCCGCGCCGCACACGAGTATTTTTTTGTTTTTCAGCTTTATCATCTAACTTTTAGCGTTAGTAAAGCAAGTATTATGCAGAATATGCCCATTATCCAGAATCGCACCACAACTTTTGATTCCGGCCAGTTTTTGAGTTCAAAATGATGGTGCAGAGGAGCCATTTTAAAGAAGCGCCTGGATGTTTTCTTATAATAAAGAACCTGTATAATTACTGACAGCGCTTCAACCACAAAAACGCCGCCCGCCACAATCAGCAAAGCCTCCTGTTTTATGAGCACTGCTATGGCGCCTATCACGCCCCCCAGCGGGAGAGAGCCCGTGTCTCCCATGAATATTTCTGCCGGATGCGCGTTAAACCAGAGAAAGCCCATCCCCGCTCCGATGACTATGGTCAAAAAAATTGTCAGTTCTCCGGCATGAGGGACATAGGGAAATTTAAGGTAACCGGCGAATTTGATATTTCCGGCTATATAGGCGAGTATTGCAAAAGCCGCGCCCACCAGCATGACGGAGCCTATGGCCAGACCGTCCAGGCCGTCTGTCAGATTCACGGCGTTAGAAGACGCCGTGACTATAATCGCCGTGAATAGGATATAAAAAACGCCCATATACAGAATAACGTTTTTGAAAAAAGGAATGCTTATGGCTGTTTGACCGCCGGGAAAACTGGGATTAAAAAATATGTAAATTCCCAGTCCGAAACCCGTTGCCGCTTGAAACATGAGTTTGCTTTTTGCGGAAAGGCCTTTGGCCGCATGATGTTTTATTTTTTTATAATCATCCATGAATCCGCACAGGCCCAGAATAAAAAGCACACTAACGACTATGTATGTGAACTTACAGTCCAGCCGCATCCACAGCAGTGAGTTTATTATTATGGCGGGGATGAGCACTATGCCGCCCATCGTGGGTATCGTGATCTTCTTATGGTGATTTACAAGAGAGTCTTCCCTCACCGCCATGAGCAGTTTTTTGCTTTTAAAATAATTTATCCACAGCGGCACCGTGAAAAACACAAGACTGAAAGAGGTTATTATCCCTCCCAGGGCGCGGAATGAAATATAACGGAATAGATTGAATCCGAAAAAAAATTCTTTAAGTGGAACCAACAGCCAATAAAACATTTATCCCTCCCCTATCTTTTCAATATTTTTTTCACGGTTTTTATATCACTGTATGCAATTTTTTTGTCGCCTACTATCTGGTATTCCTCGTGCCCTTTTCCCGTTATCAGTATTATATCACCTTTTTCCGCCATCGCAATGGCTCCGGCAATTGCTTTTCCGCGGTTAAGCTCCACCCTCCACGGCGGATTTCCGTCCGTGAATTTTGCGGCCTCGGTCTGCCTCATTCCTATTTCTATATCCATCGCGATGGCCCGGGGATCCTCGTTTCGCGGATTGTCCGAAGTGATCCATGCGAAATCGGAATTTTCCGCAACGATTCTGCCCATTTCCGGTCTCTTCCCCCTGTCTCTGTTTCCGCCGGCGCCGAAAACGGTGATAGTTCTTTTTTGTGCCAGGGGTTTTAGTGTCAGGATGGCCTTTTCCAGAGCGTCGGGAGTGTGGGCATAATCCACATAAACGGAAAAACCTTTTTCCGACGGTATTCTGCTGAGGCGGCCTTTAATATCCAGAACTTTTTCAAGACCTTTTTTTATGCTGAGGGTGCTGAAGCCGCTTTCATGCGCGAGAGCAAAAGCCGCCAGCGCGTTCATGACATTATGTTCGCCGGGCAGATGAAGTTCGATACGGATTTTTTCTTTGGGGCTCTTTACTTCAAAAGTTGTTTTTGTGATGTCGGCGCCCAGTATTTTCCCGCGGTAAACAGCCTGCCTGCTGATGCCGTATGTCACCGTTTTTAAAGGAAGGCCGTCAATGATTTTTCCTGACCATTCGTCATCTGAATTTATAACGGCCAGCCCCTCTTCGCCGTGAGCATCGCGGACTTTTTCAAAAAGTTTTCGTTTCGCCGAAGCGTAGTTCTCCATGTTCCCGTGCCAGTCGAGATGCTCGCGTGAGAGATTTGTGAATACCGCTGCCTTAAATGTAAGAGCTTCAATGCATTTCCGGTCAATTCCCTGTGAAGAAATCTCTATGAAGCAGTGTTTCCCGCCGGTTTTAACGAATTCAGATATCAGTTTTGATATATCCGCGGATTCCGCTGTCGTGTTCGGCAGGATAAATTTTTGTTTCGCGAATCTGTAATTAACAGTGCCGAAGACGGCGCATTTTTTGCCGGCCGCTTTTGCGATACTCTCCAGCAAATAAGTCACGGTTGTTTTTCCGTTGGTTCCGGTGATACCGTACAAATTAAGTTTTTTTGAAGGAAACCCCCAGAAGGCCTCGGCTATGCGCGCCATAGCCGTTTTTACATGCGTCACTTTTATTTCGGGGACGCCGGTGCCGAGGAATTTTGCGGCCGCAACCGCGGCGGCACCTTTCTTTACGGCCTCTCCCGCAAAATTTTCGCCGTTGGCCGCGTTACCCGGGAAAGCAAAAAACAGATCACCCTTTTTTGTCCGCCGGCTGTCGTAAGAAATACCTTTGATTGTGGTATTGCCGCCGGTTTGCGCCGGAGTTGCAATGCCGGATTTTAAGATAAGTTCATTAAGTTTCATTTCTTTTGTCCGTTTTAAGCCGTGCCGGCGCGATTCCGTAGATGTCTATAATTTCTTTTGCGGTCCGGCGGAAAGCTTCCGCACAAACGGTTCCGCCGTAATAATGTTCCCGGGGTTCATCAAGGGCTATAAAAATGACGAATTCCGGATTTTCCTTCGGGAAAAACCCGCCCAGTGAAGCGAAATACGCGTCTTCAGAATATTTGCCGGCTTTTGTGTCAAATTTTTGCGCGGTGCCGGTTTTGCCGCATATTTGCCAGCCTTGCATTCTGACTTTTGCGCCTGTGCCGCCTTCCACCACATGAAAAAGCATTTCTTTGACCGTTGCCGCTGTTTTTTCCGTGATTACTCGCCGGATTTTAACAGCTTTTGTTTTGTAAACCGTTTTGCCGGCGGAGCTGATGATGCTTTCCAGTATGCGCGGCTTTATCAGCGCTCCTCCGTTGGCGATCACCGCAAAAGACTGAGCTATCTGAAGCGGCGTGGCCGCTATTTCCTGCCCGAAAGAAATGTAGTAAAGAGAGGTTTGCTCCCATCTGTCAATTCTTTTGAGCATGCCCCTGGCTTCTCCGGGAAGTTTTATCCCCGTCTGGCATCCGAAACCGAAATCCCGGGCTGTTTTGTAAAGTGTGTTTTTTCCGACCATGTTCCCTATTTTGCTCGCGCCTATGTTGGAGGAGAACCTGATGATATCGTTTACGGTGAGCCAATCATAGGGGTCGTGGTCGGTTATTTTTATTCCCGCGAATTCAAAGGATCCGTTTTCGCAGAAAAATTTGTCTTCGGGTTTTACCAGGCCGTTTTCTATCGCTGCGGCGACTGTCACTATTTTAAAAGTTGAACCCGGTTCCATAGCGTCGGAGATGATAGGGTTTTTTAGAAGTTTTTCCGAGTCGTTTCCGGCCATAACCGCGGCGAGAATTTTTCCCGTCTGCGGATCCATGACTATGCCGTAGCCGGCTTTGGCTTTGTAAAGGTCAACAGATGCGGTAAGCTGTCTGTAAAGAAATTTTTGAAGCCTGCCGGTAATAGTTAATTTCACGGTGTCGCCGCCGGCATGCAGCATATCGGGGTCATCACTCAGCAGCAATTTTCCTGTCGCGTCGATTTCTATTATTTCGCCCTGTCCGCCCTCAAGATATTTGTTGTATTTATATTCTATGCCGCTGGCACCGTCGTTTTCGTAATTTGTGAAACCGCAAATGGGGGAGTAGACGTTGTTGTCAAAATACACGCGTTTTTGAGCAGGTATAAATTCCAGTTTTTTGGATATGTTTTTTCCACGAAGAATTTTTGTTTCTTCCGGAGGCAGGAATTTAATAAGAAGTTTCCGGCGACTGTTTTTTGAGGAGAGTTTTGAAACCGCTCCCATCCGGCGAAGAATTTTTGTTTCCCCGGAAGTCAGTTTTTTGTCCTTTTTCAGAAAAATACGTGTTCCGCGTATGGAAGACGCTATTATATTTCCATCGGAGCTGATTATATTTCCGCGAAGTTTTTTAATGCGTCCGAAAGTGCGCCTGTTGGCGAAGATGACGGATTTTTTTACGGTGTGCAGGTATATTATCCGTACGCCGAGTGTGGTAAACAGCGCGACAAACAATATGCTTACTATGGTGAGACGCGTGTTATTCTTCGGCATTTTTTTTACTTCCTTTTATGAAAACTATTTTTTCCGGTTCTGCTCTCCGGAGATTAAAATGCCGCTTGATGAATTTGTCAGTTTTTTCTGTTCCCGTATAATTGTTTATTTTTTTCGCGAGTGTTATGTGCTCAAAATTTTTTTCCTGCCATATGGCGTTGAGGACCGATATCTGGTAGCCGTTTTTTATGGTTTCAGCGCTCTCCGCCACGATTATCCCTATGAGTGTCAGAGCTGCCGCGCCCCAGAGAGCCGCTGTTTTTAGCAGCTTGTCGTGTTTGCCGCCGGAGTTGTATCTGCGCGCGGACGTCATATTATTTCCGCCGCTCTCAGTCTGATGCTTCTGGCGCGGGGTTGAAGCCGGCTCTGTGCGTAGGTTGCTTTGACGGCTTTTTTTGTGAGAAGTTTTATGGTACCGTTTTTTGCGAGATTTTTCAGCGAATTTTTGACGATTCTGTCTTCAATACTATGGAAGGTGAGAAAAGCCGCTCTGCCTTCCGGTTTTATTATTTTAGTCAAAAAAGAGAAAACTTTTTCAACATTGTCCATCTCACCGTTTACGAAAATGCGCAGGGCCTGAAAAGTTTTGGTGGCGGGATGTGTTTTTCCGCCGTGAACGCATTTTGTTATGATATCCGCGAGTCCGGAAGCGCTGTCTATTTTGTGTTTTTTACGCTCTATAGTGATGCGTTTCGCTATGCGTCTTGAGCGGCGCTCTTCGCCGAATTTGTATATGATGTCGGCAATCTCTTTTTCGGGGAAGGTGTTTATGACATCCCATGCGCGAATGCCCTGTGATTTGCAGTAGCGCATATCAAGGAAATCATCTTTCATAAAACTGAAACCCCTGTCCGAATCGAGTTGGTAAGTACCTATACCGAAGTCAAAAAGTGTGCCGTCGGCTTCAGGCAGTTTCTTTTTTGCGAGCAGTTCCGGAAGATCGGTGTAGCTTGAGTTTTCGATTATTACCCTCTTATCACGGAAGTTTTCTTTTTCTTTTAGAAGCTGGCAGAGATCTTCGTCCAGATCTGTCATAAGCAGTTTCCCGTTTTCCCCGAGTTTATTGAGTATGGCTTCGGACAGCCAGCCCATTCCCGCGGTGGCGTCTATGTAGAAACCGTCTTTTTTTATGTTCAAAAAGTCTATGACTTCCTCTTGTAGAAGCGGGCCTTCTTTCATAAGCGGATATCCAGTTTTTCCGCATAAGCGGCGTATGTTTTTGTGTTAGCGTTTTCGTAGCCGGCAAATTTCGCGGGTGGCCATATCTCATAGAACCGGCCTATTTGAATAATGAGAATCTTCTTTTTTATGCCGCACTTTTGTTTGAGAGCTGCGGGAAGGAGCAGCCGTTTGTGAGAGTCCGCTTTTACGGGGCAGGCGTGGGCGAAAAAGATCCTGAGGAAT
>JAYEJT010000062.1:0-3119 GCA_034660675.1 Elusimicrobiota bacterium
AATCCGTGGATATCTTACGCGCAGAAACATTCCGCCGGCGAAGTGCTGGATTGTAAAGTGACCCACATAGTGAAAAACGGCATGACCGTTTCTCTGGAAGAGGGGATAGACGGATTTATTCTTCTGAAAGATTTCTCATGGAAGGAAAGAGTTAATTCCGCGGCGGATATGTTCAGCGAAGGTTCGGAACTAAAGGCTAAAATCCTTGAGATCCGGCCGGATGATCAGAAGATATACATGGGCATAAAACAGCTTGAGGAAAATCCGTTTAAAGATTACGCCAGCGGCAGTGTTGTGACTGGTAAGGTGACCGGCACGACCAAAGACAGAATTCTTCTGGATCTTAAAGACGGGATCAGGGGTTTTATACATATTGCACAGGTTGCCAACGAGAAAACGGAAAACCTTGACGGATTTTCCGAGGGTCAGGAAGTGACCGGTATAATAGTGAAAGTAAACGAAAACACCGGTCAGGTGGAAATAAGCATCAAGGAACTGGACAAGCAGAAAGAACATGAAACGATGCAGCAGTATTATTCCACCAAATCCACGGGTTTCAGCATAGGCGACATACTGAAAAAAGAATGACCGCGGAAGGCGGTGTGCCCCACAGGCAAAAGGCCTTTCTGTTTACCGCTTTGATATGTTTTTTGCCGCTTGTTTTTTTTGCAGGAATCTCTCTACCCGTAAGCGCGGCCGAATTCGGGAAAAACCAGCTTTACACCAAAACTTTTAACTGGCAGAGTTGTGAAACGGAACATTGCAAAATATATTTTTATCCCCCGCTGCGCGGCAGGCTGACCGATCTGGCCGCGGGGATTGAACGGTCTGAAAAAGAATTATCCGATTTTCTCGGGGTACATCTTAAAAAGAAGCCGAATTTCCTTTTCTTTGACACCCCTCCGGATTTTCATTCCAACAGGCTGTTTCCGGTGGGCTGGGGCACAGGCGGCTTTTCCGAACCGATGAAAAACAGATTTGTCATGCCCTGCTACACATCCCCCCGCCGGATGAGGCACATTATAGAGCACGAATACACGCACATACACAGCTTTGACATATTTTACGGGGGTTTCTGGAGAAGTCTTTCTCTTGTGAGAACAATGGTCTATCCCATACCTTTGTGGATGCAGGAGGGCTTGTCGGAATTCACGTCGGACATATGGGACGCGGAGGACGCCGCGGCGCTGCGCGATATTTATCTCAACAAACTGGTGATTTCCTCTGATGACATGATCTCCTTTTCTCATCTTGAAGGCTACAGAGTTTACCTTGCCTATAAGCAGTCGCAGAAGATGATGATTTTCCTTGCCGAAAAATACGGAAAGAAAAAGGTGAGAGAGCTCATCCGTCAGTTTCCGCATGTGTGGGAACAGAACATAGCGCTAAAAAAAGTCATAGACATGAACGCCAAAGCTTTTGACCGTAAATTCGCGGATTATCTGGATGAGCTTTACAAAGAAGTTTGTGAAAGCCGCAATTCGCCGGACTCAATAGCAGATCTCATATCTCCTGAATTCAATTTTTACCGTGCAAGAGCTCCGCTGCTGACTGAACAAGGGGATTTTTTTATAACTGACGGTTACGGGTATGACGAAATAATTCTGAGAAAAAACGGTGAGGCCCGCCGCCTTCTCAAAAGAAAGAGAAACCGTTTTGACAGGATAGCCCCGGCCCTTGCGTATAGCGGCGGAAAACTTGTGTTTTACGCATGGAAAAACGCAAAGGCGTGTTTGGTCTTTTACGGCATTGAAGGCCGTGAAAAGGGCAGGATGAGGATTGTGGACGCGCCTTTTGCCGATGTCAGGCAGATAGAGGCCATGCCCGACGGAAGTTTTCTTATAGCCGCGGATATGAACTGCCGGAGCGATATATTTCTGTGGAACAACGGCGACATAACAAATCTCACCGATGACGCGGATTATGAAGATTCTTTCGCGTCTGATGCGGCAAATCAAAAAATCATATATTCCTGTGAGAGGGACAGCCAGCTTGATCTGCGTGAAATAAAAATTGTTTCCGGTAAAAAGAACTGGCTGACATCCACAAAACATGACGAACGCAAACCCGCTCTAACGCAGGAAGGTTTTTATTTTATCAGCGCAAGCGGCGGCTTCAGCGACATAATGGGGACGGTTCCTATTGCTGCAATAGGAACCGTCCCCGTTACAACCGTTAATACCGTTAACATGACGGCCCTAAAAACAGGTGTAAATGATTTTGCCGTGTCGGATGGCGGCCGAATCGCTTTTGTCTGCCAGTGGAAGGGCTCGCGTCAGATATATGTTCTGAACAAAGGCACACGGACATTCAACAAGTATCTTTCTTCGCGCGAAGAAAATTTTTTAAAAAGAGGCATAGACATAAAGAAGCCTGTTGTTTTTTCAAGGGCATCCGGCGATGACACCGATTATTCCGTGGCCGGAATAGAAAGCGCGGGCAGTAAAAAAGCTGTTCTGTCAGCTCCCTTCAGGGAGCCGTTCAACTTCCGGACGTATAAAACCCAATGGTCGTTTGATCTCATATATCCGCTGGCCATGTTCGTGGTCTCCGAAGGAGACGCGGATTTTTATCTTCTCAACTATTTCCAGGCTTCGGATATGCTCAGCCGTCATGAAGCCAACCTTTTCCTGCAATGGTTATCTTCCACAAAAGAAATAAATTACAATTTCAGCTATCTTTATAAGAAATGGAAAACCAGCATAGGCCTGTTTGCGTCGGGGGCCAGGGACACCCGGTGGACAACGCTTGAAGATGATTCGGAATTGCTCGTAAAAGACAAGAAAAAAAATACGGAAGGCGTTATTTTCCGGCGGCCCCTGAACCGTGATAACAGACTGGAACTTTTGCTGGGCAGAAGCCGTGAAGACTGGTCGGGCAGGGGCGATTACACCTCATCGGGAGATATTTCTTTTTACAAAGATTACGAAAATTATTATAAGTTCTCTTTTGTGCAGGACAAAAGCGTTTACCGTTTTATGGATATCGTCGGTGGCTACAGAGCTAATATAGGTTTTTTACAAAGCCGCGGAAAATTTGAGAGCGGAGAAGTTTCATACAGTTCGGCCGCGGCAAAAGGCAACATCAATTACGATTCGCTCTATCTTGAAAAACAGGTG
>JAYEJT010000063.1:0-15774 GCA_034660675.1 Elusimicrobiota bacterium
GTGTCGGGGAATTCGCCGCGGTGCTTAAAACCGCGGCCAAGCTGAAGGCGGAGAAATACATGGGGAATTCCATTGTTTTTAAATACACCGGTTCATCTCTGACACCGCTGGAAGACATAGTGTGCGATGAAAAAATTCCCCTGAAAATACGCCGCGGCGCCGTTGAAGCACTGGGCAGCGGCGGTGATTTTTCTTACGAAGGCATCCTTATGAAAATTCTTGACGGCGACATCGATCTCTTTCTTAAAAAAAGCGCGTTATACGCCCTGGGTAAACTCAGGTTGAAATCAACGGCGAAGGCGGTGGCCGGATTTCTCCGTCATCCTTCCGCGCATTTGCGGATGCGTTCCGTTGAAGCTCTCGGCGAGCTGGGCCTGCCGGAATATGTCAAGAGCGTTGCCGCGCTCGCCGAAGATAATAATTATTTCGTCAGAAAAGCTGCTGTTTTAGCGCTCGGAAAATTGGCGGATCCCGCCTATTGCGGTCTTCTCAAAAATAAGATGAACAACAGGGGCGTCAGAAACGGGGCTTTTATTTCGCTTGCCATGTTAGGCGATGAAAGTGCTCTTGAAAGTCTGCCTCTTTTTGTAAACAACGATGCCGTGGGAACTGATTTGCGCTTGATGGCTCTGAGAATAATGAGGGAACTCGGAAGTTGCCCGGCGGCCGCGCTTGTCCTGAAAAATATGAGCATGAAAAGTCCGGTAATAAAAGCGGAATGCCTGGATGCCGTGAGCGGTCTTTTGCGGAAAGGCGCTTTAGAAATTGATGAGGAGGGAGAAAAAGATATCTTTTCGCTGGTTTCCGACCGATCGGCCGCCGTGCGCCGGGCGCTGGCGGTTTTTTGCGGGGAGTCCGCCGGGAATTTTTCGGAAACGGCTCTTGGCACACTGCTGAAAGATACTTCGGCGGCAGTCAGAGGCGCAGCTGTTTCCTCGTTGCTGAAATTTCCGGGCAGGGAAGCTGATATTCTGCGTTTTTTTGACGACAGCAGCGCTTTTGTGCGCCTGTCGGCGGTGAAAGCCCTGTCAAAAACGGAGGTACCTCCCCATGTTTTACACATTGCCGTTGAAAAACTCAGATTGCTTTTGAAGGATCCTTCTCATGAAGTCGGTGAAGCCGCGTCAAAAGCCATCTTAACTCTTGTCCGAAAAAAGGTGCCAGAGGTTGACTTATGATAGTAAACGGTTAAGTTTTGAAACGTTGATGATTAAGATTTAACCGTTAATTATTCCCGAAAACAAGTAAAAAATTTGTAAAAAAGGCCTGTCTGCTCAAGAAATAAGTAATATAAGTCAACCTCTGGCACCTTTTTCCTTTTTTTCTTTTTTGCTATGATAGCGTTATGAAAAAAATCGTTTTATTTTTTGCGGGTTTGATGCTGTGGGTTTCATCCGTTTCCGGGGCTGTGTGCCGGGTTTTGTCAGTGGAGGGGGTGATAGACCCTGTCATCGCCGAATATGTGGAAAAAGGCCTTTCGGCAGACAATTTTGATATTGCCGTTATAGCCTTGAACACACCCGGCGGCCTTATGGATTCCATGCAGGACATTATCAGGGCAATGATGAACTGTTCCAAACCTGTGGGCGTGTGGATAGGGCCTTCAGGGGCCCGCGCGGCTTCGGCGGGGGTTTTTATAACCGTTGCCGCTGATTTTTCCGCCATGGCTCCGGCCACCAACATAGGCGCTGCGCATCCCGTGCAGCTCGCCCCCGGCGGAGAAGGGAAAACCAGTCCGGATATGACGAAAAAAATAGTGAATGACGCCGTTGCGTATATACAGTCCATAGCCAAAGAGAGAGGCAGGCCGCTAAAATGGGTGAAAGAAGCTGTTGTGGAGAGTGTTTCAATAGACGCGGAACAGGCACGAGAAAAAGGGATCGTTGATTTTGTGGCGCCGGATATAACGGCGCTGCTTGCCGCTATTGACGGCAGGGAGATAAAAAAAGCAGGAGAGATCTTTGTGATTGACACGAAAGACATTGTTGTAAAATACAAAAATCTTTCCGCCGCGAAAAATTTTCTTCACCGGATAGCCAATCCCAACATCGCTTTTATTCTGTTGATGATAGGCGTGTGGGGGCTGATACACGAGGCTTCTGCGCCGGGCGTGGGTTTCGGCGCCGCTGTCGGCGGAATATCTCTTCTGCTGGCTTTTTTCGCGATGAGGATACTGCCGATAAATATTGTGGGCCTGCTTTTTATAATCATGGGCCTGGTGCTTTTTTTTCTTGAAGTTTTTACGCCCGCCTTCGGCGTGCTGACGGCTGGAGGGCTCGCTTCTTTTGTGTTTGGAGGTATGATGCTGATTGACAAAACAAAGATGTCCATAGGCGTGTCGCTTTCGGCGATTTTACCGACAGCTGTTTTTCTCTTCCTTTTCATGACTTTTGCCGTGAGGGCGGTTATCAGGAGCCAGAAGAAAAAATCATCCACGGGAATAGAGGGGATGATAGGGGCGAAAGGCGAAGCTCTTGAGGACATAGACGGGAAGGGAACGGTGTTTGTGCACGGTGAAATATGGCTTGCCATTTCGGATGAAAAAATAAAGAAAGGCGAAAACGTCGTCGTCACCGCCGAAGACGGAAACAAGCTGACAGTGATAAAAGACAAAACATGAAGTTACCGCGGCATCTGGTATTCGGAGCGGCTCATATGGATGAGGGCTTTGGCGAAGTACCCGAAACGACAATGTATAAGGAGAATAAAAGTGGCTGAACAGGATATAATGAACGCGAGGAAGGAACATCTGAAGTGGCTGAAAGAAAATGAGATAGAGCTGTATCCTGTCCAAAGCGGTAAATCTGAAAACATAGCCGAAATAAGGGAGAAGTTTGAGAAATCGGGCGAATCTTTTGATGTTTCTGTTTCGGGCCGCGTCACGGCGGTGAGGCTCATGGGAAAAGCGGCGTTTGCCGAGTTGTTTTCAAACGGAAACAAAATCCAGATATACATAAAAAGGGACGAGATACCTGACGATTTCAAGGTGTTTAAGAAAACGGACATAGGCGATTTTGCCAATGTGGGCGGTTTTGTTTTTAAGACAAAAATGGGAGAAACGACCATACACATCAAAAAATTCACGTTTTTGTCCAAATCTGTCAGACCCCTTCCTGAAAAGTGGCACGGCCTCAAAGACGAGGAACAGATACTCCGAAAACGGTATCTTGACATACTCACAAACGAGCGTTCGCGCAATAACTTTAAGGCCCGCAGCCGCGTTGTTACGGGTATAAGAAAATTTCTTGACAAGAAAGGTTTTATGGAGGTGGAAACGCCTATCCTCCACGGCATAGCCGGCGGAGCCGAGGCGGATCCCTTTATGACCCATCACAACGCTCTTGATCTGGATCTTAATCTCAGAATAGCGCCCGAGCTTTATCTGAAAAGGCTTCTTGTTGCCGGTTACGACAGGGTGTATGAGTTGGGTCGCAATTTCAGAAATGAGGGGATTTCCACCAGACACAATCCTGAATTCACGATGCTTGAGCTTTACGAGGCCTACTCGGATTGTCAGGGGATGATGTCTCTTTGCGAAGAACTGATAAAGGATGCCGCTTTGAAGGCTTTCCCCGGCGGAGAGCCGGCCATTGATACAAACAAACCCTTCCGCAGAATAGCCATTTTTGAGGCGCTCAAAGAAAAAACGGGCATTGATTTTGAGGGGAATCTTGATAGGGGTTTTCTCACCGAAACCGCCGCAAAGCTGAACATTGAATGCGAAAAAGACGCGACGCCGGGGAAAATATTTGAGAACATCTCGGAAGGCATTCTTCTGGAAGGCGTCACAGAACCGGTTTTCATGCATGATTTCCCCGAGGAGTTTTCTCCTCTCGCAAAACCGAAATCCGGCACAAATACGGCTGACAGGTTTGAGCTCTATATGAACGGTATGGAAATAGCCAACGCTTATTCTGAGCTGAACGATCCCGTTAAGCAGAGGGAACATTTTCAGGCGCAGGCGGCAGCATCCCCCGGGAAGAACATTGACAATGACTATCTTGAGGCTATGGAATACGGCATGCCGCCCGCGGGGGGCCTGGGAATAGGGATAGACAGACTTGTTATGGTGCTGATAAAAAGCTTTTCGGTAAAAGATGTCATCATATTTCCGCAGCTAAAAAAGAAGTGACTCTGCAGTTTAAAATAGCGTTTCGTTATCTTTTTTCACGACGCAAAGAGGTGTTTCTGTTTCTTTCGTCTATAATAAGCGTGTCGGGGATAATGATAGGCGTGGCGGCGCTTCTGATAACGCTTTCCGTAATGAACGGTTTTCACAGTGATCTAAAAAACAAGTTTTTGTCTACATCCAGCGCCGTAAACATTCTTTTTCCTCAGAGATTTGACTCGGAAGCCAGAAAGAAGGTCTCGGATAAAATAACGAAGGTTAAAGGAGTCACGGCTTTTGCCCCCTATCTTTTGAACCAGTCGGTTTTTACAAAAAGAGGACGCTCCCAGGGGGTGATGGTCAAAGGCATAGCCCCTGAACTCCAGAAAAAAGTGTCAACCCTTGAGAAACAGATGACGAAAGGGGAATATGCGCTGGGTAAAGACGGTATCTTTATAGGAGCGGAACTGGCGGCAAGTTATGCTTTATCTCCGGGGGACAGCGTTTTTCTCACCGTAGCTCCGTCCGACACAGCCGATGTGTCAGCTCTTTCCGGCGGAAGGGTGAGGAAATTCAGGGTGTCGGGCATTTTCACTTCCGGAATGTGGGAATACGATATGAACCTCGTGTACATAAACATTGAGGGGATGAGGGAACTTTACGGTTTGGGGGATGCCGCAACGGGTTTTGAAATAGCCGTTGAAAACGCCGACCACGCGGATGTAACGGCCGCGGCAATACGCGAAGCCACGGACGTGAGGCTGTGGGTGCGGACCTGGAAGGAGATAAACCGCACGCTTTTTGCGGCGCTTGAGCTTGAGAAAAAAACGATGTTCATAATACTGAGCCTCATCGTCATGGTGGCGGTCTTCAACATAATATCCAGTCTTCTTTTACAGACGATAGAGAAGGTGCGGGACATAGGCGTCCTCAAGGCTCTCGGCGCGGACAGGGCGTTTATAGAAAAAATTTTTGTGTATCAGGGTATGCTCAGCGGCGCGGCGGGATTGTTTGCGGGCAATATAATAGCTGTCGCGGCCTGTTTTTTGCTGAAAAGATATGAATTTATAAAGATCCCCGCGTCTGTTTACTATATGAGCAAGCTTCCTGTGATAATGGATTTTTCCGATTTTGCCGTGGTGAACGCGGTTAGTGTCATTCTGATTTTTCTGGCTTCGTACATACCGTCAAGGCAGGCGGGAAAGCTTTCTCCCGCGGTGATTTTGCGTTATGAGTGATGCTCTTGTTTTTGAAAACGCGGGAAAGATTTATTCTCCCGGTACACCGCTGGAAGTGCGGGCGCTGGCAGGCGTTTCTTTTTCTCTGGCCAAATCCTCTTTCACATATCTTCTGGGGCCGTCGGGGAGCGGCAAGACAACTCTTCTCAATCTTGCGGGGCTTTTGGATTCTACCACGTCGGGAAAGGTGATAGTTTCGGGTAAAGACACATCTCTTATGACGGAGAAGGAGAAAGCGCGTCTCAGAAACCGGTCGGTGGGTTTTGTTTTTCAGCAGCCCACTTTTCTGCCCGAATTCACAGCTGCGGAAAACGTTATGATGCCGTCTCTGATAGCGGGCACTGACAGAATTTCCGTCCGGCGCAAAGCGGAAGGTTTTTTTGAGATGATGGGCATTTCCGCCCGCGCCGGCCATTATCCGCCACAACTTTCCGGCGGTGAGCTCCAGCGATTCGCGATTCTCAGGGCGCTGATGAATGAGCCTCAACTGCTTCTTTGCGATGAGCCCACCGGCCAGCTTGATGAGGAAAACGCATCTCTTGTCATGCAGGCCCTGACGCGTTTTCTTGACCGCAGTGCGGCAGCGGTGCTTTTTGTTACTCACAACCGTGATCTTGCCGGTTCCGCCGCTGTTTTGCATTTACGCAACGGCTCTTTAAAAACTTCCTGATATAACAGCGCGCGGAGTCAATGCGCTTTCTGCTTGAGAGCCGTAGAAACGCTAAACACAGTTTTTCTGTTTTATTGAGCTGATTTCCGCTCCTTTTTTCTTCACGCAAGGGCATTTTTATGATAAAATAACATTATGTTGTTCATATATGCAAAATTGTTTTTTGTGAAGCAGGGTGTTTCGCGAGAAAGATCAGCTCTTGCCGTTTTTGGGGGGCAGAAGGGTGTTTTCTGACAGAATGAATTCAGTCTATGAAGACAGGCGTCAAGACAGAGAACAGAGAGTCAGCTTTATAGAATCCAATGTTAAGCTGAAGTTCAGGGTGCGGGATCTTCAGTACGAATTAAGAAAAATTTCACGCGGGGAGAACATGGCGGCTTCATCCCGTTTTATGGTGGAAACACTTAAGGAACAAATAGAATCTCTTTCAAATAATCTTCAGCAAACCCGGCGGGAGCTTGACGGTACCGCGGATAAACTACATGTTTTGAGGCTCCGGAATGAAATGGACATCAGGAATAAAGAAGAAGAGATGGCAAATTTAAAAGCAGCTATGAGTGCGGAATTCAATAAAAAAATGCAAATACTGCGCATGGAAAACGAACGTGCCCTGAAATTAAGCGAAGACGGAAAGTTGAGATTGAGAGAGGATCTGACGGCGAAATTTAACATGGAGCTGAACGGCTTGCGGAGTGAGAAAGAGAGCGCTTTAAAGGCGGCCGAAGAAGACAAGACGAGCCTGAAAAACGAACTGCAGTCGGAGTTTGATAAAAAACTGGACGAACTGCGGCTGGAAAAAGAACGGGACCTGAAAGACGGTGAAGCCGCTAAAGAGCAGCTGAGAGAGGATCTGACGGCGAAATTTAACATGGAGCTGAACGGCTTGCGGAGTGAGAAAGAGAGCGCTGTTCGTTCGGGAGTGAGGAACAAGGACAAAGAGATAGCAGATTTGAAGGCCGATTTTGACAAAAGAATACGGCTGATGCGCCGTGAAAAAGAAAATGCTGTCAAAATCAAGGAAGAAGAACAGGAAAAAATCCGGCAGGCCCTGAAAGAACATTATGCCGATGAGGGCAGGCGGGTGCGGAGCGAGAAAGCAAAAATCGCGGAGGATAATGAATCCTGGATTGAAGAAACAAGGGCCGATTTGAAAGCAGAGCTGGAAAAAGAATTCAGTAAAAAAACAGCTTTTTACGAAGATGAAATGAAGAAAGTCCGGGCAGAGTTTGAGTCTGCCGGGGCTGAACTCGGCAAATTGCGTATGGATAAGGTTGAGCTGGAACAACGCTGCGAGGCGTCGGTACAGGAAAATATTATGCGTTCCGGCAGGGAGTTGTCAATCCGTAAAAAACTTTCCGGGACCAAAAAGTTCAGCAGAAAACAGGCCGCCGAACTGCAGCAGCTTGGAGGGAAACTGACTGATGCGGAATCGTTAAACATAAAACAGGCGGCAGAACTGGAGCGGCTCGGACAGGAACTCAGAGAAGCCCGCGCGGCGCGGAATTTATCTGATAAGGAGCCGAATAATACTGATGCGGAAGAAAACAGAGAAGCTGCTTTTGGTGACCAGGAGAAATGGCTGGCCCGGAAGTACAATGAATTCCTGCTGACGCTGGAGGAAGTGGAAAAAGGCAATGCCCCGACGGCGACAGAGCTTGCAAAGAAGCGTGCTTCTGACCGGGCCGCATGGGGAAACCGTGTTGCCGCGGTGCTGAAAAAATTCAAACGGAGATTTGAGGAAGCGGAAAATAAACGGGAAATTGCGGAAAACAAACAGGAAAGCGCGGAAAGAGAAATGCGGGCCTTAAAAAATATGATGAAAAAAGATCGCAAAATGCCGGTTGCACAGAAGCAGGAAGAATGGTTGTCTCAGCAGACTGCGGATTTTGAAACGTATCTTGCGGAAATGGGTAAAAAAAATATTACCGAAAACAAACATGCGGAATTTTAGGCCGGTTATCAAAGGGAAATTTTGCGTAAGCCCGGAGCCGCGGTTCATTGTAAGTTTGTTGCGGAAATAACAGCATGACCAGTTTTACCGCTATTGATTTTGAGACGGCGGATCGCGGTCCCGACAGCGCCTGTGCCATAGGTATTGTCAGGATAGAGGGAAACACGATCACGGACAGGGCTCATTATCTAATAAGGCCCCCGAGACGGGAATTCATGTTTACAGATATACACGGTATATGCTGGGATGATGTGAAAGACGCTCCGACTTTCGGGGAACTGTGGACGGAGCTCGCCGCAAAGTTTCACGGAGCCGATTATCTGGCCGCGCACAACAAAGGTTTCGACAGAACGGTTCTGAGAGTGTGCTGTGAGAGGGCTGGCGCGGAAATGCCGTCGGCGCCTTTTGTCTGCACGGTGCAGGCGTCCAGAAAGGTGCTGAACATAAAACCGGCGACACTGGATAACGTTTGCAGGGTGCTGGGAATAAAGCTCAACCATCACGACGCGATGTCCGACGCTAACGCCTGCGCGAAGATACTTATAAAAGCGCGTGAAAAAGACCGCGGCGCTTTTGAAAAACTCCTGAAAAAATAGGATAGTCAAAGACCGGTATTCCCGTTGTTTAAATACCTAAACGATTTCTTGTGAAACCGCTGCAGGGGACAGGGCTGATGCGCATTAATCAAAAAATGCCCGCGGGCGGCGCGGGCTGCGGCTTTCGTTTTTCGACGGTATTTTATTGTGAAATTAAACAGGGGGTTGACAAATAAAATGTTATATCGTATTATCCGAATATAACGATATTTAGGAGGTTTAAAATGACACAGGGAAAAGAGATCGACAGGTGCGCGGATATTTTAAAGGCGCTGGGACATCCCGTGCGCATGCAGATCGTGGCGGGGCTGATGTGTGATAACGAGTGCAATGTCAACAGGATCGTTGAGAGCCTCAATTTACCGCAGTCAACCATATCGCAGCATCTGTCTATTTTAAAAAGCCGCAATATCATTGAAGCGGAAAAGCACGGCGTCAGCATATGTTACAAAGTGACGGACGACCGCGTTAAGAAGATAATCAGAATTTTTGAAATCAAGTGTGATATGAAATAGCGCGCGGAAGTTTTTTGGTGGTAAAGATGAAATTGGATAAAGGTATTATAAAATTTTCCATGCATAACGCAAAGGAAATAGTCTGGATTGTGGCGGTGGTGACCGTGTTTATGGTGACGTTGACTGCGCTGCCGACGGTGTGGCCGCAAAGCTTTCATTTTCTGAAGGCAATGAAGGTGGATACCGATCCCGAGAACATGCTGCCTGCGGATGAGCCCATAAGATTGTTTCATAACAGCAGCAAAAAGGAATTTGCTCTCTATGATATGCTGGTTGTGGGCGTGACAAACGAAAAAGCCGCCAACGGCGTGTTTAACAAGGAGTCTCTCGAAAATGTTTTTGAGCTGGCGGAGTTCGCGAAGACGCTGAACTGGCCGGCGGCAGATTCTTCTCAGCCGTCCGAGGGCGTTATTTCGGCCGATATCATCGCTCCCAGCACCGTTGACAGCATAAGTCAGGGCTCGCCGGGCGAGGTGAAGTTTGAATGGCTTATGTCCGAGGCGCCGGCGTCCGAAGCTGAGGCGATGAGGATACGCAAAAACGCCGAAAGGATTCCGTTTTTGAACGGCACTCTTATTTCGGAAAACGGCAAAGCCGTGTGTCTGTATCTGCCGCTCACTTCCAAAAAGGTGAGTTACAAAGTGTCTTCCGCGCTCCAGGAAAAGATAAAAACTCTTGAGGGGGATGACAGATATTTTATAACGGGGCTGCCGGTTGCCAACGACACTTTCGGGGTGGAGATGTTCAAACAGATGGCCGTTTCGGCTCCCATGGCGATGCTGGTCATTTTTCTGCTGCTTCTGTATTTTTTTAAAAAACTCGTGCTGATCATCTCGCCCATGATTCTGGCCCTGGTGTCTGTGGCGGTGACGATGGGTCTGCTGGTGATAACGGGCAACACGATTCATATAATGAGTTCCATGATTCCCATATTCATCATGCCCATAGCGGTGCTGAATTCGGTGCACATACTTTCCGAATTTTTTGACAGATATCCGAAGTTGAAGGACAGGGAAAAAACGCTGACGGAAGTTATGGGTGAGCTTTTTATGCCCATGCTCTACACTTCGCTGACTTCCATGGTGGGGTTTCTTTCGCTGGCTCTCACGCCCATTCCGCCGGTGCAGGTGTTCGGCATTTTCATAGGCCTGGGAATAATGTTTTCCTGGCTGCTGACGATAACTTTTATTCCGGCGTACATAATGCTGCTCCAGACGTCAACGCTTGATAATTTCGGCATTAAAACCACCGGCGGTAAGAGGCCGGCTATGGCGCGTTTTATTTCGCGCACCGGCCTGTTCTCCTATTATAAATCCCGTTGGATCGTGGCGGGGGCAATGATTGTGATGCTAATAGCCGTTTACGGGATGTCAAAGATTCAAATTAACGATAATCCCGTGAAATGGTTTGCCCCGTCACATCCCATACGTGTTGCCGATAAGGAACTGAACAAACATTTCGGCGGCACCTACATGGCTTATTTTCAGCTGGAGGGAGTCTCAGCGGATAATGAGAAACTCAGCGTGGATTATGTGAAAAAACTGACCGTAAAAAGCAGGCTTCACCGGAAACACGGCGGTGTTCCCGGAATAAGGAAAGCCTTTGATGAAACAGAAAAAGAGATAATGAAACTTTCCGGCGTTCAGACCAAAAAAGAATTTGTGGATAGGCTTCTTGATTTTGCCGACAGAAAACTGGAGGAAGCTTCTGATGACGCTTATGACGCGTGGGACGAGGTTTATTCATTTGCGGCAAAAGAAAAACAGAGCGGTGATGTGTTCAAAAATCCGGAAGTGCTCGCTTACATAGGGAAATTGCAGGCACATATGCTGACAACCGGTGTTGTCGGTAAATCCAATTCCATAGCCGATATCGTGAAGACGGTTTACCGCGAGCTGCTTTCGGGAAATGGCAGTCATTTCAGTCTTCCCGATTCGGCGGAGGGCGTCGCTCAGTGTCTTCTCACATATCAGAACAGCCACAGGCCGCAGGATCTCTGGCATTTTGTCACGCCGGATTATAAGAAGACAAGCATATGGGTACAGCTCAAGAGCGGCAACAACAGGGACATGCTCAAGGTTGTAGATTCAATGGAGAATTTTATAGTCGAAAACCCGCCTCCCGTGAAATTGACACACAAATGGTTCGGCCTGACATACATAAACGTCATATGGCAGAACAAGATGGTCAAGGGAATGATGAAGGCTTTTGCAGGAAGTTTCCTTGTGGTGTTCCTTATGCTGACGGTGGAGTTCCGTTCGGCCCTGTGGGGAATTCTGGCGATGATTCCGCTGACGGTGACGATAGCTTTTATATACGGCATAGTCGGTATCGCCGGAAAAGATTATGATATGCCCATAGCGATTCTTTCTTCTCTGACGCTGGGGCTGGCCGTGGATTTTGCCATACATTTTCTTATGCGTTCCCGCGCGACAAAAGTGGGGACGATGTCATGGCGGAACACGACAATAAAGATGTTTCATGAGCCGGCGAGGGCGATCTCGCGCAACATCATTGTTATAGCGGTGGGTTTCCTGCCGCTTCTTGCGGCGCCGCTCGTGCCTTATAAGACTGTCGGGGTGTTTCTCGCGACGATTTTGTTTGTGGCCGGTATCACGACGCTGCTCATTCTGCCGGCGCTGATGAAAATTTTCGCGAAACAGCTTTTTCCACATCATACCAGCAGGTTGTTTTTCTGCAACCGCAGAGCGTGCACCGTTTCGTCGGTGACGCTGGCGGCTGTGGCGGTGATAAACTTTAACCTTTATCAGAAGATAGGCTTTGTGCAAACGGGATTGCTGATGTTTGTTTTCGCAGGATTGTCGGCTTTTGTGTGCGTAAAACTTTCGAAAAAAGAAAAATGCAAATTTAGAAAAAAAAACAGGAGGAAAAACAGATGAAAATTAAAAAATTGTTAACGAGCGCGGCTTTGGTTTGCTTTGCGGCGCAGCTGAGTGCGGGAACGGGAAAACTTGCCGTTGATGAAGTGGTGAGAAAGGCCAATAACGCCGCTTACTACGGCGGTGATGACGGAAGATCGGCTGTCAGAATGACGATAAAGGACAAGCTCGGCCGTGTGAGGGAAAGGGAATTCACAATCCTGAGGAAGGACGAGAGCGACGGCGGAAAGCAGTATTTCTATGTGTATTTCAGAAAACCGTCGGATGTGCGAAAGATGGTTTTCATCGTGTGGAAAAATATAGATAAGGGTGACGACAGGTGGCTGTATCTTCCCGCGCTGGATCTGGTGAAACGAATCGCGGCTTCCGACAAGAGGACAAGTTTTGCGGGTTCGGACTATATGTACGAGGATGTGTCAGGGCGCGGCCTTGGCGAGGACAGTCATGAATTGCTTGAAGGGACAGACACTCGCTATATTATCAACAACAGGCCCAAAGACGCGGACGCGGTGGAATTCAGCTCGTACAAGGTGTGGATAGACAAGCAGAACTTTGTGCCGATGAAAACAGAGTATCTGGATAAATCAGGGGAATTGTACAGAACCGTGGAGGCTCTTTCTGTGGAAAACATAGATGATATACCGACGGTTGTAAAAGCCAGAGTGACGAATCACATATCCGGCAGCGTGACATCTCTGGAATTCAAAAACATAAAATACAACATAGGGCTGAAGAAAAGCGTTTTCACAGAGCGTTATCTGAGGCGTCCTCCGAGGGAGGCCAGGAAATGAAGAAGATCGGATTTTATGCGGTGGCGCTGTTTTTTACGGCGCTGTTGACGGGTTTTAACGCGACCGCGGCCGCATTCGCGGATATACACGGTTTTGTTGAGGCAGGGGCGGGTTACAGGACTTCCGATGACCCGCACGAGGCCGGCAGGTCTTTATCGGAGACGCGTTTGCAGGCTGATTTGAACGGCGACATGGGTCCGGGCTCCGTTATCATAAAGGCGGATTTTCTTTATGACGATATGGAGGATGACCATTCCGTTGATCTTTCCGGCGGTGAGGGCTGGCTGGATTTGAGGGAGTTCAATTTTTCGTTTTCGCCCCTGGATTTTATGGATTTAAAATCAGGGCGTCAGATTCTCACATGGGGAACGGGGGACATGATTTTCATAAACGATATGTTCCCGAAAGACTGGGTGTCTTTTTTTTCGGGGCGTCAGAGCGAGTATCTGAAAGCTCCATCGGACGCTTTGAAGATGAGCTTTTTTTCACCGCTTATTAACGCTGATGCTGTGTACACGCCGCAGTTTGATTCTGACAGGTATATAACCGGCGAAAGAATATCCTACTGGAACGGTACCCTCGGCGCCATTGCCGGACGGAACGCTGTGGCGCTAACGGAAAAACCGGATGACTGGTTCGGGGATTCTGAAACAGCGCTGAGGCTGTACAGGAATTTCCACGGCGTGGAAACCGCGCTGTACGGCTATGAGGGTTTCTGGAAAAGCCCGGCGGGCATGTCTGCGGGAGGCAAAGCAGTGTTTCCGTCTTTGCGTGTTCTGGGCGTGAGTGCAAGGTGGAATTTTTTAAACGGAATAGCGAACGCGGAAGCCGGTAAATACGATTCTATGGACGACAGAGATGGCGATAACCCGATGATCAGAAACGGCGAGGTCAGGTTTCTCGCCGGTTATGAGCATGAACTGATGAAGAACCTCATGCTTTCCATGCAGTTTTACACGGAACACATTGAGGATTACGGGAACTATGTTTCTTCTTTGTTTCCGGGTGTGACGGCCAAAGACGAGAACAGGCGGCTTTTGACGATGCGTCTTACGAAGAGCGCCATGAAGCAGAACCTTGTGATGTCGGCCTTTGTGTTTTATTCGCCGACGGATAAAGACATGTATCTGAGGCCGAAAGTGAGCTATCAGGCCAGTGACAGCCTGTTTTTTGAGACGGGCGCGAACATTTTCGGCGGAGAAAACGTTCACACATTTTTTGGACAGTTCACGGAAAACGATAATATATATTTCAGAGTGAAACGCGGTTTTTAAAACAGGGGGGGATATGTTAGAGGTGAGAAGCAAAGAGGATTTTGAAGGGATTCTTTCGTCGGGCAAGGGCCTTTTTCTTACGGTCTTTTATACGGAGAGTTCCGCGAAAAGCGTGAAGGCGCTTGATGTGCTGGAAAATTTCGCGAATTCAAATAAGGGTGTCACGGTTTGTTCTGTTGACGCGGGAAAGGTTGCGGACATACACGGTGTTTACGGCATTAATTCTGTGCCGGCTGTTCTGGTTTTCAAAGACCGCCGGAAAATTAATGTGATATACGGTCTTCAGACGAAGGAATATTACGATGCTTTGTTTATGGATTACGGCGCTTCAGGTTCGGAAGGAGCTAAAAAAACCAACCGGATCGTTGTTTACACTTCTGACGGTTGTCCGTGGTGCAACAGGGCCAAATCGTATTTAAGAGAGCAAAAACAGGTTTTCAGGGAAGTGAATGTTTCCAGAAAACCAGCGGAGGCGGATAGGCTTGTGAAAAAAACAGGTCAAACCGGTACGCCGCAGATTAATATAAACGGGTCTTTTGTTGTTGGTTTTAACCAGGCGAGGATTGATTCTTTGCTTGGAATACGTTGAGTTTAGGAGGAAAAATGGATAAGATTCAGCCGGTTAACGGCTATGTGTTGCTGAAAGTTGAAGAAAAGAAGGAGCGGAAGACCGCGAGCGGAATAATCGTGCCCGGAACAGTGGATGAAAAAAAGACGGGGGGAACGATCGCGGCCATTGCTTCGGATGCCACAAAGTCTCTTGCTGTTGGGGACAGGGTTATTTTCAAGGAATTTTCGGGAACGGAAATAAAGCTTGAAGGCAAGGAACATCTTCTGATGGAAGCGGACGATATTCTTGCCAAGTTTGTGGAGGTGGATAAGATATAGGCCGCGCGCTTCTTATAATGCGCGGGAATAAAGGGAGGAAAAAGATGCTGAATCACAGGGAACCCGATTTGCCGGAGTTCGGAAAAAGAGGAACAGTGCGGGCTTCAATCCGCAAAGGCAATAAGGCAAAAGAAAAAAAAGACAAAAAGAATTAACAGAAACCGGGCCGCCGCGGACAAAACCGCGGCGGCTCCGGAACACAAGAGAACACTGATTTTTCGCAGGCCTGAAGTGTTTGACTTCAGCAACTTTGGGATAGATTTAATGTCTCATATTTTTATGCGCGGAGTGTCCCATTGTTTTTGAAGACATACACTTAATTTTCCCTGTTTTTTGTCCTAATGATGGGGGGAAGCTTAAGTCTCTAATTGCCATTCCCATATTGCTCATATTGACTATTACCTGAAGTAAATATAATAATTGTTAGAGCAAGGCGAGGTTGCGAACAGGAGGAAAGAGAAATGGGATATAATAATAAGAAAGAAATTGAAGAAGATTTTTTAAAGATTGAAGAAAAAATTAAGTTAGATCAGACTTATGACTTGCTAGAAGAGCTTAAAAGAAGATACATAAGACAAAAAACCGTAAATGTAGTGGGGACATTAAAATTCATAAAACAGGATATATACGGCATAGATTGTAAAACAACAATGGACGAGATAAAGAGATTAATGGAAAAACTACCGGTGATTGAACCGATTGAAATAGAGTCCTTAGAGGCATTATTTAAACTATCTGTTTTAGTAAGAGAATTTAAAAAAGATGAAACCCCATCGAGAGATCAGGTAGTGAATAAGGTTAAAGCGATTTTACAACAAGTCGATATTTAATGACAAATAAAAA